>JALESH010000042.1 GCA_022781985.1 Lachnospiraceae bacterium | reverse complement strand
GGCAGGGATGATGCCCTGTATGCCTCCCATCCAGGCATTTCCTCTCAGGTTTCTCAGGATAATGTTTTTCTGGAAAAAGAAACCTGGGAAGAGGTGGAGGAAAGGGCAGTGATCCGTACGGAGATAGTAGATAAGGTTTCCGATAAATTTACGGAGACCACAATGGTTTTCAATGGCATAGAGGACGGAATCCGCAGCTATACCAGGGTAGTCCAGCTGCTGCTGCATTACTATGACGGGTCTCCGGAGCTGCAGCAGCTCCTGTCTTCAAATCCTTCCCCTACTTCAGGATGAGTCCTACGGGACAATGGTCTGATCCCAGGATATCCGTGTAGATCAGGGCATCCTCCATCCTGTCCCTAAGGCTGTCTGATACCACAAAGTAGTCGATACGCCAACCGGCATTTTTTGCCCTGGCACTGAAGCGATAGGACCACCAGGAATAAATCTCCTCCTTATCAGGATAGAAATAACGAAAGCTGTCTGTAAAGCCGGATTGGGTAAGTATGGTAAATTTTTCTCTTTCTTCGTCTGTAAAGCCTGCATTTCTGCGGTTGGTTTTGGGATTTTTTAAGTCGATTTCCTTATGGGCCACATTTAAATCTCCGCAGAAGATGACGGGCTTCTTCTTTTCCAGATTTTTTAAATAAGTCAGAAAATCCTCTTCCCATCGCATACGGTAGGGAAGCCTGGCAAGCTCGTTCTGGGAGTTGGGTGTATACACTGTTACCATATAGAAATCTTCATATTCTAATGTAATAACACGGCCCTCATGGTCATGTTCCTCTATCCCGATGCCAAAGGCAGAGGAGAGAGGTTCTTTTTTTGTAAAGACAGCTGTGCCGGAATAGCCCTTTTTTTCTGCATAGTTCCAGTATTGGAAGTAGCCTGGCAGCTCCAGATCGATCTGTCCCTCCTGCAGCTTTGTTTCCTGCAGGCAGAAAATATCCGCATCCGCTTCGTGGAAAAAATCAAGAAAGCCCTTGCCTACACAGGCACGGAGGCCATTTACATTCCAAGATATTAATTTCATACATAAATCCTTTCTGTGGAACATATTATTAATTGTTCTGAGTGAATACATGCATTCAGAGCCTGTATGTCAACAATTACAGTTTATATATAAATAAACAGTTTGTAAATCAAAAAACAGGTATTCATAAATTATAAATAATTTGTTCACATTTTGAACACAAATATGACATATGATGTTTAAAAGCCGTTCATATAACCCTAAATATACATAAGGGGGAATGGCAGAACAATTTATTTTTCATTTTCAGGAGGAGAAAATTATGAAAAAGAAAGTAGTTATGCTTTTAACAGCAGCAGCAACATGTGCAGCCCTGATGATGGCCTGCGGAAGTACTGAGACAGCGATCACAGATGATACAGCAGTAGAGTCTGAAACAACGGTTGGGGATGAGATCCCTGCTGAAGACACAGCAGCAGAGGATGCAGTGACTGATACTGCAGTCACAGATACTGCAGCAGAGGATGCAGCAGCAACAGATGCGGCAGCAACAGATGCCGCAGTGACAGAGCCTGCGGCAGAGGACGCGGCAGCGACAGGAAGTGAGGCAGTTACAGATACAGCAGCAGAAGATGCAGGCATGGCAGAAGAGACGCTGAATGCAGCAGAGGCTACCACAGCAGATGAGGCTGCAGAAGCTGAGACCACAGCAGCTGAGTAAAGGGAGTTATCCTACTCCGATCCGATCTTCATAAGGAAGAATTAATTTATTCACAATTTCATAAGCAAATTCTTTCATCTCCGACAGAATCTGCCTGTAGTTATCCAATGTCAGCCGGTCTCTGCCGGAGATGATCTGTTCAGCCATATATTGATTGATATCCTGAGTAAAATGAAGGGTATCCATGTAGTTGTCCAGGTCGGTAATCATATCCTTTTCATCCTGAAAATAATAGATTTCCACATTTTCATAGGTAAGGAGCTGTCCCATAGCCTGCTCCATGTTATAGATATAGGCTTCCAGATCTCCGGTGCGGTAAATATTGTCCCACCAGAGCATAGAGTAGGGAGGGAAAAATATCTTGTATTTCGTTTCGGGATGAGTTTCGATCAGAGAGGTGACAAGATCCATATTAGCCTCCAGATTTTCCCGGTAAAAATCCTTTGGTTTCATAGGGGATATCTCGGGCTGGCGGGCATACAGCCGCAGGGTCTGGCTCTCTGTGAATTCCTTCCACTGAGCCCAGTTGTAGGAATCGTTTTCATCGTAGTCTCCGATGGTGGACAGGGCGATCATGTGGGGGATTTTCTCAAAGAGAACTCCTTTGTTATACAGATATTTTACATCATCCAGATAATTTTTGTTATACAGATACATGGGGCATCCTGTTATTTCGTATGAGGGTACAGGCTCTGCACACAGGGAAGCGGTGTCCATGTTGTAAAATACATATTTCAGGTCGTGCTCCTCGTAGGCCGCATCCAGCAGATAGCAAAGATCGGCGGTAGCGCCATAGGAGCGGATGGCCTTCGCTGTGGTACAGCCAAAGCCCTGATCGAACCAGCCGTTATAGTAGTTTTCGGCCACTGAGGAGCCTGCTATCAGGCTGTCATAGTCAAAATTGCGCAGGGAACCGATGCATTGATATTCCTTGTCGGTGAGAACTGCCTTCAGGCCGAACCAGGGCTTATGATAGTGGTAAAAGGGATCGATGAGTACCACCGCTGTACCGATAAGCAGCATGAGCAGGGCAGTACGTTTAAAAAAACAGGCTGCAAAGTTCTGTGCCGCAGCTTTTTCAGGAACAGATGTCTGTGACATGGATAAAGTCCTCCATTCTTGCTTAACTTTGAAAAATTGCATGAAATCCTTCCGTCAGAAGTTAAAATAAATAAAGGTGCTTACCTGGGAAAAGGAAATCAGGGACCAGATAAACAGGAGAGTGATGCACCAGCAGAACCCGGAATCATAGCTGGCAGCTTCCACAATCTGCAGAGAATTTTTCCGGGTCAGTATAAAGGCACTGACAGCCAGAAGAAGCAGAAGCAGTAGTATATAGGCACCGGAGAGCAGTTCGGGAGCCAGTAGGCTGACGGCCTGTTCAAAAAGATAGAACTCCGGTATATCCATGCTGGCGGCCAGCTTGCGGATGTAGCCTGTATTCCGCAGAGAGAACAGATTTTTAAACATCTGGAGGGCAGAAGCCATATTTTCGCTTCTGAAGAAAAACAGGGACAGGTTAAAAAAAGAAAATGTAAAAATCCATCCCATCCATTTCGGTATATGGAATCGGGAGGGTGTCTTTTCCTCTGTTCCTCTTATCCCTACTATCCCCAGGTTTTCCCATATGACCAGCAGGCCCTGCATGGTACCCCAGGCCACGTAGGTCCAGTTGGCACCGTGCCACAGACCGCTCAGCATAAAGATGACCATGGTATTGAGCAGGGTTCTGCCCCGGCTCTTTTTGCTGCCGCCCAGAGGAATGTATACATAGGTGATAAAAAAACGGGACAGGGTCATGTGCCAGCGCTGCCAAAGCTCCCTCACACTGCAGGCCTTATAGGGTGAGTTGAAATTTACAGGAAGCCGGATATTGAACAGGCCGGCCAGTCCCATGGCCATATCGCTGTAGCCGCTGAAATCAAAATAAATTTGGAAGGTATAGGCCAGGATCACCAACAGGGCAGAGGGTGAGTCCAGAAAATAGGTCTGGGCAAAACCGAAGTTCACAGCCAGGGCCAATGTATCCGCCAGCAGCACCTTTTTGGCAAGTCCCAGTATAAATAAGCAGAGGCCTTTTACAAAATTTTCAATCCGGAAGCTTTTCCTTTCAGGATCCTTAAACTGGGGAATGATTTCTGTGTGCAGTACAATAGGACCTGCTATAAGCTGGGGGAAGAAGGTGACAAAGGTGAGATAGTCCACAAAGGAATAATGCTCCGACCTGCCCATACAGCGGTCTATGATGAAGGAAAGCTGCTGGAAGGTAAAAAAGCTGATGCCCAGAGGCAGCAGTATGTGCTTCAGGTTAAAGTCAGTATGGAATAGGAGATTGATATTTTCAATAAAAAAGTCATAGTATTTAAAGTAAAACAGCACAGCCAGATTAAAGCCGATACCGCCGGACAGGCCCAGACGCCGGGCAGCCCTTCCATGGGTAAGGGTCATCAGATAGCTTAGAAGATAGTTGGTCAGGATGCTGAAGATGATGACCAGCAGATAATAGGTATTAAAATAACCATAGAACCAAAGGGACATACCGGACAGGAAAAACTTAGCCAGTTCGTATTTTCGGAGTTTATTCAGTCCGTACCATCCCAGAAGAGCCATAGGAAGAAATAGAAAAAGGAATATATAGGAATTAAACAGCATGTTGTAAATGATACCTTTCCGGATTTTTTTATGGGGACATTATATCATAGAGTTTTTATTATTACAAAAGATGTTTTTTTATATACAAATTTCCCACAGAACCAATAAAGGCTTTACACCTCTGTTCTAATCCGCTATAATATAAAGACAGATAGGCAGCTCATGGTGTAAAGTCTTTGTTGGATGATGAAGGCTTAACACCTTTTTCATTTTGTATTTTAAAATGATTGGAAGAATGGAGGATGACATGGCTGAATCAAAGGTTTACTATACCAATATGAGAACATCATTTCAAGAGAATCTTCCCCAGAAGCTGGAGCGTTTGATCAGGACGGCGGGGATCGGGGAGATTGATTTTTACAATAAATATGTCGCCATTAAGATGCACTTCGGCGAGCCGGGAAATCTGGCCTATTTAAGGCCAAATTATGCGGCTGTTGTGGTGAAGGTGATAAAGGAGCTGGGAGGAAAGCCTTTCCTGACAGACTGCAACACCCTGTATGTAGGAGGCAGGAAAAATGCCCTAGATCATCTGGAGGCTGCATATCAGAATGGATTTTCTCCTTTTTCTGCAGGCTGCCATGTGATCATTGCCGATGGGCTGAAGGGAACCGATGAGGTACTGGTGCCCGTGGAGGGCGGAGAATATATAAAAGAGGCAAAGATAGGCCGTGCTGTCATGGATGCGGATATTATGATTTCTTTAAATCATTTTAAGGGCCATGAGGCTACAGGCTTCGGAGGCGCACTGAAAAATATCGGTATGGGCTGCGGCTCCAGGGCAGGCAAGATGGAGATGCACAGTGCGGGCAAGCCCTATGTGAACCAGGATCCCTGCATTGGCTGCGGCCGCTGTATCAGGATATGTGCCCACGATGCGCCTTCTGTTTCAGACGGAAAGGCAGGCATTGATCAGGATAAATGTGTAGGCTGCGGCCGCTGTATCGGAGTATGTCCCACCGATGCCATAGAGGCTGCCGGTGACGAGTCCAACGATATCCTGAACAGGAAGATTGCGGAATATACCAAGGCAGTTCTGGCGCAACGGCCTCATTTCCATATCAGTCTGGTGGTGGATGTATCTCCCAACTGTGACTGCCATGCGGAAAATGATATCCCCATAGTACCTGATGTGGGAATGTTTGCTTCCTTCGATCCGGTTGCTCTGGATCTGGCCTGTGCGGATGCAGTGAATAAACAGCCCATCATCGCCCACAGCCAGCTGGACCGCATGCCCCATGTCCATCATGATCACTTTACGGATTCTGCACCGCAGACCAACTGGAGATCTGCTATTGAGCATGGAGTAAAGCTGGGGATCGGCAGCGATAAATATGAACTGATTGAAATATAGGGGAATATAAGACAGAGCAGAAAAATGCCGGGCAGGATATGGCCGGCATTTTTTCTCATTTATTGCCTGACTGCAGGTCTCTTAAGGTCTCCTCCAGCAGATTGGTGATGGTACGGATGGAGTTGAGCTGGCTGCTCTCACTCATGGCATTGATATAGGTCTGTCTGGTAAAGTAAAGCTCATGGATCTTTTCTACTAAAAGATTTTCTGTCAGATAGTCCTCATCAATGACCATACTGAAGCCCTGTGCTTCAAAGGATCTGGCATTCAATATCTGGTCGCCTCTGCTGCTGTGGGCAGAGAGGGGAATCAACAGATTGGGCTTCTTCAAAGCCAGAAGCTCACAGATAGAGTTGGCTCCTGCTCTGGAAACTACCAGATCTGCCATGGCAAAGATGTCTTTTAATTCGGTTTTTACATATTCAAACTGCTTATATCCCCGGATATTCAGCATCAGATTGTCTACCTTATCCTTGCCGCAGATGTGGACGACCTGAAAATCGTCAAGAAGCTTTGGCAAGGCTTCCCGCACAGCCTTGTTGACGGCTTCCGCACCCAGGCTGCCTCCGATCACCATGATGACCGGCTTGTTGGAGGTAAATCTGCATAGGTCGTAGGCTGCGATTTTGTTTCCTCTGGCCAGCTCCTCACGGATGGGGGAGCCTGTCAGCACTGCTTTTCCCTCCGGGAGCATCTGAAGGGTTTCCGGGAAGTTGCAGCATATTTTGTGAGCTGCCTGCATGCACAGCTTGTTGGCCAGTCCGGGAGTCATGTCAGATTCATGGATAATACAGGGGATACCCAGAGAAGCAGCAGCGCGTACCACAGGTACACTGACAAAGCCCCCTTTGGAAAAAACGATGTCAGCCTGGATTTCCTTTAAATATTTGTGAGCCTCGCTGTGTCCCTTGACAATGCGGAAGAGATCTGTAAAATTCTTCACATCAAAATACCGGCGCAGCTTGCCTGTAGCAATTCCGTAGTAGGGGATATCAAAATCAGCAATCAGCTTTTTTTCAATTCCGTTATAAGAACCCATATAATATATCTCATAGTCCAGCTCCCGCAGCTTTGGAATCAAAGCGATGTTCGGGGTCACATGGCCGGCTGTTCCTCCGCCGGTAAGAACGATTCTTTTTGCCATTGTCAGATGCCTCCAGATTGTTCTTTATTCTTTCATGAAATTATACCCTGTTTCTGAAAATAAAATAATTATAACAGAAGCTATAGGATTTTTCCAGTGATATTATTACGCTTGTCGAATAAGGAAAATGCATTACAGTCCGGGATATATTGAGCTGTATGAAAGTTTTGGATATAATATTTAAGTCGGGAAAGGAGGTTTTATATGTCTGCTGTACTTACTGTTTTTTTGGAAAACAGACTTCTTAGCTGTGCCTTTGTGGTCTTTTTATTTTTAAGCATCGTATGCCAGGCTGCAATTGGCGTGATGTACCGGAGAATTATCAAAGAAACGGATAATATGGCTGCCACAAAAAACAAGCTTCTGAAGCAATGTAAGATGAAGTTTGCCAACTGCTATCAGATGAATGCAGGAGTTCCTAATATTCCGGTCTTTGTGGATAAGTTCCTCCTGAAGATATCTGTTATGGGGATATCTCTCTCAGGGCTCCAGCATCTGGCAGGACAGTTTATGCTGCTGGCAGTAGCAACAGCAGGGGTGGCTGCCTGCAGGGAGATTATCCGGGGTGAGACTGTGGGAAGGATCCTGCCTTATTATATTGCCGGATTTCTCGGATTATATGTGTATTTTTCCATATCAGGCATGGTGGATGTGCAGAGCAGGAGGGACAGGCTCAAGACCAATCTGGTGGACTATCTGGAGAACCATATGGTAAATAAGCTGAGGCAGTCTGCCATGGACTGGGAGGAGCTGACCGGAGAGACGATGGTACAGGCCGGCGAGAGAGTGAGAGAGAAGAGCCAGGCGCTCAGGGAGGAAATCGGCCTGACCGCAACCAGAGGAGACAGTGGGCAGGATAAGGAGCAGGCGCCGGGGACATCCGGTAAAGACAGGGAGCAGGGAGAATGCACAAAAGGGATTCTTACCCATCAGGAGGAGGAGGAGCTGGACGAGCTGCTGAGACAGTTTCTGGCCTAGAAAAAAAATCTTGAATATTCTTGAAAAAGAAATTTAACTTTGCTACACTAATGTTAGGCAATCCGGCAGAAATACAGGCCGGAAGAACAAAGGAGCGAGACAGATGGCCAATAATAAAGTAACGTTTGATTATTCCAAGGCTTCCGCATTTATCAGCGGACATGAAGTGGAGCTTATGAAGAGATCCGTAATGGATGCAAAGGAGCTGCTGGTTTCCAAAACCGGGGCGGGCAGTGATTTTCTGGGATGGATAGACCTGCCGGCAGACTATGACAGGGAAGAGTTTGCCAGAATTAAGAAGGCGGCGGCCAAGATCCAGAGTGATTCCCAGGTGCTTCTGGTAATCGGTATCGGCGGTTCCTATCTGGGAGCCAGGGCAGCCATTGAATTTTTAAGACACAGCTTTTACAATATGGTGGATCCGTCTGTGAGAAAGACCCCGGAGATCTATTTCGTAGGAAATTCTATCAGCTCTACCTATATCAGGCATCTGATGGATGTAATCGGGGACAGGGACTTTTCTATCAATATGATCAGCAAGTCAGGGACCACTACCGAGCCTGCAATTGCTTTCCGCGTATTCAAAGAGATGATGGAGAAAAAATACGGCAAGGAGGAAGCAGCCAAGAGAATCTATGCCACAACGGACAAGGCAAGGGGATCCCTGAAAAATCTTGCTGCTGAAGAGGGCTATGAGTCCTTTGTAGTACCGGACGATGTAGGCGGACGTTTCTCTGTGCTGACGGCAGTAGGCCTGCTGCCTATCGCAGTGAGCGGTGCAGATATCGACAGGCTCATGGAAGGAGCTGCCAGCGGAAGAAAGCGTGCTCTGGAGGCTGCCTATGAGGAGAATGATGCACTGCTGTATGCAGCCCTGCGCAACATCCTGCTGAGAAAGGGAAAAAGCATCGAAATTCTGGCTAATTATGAACCCTGTGTCCATTATGTGTCGGAATGGTGGAAGCAGCTCTATGGTGAGAGTGAAGGCAAGGATCAGAAGGGCATTTTTCCTGCAAGTGTGGATCTCACCACAGATCTGCACTCTATGGGGCAGTTTATCCAGGATGGAGCAAGGACTTTGTTTGAAACGGTGATTGACATTGAGACCAGCCGGGAAGAGATCGTGCTGGGAACGGAGGCCGTGGATCTGGACGGCCTTAACTATCTGGCAGGAAAGACTGTGGATTTTGTAAATAAAAGCGCAATGAACGGTACGATTCTGGCACATACTGACGGAAATGTACCTAACCTGATGGTACATATTCCGGAGGTCAATGAGTTTTACTTAGGTGAGCTGTTCTACTTTTTTGAGTTCGCCTGCGGTATCAGCGGTTATCTGCTGGGTGTAAATCCCTTTGATCAGCCGGGAGTGGAAAGCTACAAGAAGAATATGTTTGCGCTTCTGGGCAAGCCGGGTTATGAGGCACAGAGAGAAGAACTTTTAAAGAGATTATAGTGTATGTAGCTGGGCATATTTCTTGAGAGATATGCCCACTATTTTTGTAAAGGCCTTGAGAAAGCTGCGGCAGCGGCTGATGAGAAACCGGACAGGTGTGCCAAAAGATTGAAAGGAGCATGGCTTTAAACATGAAAATAGTAATTTTGGAAAGAGGCAGCGTGGGGCAGGACGTGTCCGTAGACAGCCTGAAAAATTTGGGAGAGGTGACCGTATATCAAAATACAGCGGCAGATGAAGTGGGTGAGAGGGTGAGGAACGCAGAGATTATCATTGCTAATAAATCTCCCCTGAATGAACAGACGCTTCGGGGGGCAGAGGAGGTGAAGCTGATCTGTGAGTTTGCCACGGGGTTTGATAATGTGGATCTGGAATACTGTAAAAGCAGAGGGATCAGGGTAGCCAACGTGGTCAATTATTCCACGGCAGCAGTGGCCCAGCATACCTTTGCACTCTGCCTTTATATTCTGGAAAAGCTGAGATATTATGATGAGTATGTGAAGTCCGGCTCTTACGCCGCCCAGTCCGGGTTTTCCAATTTTGACCTCCCTTTTACCGAGCTGGAGGGAAAGACCTGGGGGATCGTGGGAATGGGAAATATCGGCAGGCGTGTGGCGCAGATCGCCCGGGCCTTCGGCTGCAGGGTAATATTTTATTCTGCATCGGGAAACAGTACCTGCCGGGATTATGAGAGAGTGGATCTGGGCAGGCTGCTGGAGGAGGCAGATTTTCTGTCCCTGCACTGCCCCTTGAGCGACAGGACCAGAAATCTGATCAATAAAGATGCCCTGAGGAAAATGAAGAGGACGGCTATCCTCATCAATGCAGCCAGAGGTCCGGTGGTAAACGATGCAGATCTGTATACGGCGCTTACAGAGGATTGGATCGCCGGAGCCGGCCTGGATGTGACCGGTACGGAGCCTATGAAGGAATCCAATCCCCTCAGCAGGATCATGGACAGCAGAAAGCTGATCATCACACCTCATATGGCCTGGGCCAGCACCGAGGCAAGAAACCGGGTGGTAGAGGAAACCTATAAAAATATAGAGGCATTTCTCCGGGGGGAGAAAAGGAATGTGGTAAGCGGATAAACCAAAAAATACACTGTATGCATAGAATGATGAGGAGTGATAAGGGTGAAACGAAGAATAGGAATAACAGGCATTCTGCTGGGCATCCTGCTGTCACTTGCTTCTTTTCCTGTATCTGCCGCGGAAGCAGAGCAGACAGAGGAGCTGCCCAGTCCGGATACAGAGGGTGTCCCTATTGATGAAATCAGCTTTCCTGACCCCCTTTTCCGAACCCATATATCAGAAAATTGTGACTGGGATAGGGACGGCATATTGTCAGCCGGAGAGATCGAAGGAACCACGGAGCTCACACTGCAGGAGAGAAGGTCAGGCTTTGAGAGCGTAAAGGGGATAGAGTACTTTTCGGCTCTGAAAAGCTTTCGCTTTGAGGGTTGGTTCAGTACACTGGCGGAGCTGGATCTGAGCCGCAATACAGCTCTGGAGACCCTGTATCTGCACTGTGCCGGGCTGACGGAGCTGGATCTGAGTGAAAATAAAAACCTGAGATCCCTGACCTGCAGCAATATGCCCGGAGGGCTGGCGGAGGGACTGGATATCAGCAGAAATGACAGGCTGGAGAGTCTGGACTTTTATGTGGTGGATCCTGTGAAGCCGCTGGATATCAGCAGGAATACTTCACTTAAGTACCTGTCTGTGGAGCTGGATATCTATGAAGAGGAAACCAATAATTTTGACAGGCTGGATGTGAGTAAGAATACAGAGCTGGAGGAGCTGTATTTCTGTATCAGAACAGGCAGGGAGGTGGCTCCCGGGGATCTTGCACTCAGATCGCTGGTTCTGGACCACAATAAAAAGCTGAAGGCAATAGAACTGAGAGGTGTGCCTGTCATTGCACTGGATCTGCGGCATAACCTTCTTTTGGAGAAGCTGGTCTGCCGCAACAGCAGCATCACTGAGCTGGATGTGAGCCGCAATGGTGAGCTGAGGGTATTGGATTGTCGGGATAATGCCCTGAAGGAGCTGGATGTGAGCCGGAATCTGTATTTGGAAAAGCTGGTCTGCGGCGGCAATCATATCGGATGGCTGGATCTGTCTGCCAATAAAAACCTAAGGCTCTTTCTGGCAGAGGAGGTGATGACGGAGTCCGGTTTTCCTATGGGAGAAGGGAATCAGGTTTACATAAGAGAGCCCAGACTGGATCTTTCCAATTATCCGGAGCTGGACAAAAAGGGGATGTCCGAATTGGAAAATCTGAGACTGGAGGGAGAGAATCTGGTGGTAGAGGATCCGTCCAGGGAAGCAGGATATCGGTATGACTGCGGTGGGGGCCGTACCATGAAGGTGGCAGTGGCTGTGGATGCTGACAGGAATACGGCTACCAATTATAAAATACTGTTTTCCGGCAATGGGGCAGACAGCGGCGAAATGGAAGCTCTGGCCGGATGCCGCAGGGATCGTGCCTATATCTTTCCCGCCAATGGCTTCTCCAGGGCCGGCTATTCTTTTTCCGGCTGGAATACCAGAGCCGACGGCAGAGGCCAGACCTACAGCGATCAGGCCACAGTGAGAAATCTGGCAGCAGAAAGCCAGACAGAGGTATATGTATACGCCCAGTGGGAAAAGGATACTGCGGCAAAGCCCGTTATACCGGAAAAGGAGTTTATCTTTAAAGATGTGAAGGTGATCCCTGGCAACTGGAAATACGAAAGTGTGAAATACGTCTATAACCGCAGCTTCATGGGTCCGGTAGGAGGAAGTCTCCAGTTCCAGCCTGACAGTCCGCTTACAAGAACCATGTTTGCTACCGTGATCTATCGGATGGAAGGATCACCCAAAGTGAGCTTCAGGAACCGTTTTACGGATGTGGAACGTGGAAAATGGTACAGTGATGCCGTATATTGGGCCAGCAACAAGGGAATTGTCCATGGGTACAGTGACGGCAGCTATGGCATCAATAAAAACATTACCCGTGAGCAGATTGCCAAGATGCTTTATCTTTTTGCACAATCCCGGGATTATGACGTCAGCGGCAGAGCTCCCCTGGATGGGTTTACCGACAGTGAGAAGGTCAGCGGCTGGGCTGTGAGCTATATGCAATGGGCTGTAAAGATGGGAATGATCAGCGGAAAGCCCAATAAGGACGGAACCTATAGGCTGGATCCCGGGGGAGAGGCCAGCCGGGCGGAGTGTGCCAAGATGCTGAAAATGTTTTCCGTTGCATTTTTCGACAAATGACATTATACTGAATAACAGTGTAATTGAGAGGAGTGGGACAGGAAAGAGAGGGTCAGCGGACAGGTTTATTCTGCCGTCACTTTCGGTCTCAGTGTGTATATTATTATTAATGAAGAAAAGATTGGAGTAACCTGCTGACAGTACATAAGAGCGGAGAGGAAGGATGGACACGGTACATTCTATAGGGAGCATAACAGTACACTGGTGGTGTACTGCCTGCGGCATATAGATTTCCTTTCGGGGAGCCATGGGCTGGCTGAATTGATTTCCGTAGGTGTGACAGTGGTTCTGCATCTGTGGAAAAAGAATATACTGCTTACTGTGGGACTGGGTACTCTGTGCTACATGTTTCTCGTTCAGGCTGTCTTTGTGTAAAAGGTTAGGAGCTGGAGGATGAAGAGAAAAAAGAAGGCATCAAAGAAGAAGATGATTGCGGCAGCCCTGGCAGCAATGCTGATCATGCTGGGAGGGACCTATATCGGCCTGACCATGTTTTTTGAGAACCACTATTTTTACAATACGATTATAAATGGAGAAAACTACAGTTACAGGACGCCGGTGGAGGCAGAGATGATGCTGTACGCCGGCCTGGCCGGATACACTCTTGAGATACAGGGCCGGAGGGGAGTGACTGACAGTATTTTGTCTGAGGAAATCGCCATGGAGTATCAGTGGGATGGTTCCCTGCTGAGAATCAAGGAGGAGCAGCGGCCCTGGCAGTGGATCCTGGGATTTTTTCGGGAGTATTCCTATGATCTGTATGATCTGGTAGTCTATGATGAGGAGAAGCTGGAGCAGAAGCTGGAGGAGCTGTCATTTTATGGGCAGGAAAACGTAAAAGCCTACAGAGAGGCTTATATCAGCTATTTTCCCCAGCAAAAGAGATATAAAATCATAGAGGAGGATCCGGGCACAGAGCTTAAGGAGGAGGCAGTCCGGGAAAGGGTCAGGGAGGCCCTGGACAATCTGGAGACCAGTCTGGATCTGGAGGAAACGGGATGCTATATATGGGAGAAGTCAGGGAAAGGAAATAAGGAGCTGGCAGAGGCACTGAGACAGGCCAATGTATATGCAGCCACGGATATCACTTACGACTGGAACGGCAGCCAGGTATTTGTCAATGGGGACGTTATCCGGTACTGGGTGGAGATTGAGAAGGACAGGGTGACCCTGCAGGAGGAAAAAATCAGGGAGTTTGTCAGGCGGCAGGCGGAAGCATACGATACCTATGGCAGAAATAAGCGTTTTCAGACCACGGACGGCAGAGAGGTGGAGCTGAATACGCAGGCCTGCGGCTGGCAGACTGATGTGGAGGCAGAGGCAGAAGCTCTGATAAAAGCCGTAAAAAGCGGAGAAGCTATAGAGAAGGAGCCGGTCCATATCTATACTGAGCCAGCTCCCTGGCAGGTAGAAATTGCAGACAGCTATGTGGAGATGGATCTGAGCGCCCAGCATCTGTATGTTTATGTAGAAGGTGCAATGGTTCTGGAGAGTGACTTTGTATCAGGGAATGCCGCCCGGGGGTGGAGTACTCCGGCAGGAGTGTTCGGCCTGACCTATAAGACCCGGAATGCAGTGCTGCGGGGAGAGAATTATGCCACACCCGTGTCCTACTGGATGCCTTTTAACGGAAATATAGGGATGCATGATGCCACATGGCGCAGTTCCTTTGGCGGGGAGATCTACAGAAGCAACGGTTCCCATGGATGCATCAATCTTCCTTATGAAAAAGCAAAAATTATTTATGAATATATGTATACCGGATTCCCAATAGTATGTTATTATTAGTTAGGAACTTTTTATTGTGCAGGGGGCAGCATCCCGGATGGAGAAGAAATGAGAAATAAAAGGCGCAGCAGTCAGAAGCAAAGAGAGAGATTTCACAGGTTCTTTCAGAAACAAAAGGAATTACATGATCTGTTAAGGGAGCATGGAGGGGATATTCTGGACTCCGACAATTTTAAAAGAACCAGGGAGTTTATCCAGCATGGGAACATGACAGTGAACAGTCATAGCATCAGCGTGGCAAAGTACAGCCTGGCCATCAGCAGAAAGCTGGGGCTTGGCTGCAGACAAAGGGAGCTGATCCGGGGAGCACTGCTCCACGATTATTTTCTATATGACTGGCATGACAAATGCCACAGGGATAATAGGAGGCTTCATGGCCTGTTTCATCCCGGTATTGCACTGAGAAATGCATCCAAGGAATATCATCTGACTGCCAGGGAAAGGGATATCATCAAAAAGCATATGTGGCCCCTGACGGTGATTCCCCCATTGTGCAGAGAGGCCTGGGTGGTTTCCGCTGCCGATAAATACTGTTCTCTGATGGAGACACTGAAGCTGCACCAGGGACATGGCAAGCATAAGACCTTCAGAACAGAGGGCACCGGATCTTCCGTGAAAAAAATAAAGGTACAGTATCAGGTTTAGCCGGATGGGAGAGCTTTACAGAAAACTGGAGGAATACAGCAGGTCGGACTATTATCCTTTTCATATGCCGGGGCATAAAAGACGGAGGGAGTCGGCTGCCGGCAGCCTGGGCAAGATCTATGGATTGGATATCACAGAAATAGACGGCTTTGATAACCTTCACCAGGCCGGCGGCATCCTGGCTCAGTCACAGGAGCGGGCTGCCGGCATATACGGAGCCGACAGAACCTGGTTCTTGGTGAATGGGAGTACCTGCGGCATTCTGAGCGCCGTTATGGCGGCAGCAGGCAGGGGTGACCGTCTGCTGATGGCGAGAAACAGCCATCGTTCGGTATACCATGGGGCATATTTACGGGAACTGGAGACATCCTATCTCTATCCGCCTGTCCTGGAGGAATGGGGGATCGCGGGGAGTATTGAGCCCCGGGAGGTAGAGAGGGCACTGAAGGAGCAGCCGGAGATTGCCGCGGTTCTGGTCACCTCACCTACCTATGAGGGTATCCTGTCGGATGTAGCTGAAATAGCCTATATCACCCATAGCTATGGCAGGCCGCTGATCGTGGATGAGGCCCATGGAGCCCATTTTGGCCTGCATCCGGACTATCCCCCCAGCTCAGTCAGTCTGGGTGCCGATGTGGTGATCCACAGTCTGCATAAGACCCTGCCCTCCATGACCCAGACGGCTCTGCTGCATCTGAAGGGGAATCTGATTCCGGCAGAAAGGCTGGAAAGGTATCTGAGGATATTCCAGACCAGCAGTCCGTCCTATGTGCTGATGGCTTCCATAGATGCCTGTATGGATATGGTGGAGAGAGAAGGGGAGAGGAGGCTGGAGTCTCTGTTGCAGATCAGAAGATCTCTGGCAGAAAGGCTGAAGGGCAGCAGGCATCTGAGGCTGCTGGATGGACAAACCGGTCGGCCGGGAGGAGGGACTGTGTTTCGGATGGATCCCTGCAAGCTGGTCATAGCGGGGCAGGGATGCGGGATGACAGGTGTCAGGATCTATGATGCACTCAGGAAAAGGTACCATTTGCAGCCTGAGATGGCAGCGGAAGGCTATGCATTGGCGATTCTTACCATGATGGATACAAAAGAGGGAGTGGACAGGCTGGCTGAGGCACTGCTGGAAATGGACAGAGAGATCCGGGAGGATGCAGGTATGGCAGCTGGCAGGAGAAAGTCCGGGGAACTGCAAAAGAGCCTGAAGAAGGCTCCGGGGAAGCCGGAGGAATCGGTTATGACCATTGCCCGGGCATACACGGAGGAACAGGCACAGGTACCTGTTGGGGAATGCGGCGGACGGATAGCTGCTGAATTTATCAATCTGTATCCGCCGGGAATACCGCTGGCAGTACCGGGAGAAAGGCTGAGCAACGATCTGATAAATTCCCTTGTCCATAACAGGGGCATGGGACTGAATGTACAGGGTATAGAAAAGAACGGGTGTATAAGGGTAGTAAAAGAATAAAAAGAAAATGAATGGATTGAAGGAGATTTAACCGGAATGAGAAAGACCAAGATTATTTGTACGATAGGACCGGCAAGCCAGAGCGAGGAAAAAATCAGGGAGCTGATACTGGCGGGAATGAATGTGGCTCGCTGCAACTTTTCCCACGGAGACCATGAGGAGCAGAAAGGAAAGTTTGTCAAGGTCGTTAAGGTGAGTGAGGAGCTGAACATACCTGTCGCTACATTGATGGATACAAGGGGACCAGAGATCAGGCTTGGTGACTTTGAAGATGGCAGGGCAGAGCTTACAGCAGGTCAGAAATTTACACTGACTATGGAAGAGATACCCGGTACATCCGAGAGAGTTTCTGTTACCTATAAGAATCTGAAAAATGATGTCAGTCCGGAAATGTCCATTCTGATCGATGACGGTCTGATTGAGCTGACAGTGGACAGGATCGAGGGAGAGGATATCATCTGTACCGTAGTAAACGGAGGAACGGTTTCCAATAAAAAAGGAGTGAACGTGCCCAATGCGGTTCTTTCCATGCCTTATATCAGCGAGGCCGACAGAAAAGATATCATTTTCGGCTGCGAGCTGGGTTTTGATTTTATTGCTGCTTCCTTCACCAGAACAAAGGAGGATGTACTGGAGCTGAGAAAGCTGCTGGAGGAGAATAACAGCAAGATGAAGATCATTGCCAAGATTGAGAATATGCAGGGTATTCAGAATCTGGAAGAGATCATCTCTGTGTCAGACGGCATCATGGTGGCCAGAGGCGATATGGGTGTTGAGGTTCCCATGGAGGAGGTACCGGTGCTGCAGAAGAAGATGATCAAGCTGGCGGTTGCCAATGGAAAGCACGTGATCACTGCCACCCAGATGCTGGAATCCATGATCAAGAATCCCCGCCCTACCAGAGCGGAGACAACAGATGTGGCCAATGCAATCTATGACGGCACCACAGCGATCATGCTTTCCGGAGAAAGTGCACAGGGGCTCTACCCCGTAGAAGCTGTAAAGACCATGGCCAGGATTGCAGAACGTTCCGAAAGGGATATTGATTATACCTCCCGTATGAAAAAGAAAAACGAAGCTATCGCAGATATCACTACAGCTATCTCCCATGCCACCTGTACGACGGCGGCAGATCTGGATGCAGCAGCTATTATCACTGTCACCATGTCAGGATTTACAGCAGGCATGATTTCCAGATATAAGCCTGAGTGTCCGATCATTGCCTGCTCGGTCAATCCAAGAGTATGCCGTCAGATGAGCCTGGCATGGGGGGTTGTGCCTCTGCTCATTGAAAAGAAGGATAATGCGGATGACTTATTTGATGAGGCAAGGCGGGCAGTGGAAAAGGCCGGCTATATCAAGAGGGGAGACGTGGCCGTGCTGACGGCAGGAGTACCCCTGGGTATTTCAGGAAAGACCAATATGATCCGTGTCATTGAGGTCTAAGAGGCTTCATGGGCAAGATGATCTGTTTCATGGGAAAGAGCTCTGCAGGTAAGGATACTATTTTCAGAAGGCTGCTGGAGGATGGGGAACCGGGATTTCGTATGCTGGTTCCCTATACTACCAGACCCATACGGAATGGGGAGCAGGATGGGAGGGAGTATCATTTTACCGATGAGGAGAGCTACAGGAAGCTGGCAGAGAGGGGAAGGATCATAGAGGAGAGAAGCTATGACACCTGCCATGGGATATGGAGATACTTTACGGTGGATGACGGAAGTATTGATTTGGAGAAGGAGAGCTACGGAATCATAGGAACCCTGGAGGCATATAATAAAATGTGCTTTTTCTGGGGCAGGGACAGGGTGGTTCCGATACTGATAGATGTGGATGACGGAGTGAGGCTGCAGAGAGCCCTGGACAGGGAAAGACGGCAGGAGCATCCCAAATATGAAGAAATGTGCCGCAGATATCTGGCCGATGAGCAGGATTTTGCCGAGGAGAGGATCAAGGCGGCAGGTATTGAGAGAAGGTTTGACAATGACAATCTGGAAAGGTGCCTGAAGGAAATAAAGGGCTATCTTACAGAGCTGATATAGCCGGTATCAGGCGGAACAGGCCGGAGGGTACAGGCAAAGCCGGGAGGTATGGGCATGGATATAAAGGTAAATCAGATCAGTAAACCGATACAGGTGGAGCAGCCGGTGCAGCAGAATCCCACAGACGGGACATTTAAGTTTACCCTTGTCAGCCGTATTGAAGAACAGGAATTACAGGCAAGGCTCACTTCTTTGATGGAAGAGATTACGATGCAGGGGGACAAGCTGGCCAAGCATCGGAATGTCAAGGACATGAAGAAGTACAGAGGATTGATCAAGGAATTTATGAATGAGATTATCAACCGTTCCCATTCCTTTTCCAGAGAGAATTTTCTGGATAAGAGGGGAAGGCACAGAGTATACGGAATTGTGCGCCTGGTCAATGAGAAGCTGGACGAGCTGGCTCAGGAGCTGGTTAAGGAAGAAAAGGATCATCTTGGTATTCTCAGTAAAATAGGAGAGATAAGGGGACTGCTTTTGGATATATTTACTTAAAAGGAATGGTGGCACAGATGGCTAAATTTGCAGACATAATAGGACAGGACCAATTAAAGGAACATCTCCAGAATATTTGGAAGCTGGATAAGCTGTCTCATGCTTATATCATCAACGGAGAGAAAAGCTCCGGGAAGGAATTCATTGCAGGGGTTTTTGCCGCAGCCCTCCAGTGTGAACGCCCGGAGCAGTCAGGCCCGGTCTGGGAGCCCTGCGGAGAATGTCATTCCTGCAGGCAGATAGCAGGAAAAAATCATCCGGATGTCATCTATATTTCCCATGAGAAGCCGGGAACCATAGGAGTGGACGATATCCGCGGGCAGATCAATGCAAGTGTGGCCATCAAGCCCTACAGCGGTCCCTATAAGATATATATTATGAATGAGGGAGAGAAAATGACGGTACAGGCTCAGAATGCGCTGTTAAAGACGCTGGAGGAGCCGCCGGCATATACAGTCATCCTCATTCTTACCACCAATGCGGAGCTCCTGCTGCCTACGATACAGAGCCGGTGTGCCGTGCTGAATATGAAGCCGGTGAGAGATGCTGTTGTGAAGCGTTTTCTGATGGAAAAGCTGGAGATTCCCGACTATAAGGCAGAAATATGTGCTGCCTTTGCCAGAGGCAATATCGGAAAGGCCAAGCTGCTGGCCTTCAGTGAAGACTTCGACAGGGTAAAGGAAGAGGCTGTTACCCTGTTAAAAAACATTAATGACATGGAAATCAGTGAGATTGCAGCGGCCATCAGGAATATAAATGAATACAAGCTGGATGTCAGTGACTATCTGGACATTCTTGCCATCTGGTACAGGGATGTGCTGTTGTTTAAGGCCACCAATGATGCAAACCATCTGGTTTTCAAGGAAGAGGTTCAGCACATCAGGAGGGTGGCTGACAGAAGTACCTATGAGGGGATTGAACAGGTAATAGAGTCATTGGACAAAGCGAAGAGCCGTCTCAGCGCCAATGTGAATTTTGAGCTGACCATGGAGCTTCTGCTTTTGACAATAAAAGAAAATTCATGAGGCTGATAGATTATGGTAAAGGTTATAGGAGTGCGTTTCAGGACAGCGGGTAAAATCTATTTTTTTGACCCGGGTCATTTGGATATAAAGCGCGGGGATCACGTTATCGTGGAAACCGCAAGAGGAATCGAGTACGGAACTGTGATGGGGGTACCCAGGGCTGTGGATAAGGATAAGATACAGCAGCCTCTCAAGCCGGTACTCAGGATTGCTACAAAAAAGGATGACGAGCAGGAGGCTGCCAACAAGGAAAAGGAAAAGCAGGCATTTCAGATATGTCTGGAAAAGATCAGGAAGCATGGGCTGGAGATGAAGCTGATCGATGCAGAATATACCTTTGATAATAATAAGGTGCTGTTTTATTTTACAGCTGACGGGCGTATTGATTTCCGGGAGCTGGTAAAGGATCTGGCTTCGGTCTTTAAGACGAGGATAGAGCTGAGGCAGATCGGAGTCAGGGATGAGACAAAGATCATGGGCGGCATAGGCATCTGTGGCCGTCCGCTCTGCTGCCACACCTATCTGTCGGAGTTTGTACCGGTCTCCATCAGGATGGCAAAGGAACAGAATCTGTCCCTGAACCCAACCAAGATATCGGGAGTGTGCGGCCGTTTGATGTGCTGCCTGAAAAATGAAGAGGAAACCTATGAGGAGCTGAACCGGAAGCTGCCAGGTGTGGGAGACTATGTGACAACGGATGATGGCTTCAGAGGAGAGGTTCACAGTGTGAATGTACTGAGACAGCAGGTCAAGGTGATCATTGAGAAGGATGATGAAAAGGAGATACAGGAATACAGGGTAAACCAGCTCCGATTTAAAAGGAAGCATAAAAATAACAGGGTAGAGGTAAATGAGGAGCTGAAAAAGCTGGAAAAGCTGGAGAAACAGGAAGGAAAGTCAAAGCTGGATGACAATTAAACTCAGGGAAAATGAAAGGCTGGACGAGCTGCAGAGGAATGGCTACCGTATCATCCAGAATCCGGAGAAATTCTGTTTCGGTATGGATGCTGTGCTTCTGTCCGGCTTTGCCCGGGCAAGAAAGGGAAGCCGGGTATTGGATATGGGCACGGGGACGGGAATCATCCCTATCCTGATGGCTGCAAAGACGGAGGCAGCCCATCTCACCGGTCTGGAGATACAGGAGGAAAGCGCCGATATGGCAGGGCGGAGTGTGGCACTGAACGGGCTGGAGGACAGGATTGCCATTGTACAGGGAGACATCAAGGAGGCAGGGACGTTATTCGGAGCTGCTTCTTTTGATGTAGTCACCTGCAATCCCCCCTATATGATCGGCCGGCATGGATTGCTGAATCCGGAGGCTCCTAAGGCAATCGCCCGCCATGAGGTGCTCTGCACTCTGGAGGATGTGGTATCTCAGGCAGCTAGGCTGCTTAAGCCGGGCGGGAATTTTTTTATGGTTCACCGTCCTTTTCGCCTGACTGAAATCATGGTACTTCTCCGCCGATATGGCCTGGAACCGAAAAGGATGCAGATGGTTCATCCCTATGTGGATAAAGAGCCCAATATGGTGCTTCTGGAGGCTAATCGGGGAGGAAGGCCCAGAATAAGGGTGGAGAAGCCCTTGATCATATACCAGGCGCCCGGGGAGTATACCCCGGAAATCTATGATATTTATGGGTATTAGAATAGGTTTTGAGGAGAGGAGGAGAGGTCATGGTAGGAATGCTGTATCTGTGTGCCACACCCATAGGAAATCTGGAGGATATTACGTTGCGGGTACTGGATACGTTGAGAAATGTGGATGTGATCGCTGCGGAGGATACCAGGAACAGTATAAAGCTGCTGAATCATTTTGAGATTCGTACACCCATGACCAGCTATCATGAGTATAACAGGATAGAAAAGGCTCATTATCTGATCGGGTTGATGCAGGAAGGCAGAGATGTGGCATTAATTACTGACGCAGGCACACCGGCTGTCTCTGATCCGGGAGAGGCGCTGGTGGTTCTCTGCCGGGAGGCCGGCATCAGAGTCACTTCTCTGCCGGGAGCTGCTGCCTGCATTACGGCGCTCACCCTTTCGGGACTGAGTACCAGGCGTTTTTGTTTTGAGGGATTTCTGCCTGCGGATAAAAAGGAGAGGAGAGAGGTACTGGCAGAGCTGTCAGAGGAAAGCCGTACCATGATAGTCTATGAGGCTCCCCATCACCTGACCAGAACCCTGGCGGATCTGGAAAAGGCCCTGGGAAACCGCAGGCTTACCATCTGCCGGGAGCTGACCAAGAAATTTGAAACGGTGATGCCCTCCACTTTACAGGAAGCCCTGCAGTATTATGAGGACAATGCACCCCGGGGAGAGTATGTATTAGTGGTAGAAGGAAGGAGTATGGCTCAAAAGAAGGAGGCGGCTGTCCTGAAATGGACGGAAATGCCTATAGAAGAGCATATGAGGTATTATGAGGATCAGGGTATAGACAGGAAGGAGGCTATGAAGCTTGCGGCAAAGGACAGGGGAATCGGAAAAAGGGAGGTCTATCGGATGCTGCTGGATTGCTGAGGCAGCTGCCTTCCCTAATATAAAATCCTGCTGGATGGAGATCATACAGCAGGATTTTGTATTTCAAAGCTTATTTATCTTATTGGGCCATCATATCCGTCATATTCACTTCCTGGTAGCCCTCAGTGTCAGGGATCACAACCTCAACCGGCTGTCCCGGATTATTGTAGGTCACCTTCACATTTGCAGTTACGCTGCAGGTAACGCCGGAGACATCCATGTCCATTACCATGTCTATGTCGGCGCCTGTGCAGTAACCGTTCTTTCCGATGGTGTATGAGCCGGACAGCTGGGACACTGTCATTTCCGCATCCCCGCCGCCTGTCAGTCCGCCGCCCAAGGCGCCCATAATCTCTGATACATATTCCTTCATCTGGCTGGGATCAGTGGTAAAGCTTATGGTTCTGGCGTCACCGTTCTTTTTCAGGGTGAGATCCTTGAAATAAGAAGTATCCATGGAAGCAAGACCGGTGCTTTGGTTGATAGTTTCTATCATGGATTCCAAATCCACAGCATATTTTAGCTTGGTTCCCATAGTCTCAGTATAGCAGTAGCCATCCTGATAAAAGGTGACCGTGTCAATGGTCTGGCTTTCTCCTTGAGCAGACATATCCATCTTTATATCGGCCAGATAGAGCATATTCTCTGTATTGGCACCGCTGATCTTCATGTTTCCGTCGGAAATCACCGATATGGAGATACCATCCTGGTCTACGCTCATATCCATAGACAGATCCATATCGGAATCACTCATTTCAGCATTTTTTGTCATTGCAGCATTCAGTACAGCCCTGGGATCCTCCTTAGCTCCGCAGCCGGTCATGGACAGAAGCATAGCCGCAGATAAGACAGCAGCAGCACCTTTCAATAATTTCCTTTTCATTTTGATTTTCCTCCCACTCAATTTGTTTAATGTGTCACCATATTATACACTATGCAGATTGGGAAGAAAAGCCTTCTGTCAAAAAAAGTAGAAAATACAAGGATTGTATCTGAATACCCGGAGGAAGGGGGGAATAGAATAATATTAATGAAAATTGAAAAAAGGAATATTTATGCTGAATTATATCTGGGCTTTTATGATTCTGGCAGGAGTTGTTTACGGTGCATTTACCAATAATATAGAAGCAGTAAGCAATGCGGCTTTAAATTCCGCCGGAGAAGCTGTCTCCCTGTGCATTACGATGACAGGCGTGATGGCTCTGTGGGTGGGATTGATGGAGATTGCCCAGGCCTCAGGACTGATCGGGAGGCTCACTGCAGGGATACAGCCCTTTATCTCCTTTATGTTTCCGCGGATACCCAGAGAGCATATTGCCAGAGAGTACATATCCATGAATATCATTGCCAATGTATTGGGGCTGGGCTGGGCCTGTACTCCGGCAGGCTTAAAGGCTATGGAGGCATTGGCTCAGCTGGAGGCAGAGAGAGGCGCGCCGGGGTATGCGGATGCAGGATCTGATGGCCGGATACGTATTGCCAGCAGGGAAATGTGTACTTTTCTGATTCTGAATATTTCTTCCCTGCAGCTGATTCCGGTCAATATGATCGCCTACCGGCAGCAGTATGGGAGCGTGAATCCGGCAGCAATCATCGCCCCGGCCATTGCAGCCACACTGGTCAGTTCTGCAGCAGCAGTGGTTTATTGTAAGATAAGAGATAGGAGTAATAGGGCTTGAGCATGAGCATAAATATACAAATAAAGGATAAGATACAATTGTCTCATGGTAAAAAAGAGAGTATAATAATATACATAAAATACCAATGAAGATGGGAGTGGATAGTTATGAGACTGAGACACTGGAAGGTAAGAACGAAGCTTTTGATGCTGGGAGTAATGGTGGCGGCGGGACTGTTTCTGATGTATATCAACTTTTCACAGAACATGGATGCTGTCAGCGAGCAGTCCATAGCAGAGATGGAAGAGAGCCAGAGAGAGGACTACGACAGCAGCAGTAAGTCTCAGGTAGAAAGTGTGATCTCCATGCTGGAGCATATCTATGGGGAGTATGAGGCCGGTACCTATACTCTGGAAGAGGCCAAAGAACTGGGAGCCGGGATACTGAGGGATATACGCTATGGAGATGATGGCTACTTTTGGGCTGATACCTATGAGGGTGTGAATGTGGTTCTGCTGGGAAATGAAACAGAGGGAACCAACAGATGGGATGCCGTTGATCTGGACGGCTATAAGTATGTGCAGAGCTTTATCAATGAAGGAAGGAAGCCGGAAGGGGGCTATACAGATTATTATTTTACAAAAGAGGGGGGATCAGAGCCGCTGCCGAAGCGTTCCTATTGTAAGGCCTTTGAGCCTTTTCAGTGGGTGGTGGGAACAGGCAATTACATAGACGACTTGGATACCATGCTGGGTGAGCGTCAGGCAGAGCAGAATAAAATGGTTCAGGACACCATGATAAGGGCGGTAGTCATAGCAGTGGTGCTGCTGCTTTCCCTGACGGGCTTCACGATTCTGATCGGTATTGGGATTACCAGGGCACTGAAGGTGGCCATGGATTATAACGAGGAGTTGGGTAAGGGTAACTTTGCAGCCGTTCTGCCGGATTCTTTTCTGGAGCGCAAGGATGATTTCGGTATTCTTTCCAGGAATATGAATGAGATGAGAAACAATGTAAAGGAATTGATCGAGGAGATCCATACGGATTCTGATGCTATCGCCAGGATAACGGCCTCTATCAGAGATGAGGTGAATGCGGTTAACCTTGAAATGGAGACCATGTCAGCTACCTCTGAGGAGCTGGCAGCGGGCATGCAGGAAACAGCAGCCTCTTCGGAAGAGATTGCAGCTATGTCCCAGGAGATTCAGGAGTCTGCAAAGCATATTGCAGAGCAGTCCAGAGAGGGCGCTGTACGGGCTGAGGAGATCCTGCACAGGGCTGAGGAGGCGAAAAATAATGCCAATAACGACCGCGCAGCAGCACATGAGATATATTCCCGTATCAGAGAGGCTCTGCAGTGTGCCCTGGAGGATATAAAGGTGGTGGATCGGATCAATGCATTGTCGGATGCTATTATGGGTATTACTTCCCAGACCAATATGCTGGCATTGAATGCTTCCATAGAGGCAGCGAGGGCCGGAGAGGCAGGAAAAGGATTTGCGGTAGTGGCTGACCAGATCAGGGTGCTGGCAGAGCAGTCCAAGGAGGCAGTGGGCAATATCCAGTCCATTACAGGGCAGGTAAGCGCGGCAGTAGGTGAATTGTCAGGCGATGCAAGAGAGCTGCTGGAATTTGTGGCAAATCAGGTAATCAGCAGCTATGACAGCTTTCAGGAAACTGCCAAGGCCTATAAAGATGATTCCCAGTTTGTGGACGGGCTTGTTATGGAGTTCAGCGGAGCGTCACAGCGTCTCCTGGAGGCTATCAGCGGTATTCTGCAGGCCATTGAGGAAGTGGGGACAGCCTCCAATGAGGGAGCCGAAGGGACTACCGATATTGCCCAGAGAGTCAGCTCGGTGGTGCAGCAGACAGGTGAGATGACAGCGGCAGTGGAAGGAGCCAGTGAGAAGGTACATAATCTGAATGAAAAGGTGAAGAGATTTACCGTGTAGCAGAAGGCTTAGAGACTTTGAAGGAGAAGGGGTGTAAAGATGGGGAGTACAGAAGAAATCAGGATGACATATTCAGGCCTGTTGCTGAAGGATGAGGAGAAGATGGTAAGAGTCTGCTTTGAACGGGGAGCAGGTGACTATGCGGAGGGCATCGTACCCAGAGGCACTATTGAAAAATCTTCAGGATTTACGGAAAAAGAGCTGGAGCAGCTCAAAATCTATATCCAGGATAATGCAGCAGATATTATTAAGCTGGCAAAGAATGTTAATTTTTTAAATGACTGGCTTGGGAAAAAGCAGTAATGATCCGAGAGCCGCTAAATAGTTTAACTAAAACAGAAATCAGGGTTTTTCAGGGGTGCTTGTAGGAATACAGGCACCCTTTTATCAATATAATAGTAAAAATCAGGTGGGAGGATTGCGATATCATAAATGTATTAACGAATATATCCAATATCATCATCCCGGTTGTTGTTTTTTACATAGTTGCTTATGGGCTGCTCAGCGGGCGCAAGGTATATGAGGATTTTATAAAAGGCGCCAAGGACGGAGTACAGACAGTGGTCCAGATCATGCCAACCCTGGTGGGGCTTATGGTGGCAGTGGGGGTACTGAGGGCTTCCGGCTTTCTTCAAATGATCGGAAGGCTTTTCGGGAGCCTGACAGGCAGGATAGGCTTTCCGTCGGAGCTGGTTCCCGTGGTGCTGGTCAAGATGTTTTCCTCCTCTGCTGCCACGGGACTGGTACTGGATATTTTTAAAACCTATGGACCTGACTCCCATATCGGAATGATTACCTCCATTATGATGAGCTGTACAGAGACTATTTTTTATACCATGAGTGTGTATTTTCTGGCTGCCAGGGTTACCAAGACAAGATATACCCTTACCGGCGCTCTCCTGGCTACTCTGGTGGGAGTGGCAGCCAGTGTGGTATTGGCTGGCCTGCTTTAGGGAATTCATTTGGAGTCTGCAGGCTTGACGGCAATGGGAGATACATTATAGAATACAGGAGAGAAAGAACGCCCGGGTTACGGCGAGAAACGGAGAATAAGATGAAGACAGCAGCGGATTTGCAGAGACTATTAAGAACAATAGACCGTAAGAGTTATCCGGCCTATAAAGACACAAAGGGAAGCTATGGCTTTGACAGATATATGCTTTCCATAGACCATGTGCAGGGAGATCCCTTTGCATCCCCCTCCAGGGTCAGCATCCATGTGGATGGAAAAACAGCAGGATTTCCAAAGGAGTGCTATGAAAGGAAGGAGAGAAGAATTGCTCTCCAGGATCATCTGCTCCGATTGTTCAGACAGGAGGCTGAGAGGTATAATTTTAAGGCAAAGGGTTCGGGGAAAAGCGGACTTTTGTCGGTAAGCCGCTGTGGGCAGGAGGTGCTGGAGAGAACAGCCTGCACCATAGAGCCGGAAACAGGAAAGGTGATCGTCCGTGTGGAAATAGGTTTTCCGGCGAACGGCAGAACCATCTGTTCCTCAGAGCTGGAAAAAATATTGTTTGACTTTCTGCCCAGATGCGTACAGTCTGTCCTCTTTTACAGGGCATTGGATGAAAAGGAGATAGAAGAGGTTCTGTTTTTGGCAGATGACAGAAAATACATCCGGGACAGCCTGAAGCCTATGGGATTGGCAGCATTTGTGGCAAATGGCTCCGTCCTGCCCAGGGAGTCAGGGGTATCAGACAAGCCTATGAAGGGAAGTGTCCCTTTTGTCTCACCTGCATCTATGGAGGTAGCCATGGAGCTGCCCCACAAAGGCAGGATAAAGGGAATGGGAATCAGAGAAGGCATCACGCTGATTGTGGGCGGCGGCTATCATGGAAAATCCACTCTTTTGAAAGCTCTGGAGCTGGGAGTATACGACCATATTGCGGGAGATGGAAGGGAGTACGTCATTACTGTTGCCGACGGGATGAAAATACGGGCAGAGGATGGAAGATGTGTGAAAAAGGATGATATCTCCATGTTTGTAAACAATCTTCCAAACGGGAAAAAAACCAGAAGCTTTTATACGGAGGATGCCAGCGGCAGTACCTCTCAGGCAGCGAATGTAATAGAGGCCATGGAAAGCGGTTCCACCTTTCTTCTGATCGACGAGGATACCTGTGCCACTAATTTTATGGTCAGGGATGAGTTGATGCAGAGGGTGGTACATCGGGATAAGGAACCCATCACACCTTTTATTGAGAGGGCAAGATATCTTTATGAAAAGAAAGGGATTTCCTGTATTATGGTAGCAGGCAGCTCCGGGGCCTACTTCCATATCGCAGATCAGATCGTTCAGATGGACAACTATGTACCCTGTGAAATCACTGCAGAGGCAAAGGCAGAAGCGGCTAAGTATCCTGTTTTGCTGATGCCGGAGCAGGAGCCGGAGGATCCGGACTACAGACGTTCACCGACTGCAGGCAGGCAGGACGGCGGCCGGGGACGCGGCAGATCAGACGGAGGCCGGGGAGGAAGGGATGACTCCAGGGTCAAGATAAAAGGTATGGGAAAAGAGGCAGTCAGTCTGAATAAAGAGACCATCAACCTTCATTATGTGGAGCAGATCGCGGATAGTGAGCAGGTAATGACCTTGGGGCATCTGCTGGCTTATGCAGAGAGCAATATGTTCAATGGTAAGGCTACTGTACAGGAAATCGTGGACAGGCTGATGGCAATGATAGAGGATAAGGGGCTGGGGGCTATCGTGCCGGGCAGCTATCTGCCCTCCGGCCTGGCTCTGCCCAGGAGGCAGGAGATCTTCGCCTGCTTCAACAGATATCGTAAGCTGGGACTGTAATATGACAGAATATGGAGAATATGTGCTTTTGCCGGCAGCGGCTGCCGCGCTTTTGCTGATTGTCTGCTTTGCTGTAAGGAGGTTTCTTCGCAAAAGAAGAGGGGCTGCCGGCATTGATGATATGGAAGGCCATGATTTTGAATATTTCTGTGCAGAGCTTCTGGAAAGAAGCGGCTTTGAAGAGGTGGAGGTCACTAGGGGAAGCGGGGACTATGGGGTGGATATCCTGGCTGAGAAGGATGGAGTTACCTATGCGATCCAGTGTAAATGCTATACAGGGCCGGTGGGTGTAAAAGCAGTGCAGGAAGCCTATGCCGGGAGGGACTACTATGACCGTATGGTAGGGGCCGTGCTCTGCAATCAGTATTTTACCTCATCGGCGGTGAAGGCGGCTCGCAAGCTGAAGATCCTGCTGTGGGACCGGGGATATCTGGAAAGTATGATGGAGGAGTGAAGGAGGGCATAGCTATTGTATCTTTGCGACCAAATGAGCTGTCAGTCTTGCGCAGTCCTGTGCAGCCTTGCGTTCAAATTCCGGATAAGCCATGGCTGCACTGTCATCGGCCTTGTCAGAAATAGCCCGGATGATGACGAAGGGAATGGCATTCAGTACGGCAGCATGGGCAATGGCAGCCCCCTCCATTTCAGTGCAATAGCCGCCGAAAGTCTTTATAATCCGTTCCTTTTCTGCTTTATCACTGATGAACTGGTCGCCGCTGACCACTCTTCCTGTAAAAACATGGAGATGGGGATTCGCTTCCTGGCAGGAGGCTGCCGCCAGGGTCACCAGATCCGGGTCAGCGGTAAATTCCCGCCTGCCAAGCTGGGGAACCTCTCCCGGCAGGTAGCCAAATATAGTGGCATCTACGTCATGATATACCGCATCGGCAGATATGACGATATCACCGATGTCGATCCGGGAGTCCAGGGAGCCGGCCACTCCGGTATTGATCACATGGGTAACGCTGAACAGGTCTGCCAGAATCTGGACACAGATACCTGCGTTTACCTTGCCCACGCCGCTGCGTACGATGACCACGGGGGTACCGTTCAGACTTCCCTCATAAAACTCCATATTGGCTTTTGCAGTAATATTTTTTATCTCCATCTGGCTTTTCAGGGTATCCACCTCAAGCTCCATAGCACCTATAATTCCGATCTTTTTCATTTTTCCGTTTCCTTTCTCTTTTTTATTCCGGATAGACAAGGCGGCTTTCATCAATACCGTACAGAACCTGGTCAAGATATTTCCTGGCAAGATATTTTGCCATATTCAGGTTCATGTCCTGGTAGTTGCCGCAGTCTCTGGCACTGGCTCCGGGAATCTCTCCTTCGTAATCCCGGATAAACTCATACATTTCCACCATAAGCGGAAGGATGTCTCCGGAGGAATAATCCCCGGCCAGCAGCAGATAAAAGCCGGTACGGCAGCCCATGGGGCCGAAATAGATGACTTTATCCCTGTAGTCCTTATGGTTTCTCAGGAAGGTGGCAGCAAGGTGTTCAATGGCATGCATCTCTGCCGTATTCATTACCGGTTCCTCATTGGGGGAGGTCATCCTCAGGTCGAAGGTAGTAATGAGACTGTTTCCTACAGGATCCCGGCGAGAGACATAGATACCGGGCTGCAGCTTTATGTGGTCGATGGTAAAGCTTGTAATTTTTTCCATAAAATATCATTCCTTTCCGATTGTCTGCGGCAGGCAGACATTTCTTACTTATCTATTGTACATTGAATCAGCAGGATAGCAAGCATAATCTGCAGCATACATTAAATATCCTGCAGAATCTTCCGGATGAGAGTCAGATCTCCCTCAACAGAGCCGGCGGGCTGCCCATAATTTATATGCCCTCCATTTGCGGTGATGCTTCCAATGCATGCAGTCCCCATATCACTCTGTTCGATGGTAAAAAATCTGACATTTTTAATATCAAATAATGTCCTCTCATAAGAAAAAGCATAGGCACTGCAGTAAATCAATGATCCGTCGTGCTCGACGGGAAGTGTGATATAAAGGATAAAGCCGGTGGCGGAAATTTGTGTATTGGTTAAGGTAAATTCATCTTCTCTGAAGCTTTTGGGATGGTCGGGATAGAAAAGAGGATTGATTCCGGAATAGTAGCTGTTGAAAATCTCACAGAGAAACCGTTCCTTTTGGGTTAAGCAGTTTTGTATAAACTGAGGATTGGCATTTTGGGGCATCTGTACAAAATCCAGCTGGTAGCGAGCATTATTTATGGCATATGGGGATGGGCTTTTGGTTGAATTATCCATCGTGAAATTCCTTTCTGGTATGGGGCCGGATGTGTGAAGGTTCTGTTTTAAAGCGTAAAACTGAGGGTAGATCTTTACATCTACCCTCAGCAAATTATAATTGATTTATGGATTAGCCGAAGTATCTCTTTAACAGACCCTCAAAAGCTTTACCGTGTCTCGCCTCATCCCTGGCCATCTCATGTACAGTATCATGGATAGCATCCAGATTCAGCTCTTTTGCCTTCTTAGCAAGCTCAAATTTACCAGCGGTTGCGCCGTTCTCAGCATCTACTCTCATTTCCAGATTCTTCTTTGTAGAATCTGTTACAACTTCTCCCAACAGCTCAGCAAATTTAGAAGCGTGCTCTGCCTCTTCCCATGCTGCTTTTTCCCAGTAGAGACCGATCTCAGGATAACCCTCTCTGTGAGCAACTCTGGCCCTTGCAAGATACATACCAACCTCTGTGCACTCGCCTGTAAAGTTCTCTCTTAAGCCCATAAGGATCTCCTCATCAACACCCTTAGCAACACCTAATACGTGCTCAGCAGCCCAGGTTTTCTCTGCGCTCTGCTGTGTGAATTTAGAAGCAGGTGCTTTACAGATAGGACAAGACTCCGGTGCTGCATCTCCTTCATGAACATAACCACATACCTGACATACAAATTTCATAGCTTTAATCTCCTTTTCTTTTAAAAATTTAAATAAATTAGCTTGTAATGTTATATAGATGACTGCAGTTGTTTGCAGCAGTCTTCACAGTAACCGTAAAAATAAGTAGAATGGCCCTTAATCTCACCACAGAAATTTTTACTTGCTGCCTCCGTAATGTAATCGATATTCTCCATCTTTAAATCTATGACACAGCCACATTCAGAGCAAATGAAATGATTGTGGGGAGAAGTATCCGCATCGAAATGGTCAACACCATCGCCTACACGGAGTCTCATAATTTCTCCCATATCAGAAAGCAGTGTAAGGTTGCGGTATACAGTGCCAAGACTGATATTTGGATACTGCTTCCTAATATTCACATATACATCATCAGCAGTAGGATGATCATATCTGCTGTACAGAAACTCTTTAATGACTTCCCGCTGCCGGCTGTACTTCAGAGCCATATCAGACCTCCTTTTAAAAATAGTAATCATTACTGTTACTGTTATTATAGCAAAATAAATTGGGTTGTCAATAGTATTTTACAAACTTTTAATAAGTGTGTGGGTAAAACTATGATATAATTTCATTAAAACACATCGCAGAGGAAAAGGCAATGAAATTTAAGACGAGACTGCTGGTCACATCCCTGACGATTGTACTGCTGCCGCTGGCTTTGACAGCAGCAGCCTTCATCGGGATCGGGAGCTACCTGCTGAAAACGGAGAATGAAAATGGGATAGCTAATGTGGATTACAGGATGGCAACTGACCCGATAGAAGCCTTCGTGGAAATATCCGATGAGATTTTCAGGGAAGTGAGGCAGCAGACTGCCGCAGGCGCATCCAGGCTGGAGGACCGGGAATATCTCTCTGCACTGAATAAAAAGATTGAGAACAGATCTTCCTATATCATAGTAAGAAAGAATGATTACGTATACTATACCGGCAATGCGTCAGCGGCAGGCAGCATCTTTGAACATCTGCCGGCCTATGGCTATGCCAATGAAGAGGGTGATACGGGTTATTACTATAATAAAATGAAAAGCCTGGTAAAGCAGCTGGACTTCAGATTTCCGGACGGTGCCAGAGGCAGCTTTTTTGTTGTAACGCGTTTCAACAGCATCATATCGGAAAAGCTCCTGACTGCCATGTTTATTGCCATCGTCCTGATCCTGGTATTTACCAGTTTGATGCTGACACGCTGGATCCAGAAGGGTGTATTCCTGCCGGTCAACGAATTGAATACAGCTATGAAAAATATTGCTGACGGCAATCTGGAATATGTTCTGGATACCGACAACAAAGGAGAAATCGGAGAGCTTTATAAAAATTACGAGGAGATGCGTCTGAGGCTGAAGGAGTCAACAGACGAAAAGTTTCAGCATGAGAAGCAGAACAGGGAGCTGATCAGCAATATTTCCCATGACCTGAAGACTCCCATTACAGCCATTAAGGGATATGTGGAGGGGATCATGGATGGGGTGGCCGATACGCCCGAGAAGATGGACAAGTATATTAAGACCGTCTATAATAAAGCCAACGACATGGACAGGCTGATCAATGAGCTGACGATCTATTCCGGTATTGATTCCAACAGGATTCCATATCATTTCCAACGTATCAACATAGCGGATTATTTCGGAGACTGTGTAGAAGAAGTAGGACTGGATCTGGAATCCAAGAATATTGAGCTCAATTATTCCAACCTGGTTTCCCCGGATACCGTCATTATTGCAGATCCGGAGCAGCTAAAGAGGGTTATCAATAATATTATAGGAAACAGCATCAAGTATCTGGACAAGGAAACAGGCATTATTGATATCCGGCTGCTGGATGAGGTGGATTCCATCCGGGTGGAGATTGAGGATAATGGGAAGGGCATTGCAGCCAAGGATCTTCCTAATATTTTTGAAAGATTTTTCCGCTCGGATGCCTCCCGCAACTCATCCCAGGGGGGCAGCGGCATAGGCCTTTCTATTGTAAAAAAGATAGTGGAGGATCATGGCGGCTATATCTGGGCAACCAGCAAAGAGGGTGAGGGGACCTGTCTGCATTTCGTATTCCGGAAATACCGGGAGATGGCGTGAGCAGATGACAGTGAGGCGACTGAATAGAGGAGCGGACGGCGGCGAAACATAACCTTGAAAGGAGCATGGGAGTTAGTATGAGCAGAATATTGATAGTGGAGGACGAAGAAGCAATTGCAGATCTGGAGAAGGATTATCTGGAACTGAGTGATTTTGAGGTAGAGATCGAGCACAGTGGAGATACGGGCCTGGAGAAAGCCTTGAGTGAGGATTTTGATCTGGTGATACTGGATCTGATGCTGCCGGGAATAGATGGTTTCGAGGTATGCAAAAAAATACGTGAAGAAAAGAATATTCCCATTCTTATGGTTTCAGCCAAAAAGGATGATATTGATAAGATCAGGGGGTTGGGTCTGGGAGCCGATGACTATATGACGAAGCCCTTTAGCCCCAGTGAGCTGGTTGCCAGAGTGAAGGCGCATATGGCCCGCTATGACCGTCTGGTAGGCTCTGTCCAGAAAACCAATGAAATCGTGGAGATTCGTGGGATAAAGATCGATAAAACTGCAAGACGGGTGTATGTGGATGGAGTGGAGAAAGCCTTTACGACCAAGGAGTTTGACCTGCTTGCATTCCTGGCAGAGAACCCCAACCATGTATTCTCCAAGGAAGAGCTGTTCAGAGAAATCTGGGATATGGATTCCATCGGGGATATTGCTACAGTGACGGTTCATATTAAGAAAATAAGGGAAAAGATCGAGTATGATACGGCTAAGCCCCAGTATATTGAAACGATTTGGGGAGTGGGATACCGCTTTAAGGTGTAAGGAGATGAGGCTGGAAAAAGAAGATATCCTATATGAAGATAAAAATATCATCGTCTGTCATAAAAGAGCAGGTATAGCTACGCAGACCTCTCGTCCGGCAGAGCCGGATATGGTTAGTATATTGAAAAATTACCTGAAGACTCCTTATGTAGCAGTGGTGCACCGGCTGGATCAGCCTGTAGAAGGGCTGCTGGTGTTTGCCAAGACCAGAGCTGCCGCGGCCGGGCTGAGTGAGCAGAACCGGTGCAGAATGATGGGAAAATACTACTATGCGGCAGTCATACTGCGGCAGGCAAAGGAGCGAGAGATACATACTTTGTCCGATTATCTGAAAAAGGATGGAAAAGCCAATATTTCCAGGGTTGTGGGCAGGGATGAGGAGGGAGGCAGGCGGTCGGTGCTTAGCTATCAGATCATAAAAATCCTTCCGGAGGAGAAGGAGGGTGATCTGGCCTGTGGGCTGCTGCGGATAGAATTGGAAACGGGGCGGCATCATCAAATCAGAGTGCAGCTTGCCCATGCAGGCATGCCCCTTCTGGGGGATGGAAAGTACGGCAGTGAAGAGTCCAAAAGGATCAGCAGGGAAAAAGGGCTAAGGGAGGTGGCCCTGTGCTGCTGCCAGCTGGAATTCCGCCATCCTGCAACGGGAAAGGAATTAAGTTTTCATATTCAGCCGCGGGGACAGGCATTTGCATCCTTTTTCCAGTGAATTCCCTTCTGCCGTGTCAATAATTTACGGGAAATGATTCATACTAATTCTCATACACACTCTGGAGGGAATGGGGAAATGGTATGGATAAAAAAGGGATAGAAGGAATGAGGGAATATCTGATCCTTATTATTGTGATAATCGGAGTCTGTCTGGGATTTAAGTATTTGAGTCCGTTGGTGACTCCTTTTCTTTTGGCATTTGCCTTTGTGGCACTGCTGCATCCGCTGTTGGAAAGCTATCAGAAAAAATACCATATAAAGAAGGGATTTTTGACTGCCGGTATCCTGCTGGTGCTGTGTGTGACTGTTGGAATCGGAGTGTGGGGGCTGCTGGTTTTTCTGTTCCGCAAATTCATGGATATGTCAGGCCATCTGGATATATTTGAAGAAAAGCTCTGTATCTTTGTAAGAAACTGCTGTGAGGGTATGGAGGGCAGCTTTGGCATGGATGCGGAGGGTATTGAGCACCTGATTATGGAGAGGGTGAATGTCTTCATTGAAAGCCTCCGGGTAGAGGTGGTGCCCCGGCTCATGAATGAATCAGTGGCATATGCAAGGGATATCGCTGAGGTGGTGGGCTTCCTGGCAATTATGATTGTGGCTGCTGTGCTGCTGGCAAAGGATTACAGTCTTATTATGGAGAAGCTGCAGGCAAGAGAAGAGCTGTGCTGTGCCTTACAGGTTGGAAGAAAGCTTTTTGAGCATGTGGGGATCTTTATTAAGGCTCAGCTTATTATTCTGTTGACCATCAGTCTCCTCAGTGCTGTTACGCTGTTTGCGGCAGGCATCAAAGGAGGGATAGGAATAGGGCTGTTCACGGGCTTCATGGATATGCTGCCCTTCATCGGAACGGGCCTGGTTCTGGTGCCGCTGGCCTTCTGGCAGATGCTGAACGGATACTATGGCAGGGCATTCCTGTGTGTCCTTTTGTATGTGGCATGTACGGTGATCAGGGAGTTTCTGGAGCCAAAGCTGGTGGGGAAAAAAATGGGTCTTTTTCCGATTGTTATCCTGTTCTCGGTCTATGCAGGCATGAAACTGTTTGGGGTTTCCGGCATTATCAAGGGGCCGTTGGCATTGGTGACTATTTGTGAGATTTACCGGCATGTGAGATTTCGGAGTAACAGAGAGGAAAACCTATGGCGGCAAAGCTATGGCAGCGATACAGGTACACAGGAGTAAAGGAGCAGAGCGGTATGAGGGAGAATGAAGTGGCAAAGGATACCTTGTGGGACGGTGATACAGCAGGGGGCGGAGACGGATATGGGGAGGAGGGTGGATTTTCCTTTTTTTCCTTTTGCGAAGAGTCTGTCTCTCTGCTCCTGACAGCCTATCTTTTTATCATTTTCTGCATCTATCCCTTTTATATGCAGAACGGGTATGTGGAGATCGGCGATATCAAATATAATTTTTACAGATATATTACTATTGGTGCCTTCGCGCTGCTGATTCCGCTTGCGGTGCTGTGCAGTATTTTGCGCCATAGGAAGGAAAAGGCAGAAAAACAGTTTCAGAGGGAAGCTGCGGGGGGCAGGCCCCCCGGTTCCCCGCAGTCCGGCTGGCAGTGGAGAAAAATTTCCCTTACAGACTGGGCAGTTTTAACCTACGGTATGAGTGTGCTGCTGTCTTATATCTGTTCGGATTTCAGAAGTCAGGCTCTTTGGGGGGAGGATCAATGGCATATGGGACTTGTTTCGCAGCTGTTATTTGTGTCCTCCTATTTTCTGATTTCCCGGTTCTGGGAATACGAGGAATACCTGTTATTGGCTTTTATGGCAGCGTCGTCAGCGGTCTTCCTGCTGGGAATATTGAATCGCTTTTCTATCTATCCGATAGAAATAGAAGGTGCAAACAACGGTTTTCTCTCTACCCTGGGGAATATCAACTGGTACTGCGGCTATTGGGCGGTGCTGTTTCCCATAGGGTATATGCTGTACTGGTGTGCTGAGAGACTGTGGCTTCGGTTGACAGGGCTGACAGCCGCAGTAATAGGGATTGCTGCAGGGGTGAGCCAGGGCAGTGCCAGCGCCTTTCTGGTATTTGGCGGGATGTATCTGATGGTGTTCTGCCTTTCCTTCAACACCAGTGCGAGGATGAAGCGGTTTCTGGAGCTTGTGATGCTGTATGGTCTTGCCTGTCAGGGACTGCGGGTTTGGAGGCTCCTGTATCCGAATGCCTTTAATTACTATGCGGGCAGCCTGAGTGATTGGATGACCAGCACAAGGGCTACAGGCTGGATGCTGGTTCCGGTGCTTGGAATCTATGTATGGCTTTGTCTGGCTGAAAAAAAAGGGAGGATAGAAATGAGCCGCTGCAGGATGCTGCGTCAAATCGCGGTGCTGACGGCGGTAATAGGGGGAGGCAGCTATATCCTGCTTCTTATACTGAACACCCGGATTGAGGGAGGCATCCGCTTTATGGGCAGCCTGCCGGCTCTTACCTTCAGTGAGCAGTGGGGAAGTGCAAGGGGAGCCACCTGGCAGGCAGGGGCAGAGATTTACAGGAGTATGTCGGTACCTGAGAGGCTGACAGGTGCAGGGCCGGACTGCTTTGCCGGGAAACTTTACACGCTGCCGGGACTGGCAGAGGCGGTGAACAAACAGTTCAATGGAGCCAGACTGACCAATGCCCACAATGAGTGGCTGACGGTGCTGGTGAACAATGGGCTGCCGGGACTGGTCAGCTATGGGAGCATCTTTGTCACCGCGGTGATCCGGTATATTTATACGGCCAGCAGGGGCCCTTCCGGAAGAAAGAAGTATCTGTATATCTTTGCTATGAGTGCCTTTGCCTACAGCATACATAATGTGGTGAGCTTTCAGCAGATTCTCAGCACCCCCTTTGTTTTTTTGATGCTGGGGATGGGAGAGAGGCTGATGAAGGAGGGGAAGCAGGGATAGAGAAAACAGGAGATAAACAAAACAGACAGAAGGACTGAGTATGGAGGTGGCGTTTTGAAAAAAAGTACTAAAGATTTTAGGCTGCTGCGCAGGGATTTTGGTCTTGCTGGCGGTGATTCTGATGTTTCTGCCTGAGGAGGAGAGCGCAGGGACTGTAAATGGGGATACAGAGGAATTTTACGGGGCATCAGAGGATGCCGGAGGGGATTACAGGATAAGCACTGCCGGTACAGGAGCAGAATCGGCCACGGTGATGGTCTATATCATCGGTTCGGACCTTGAGTCGGAGGGAGGCTGCGCCTCTGATGATATAGGGGAGATGCTGGAGGCAGATCTGGGGGAGAATTTGAACATAGTGCTTCAGACCGGGGGCGCTTTTGACTGGAAGGATCCCATGGAAGGATCCCAGGATCGATGGGGATAGCTGTCAGCGTTTTCTGATACAGAGGGGGGAGCTTTTGCTGCAGGAGGAGCTGGCTCTGTTAAATACAACGGAGCCGGAATCGCTGGCAGACTTTATTATCTGGGCGAGGGATAACTACCCTGCCGACCGATATGGCCTGGTGCTGTGGAACCATGGAGGCGGTACCATTATGGGATTTGGAGCAGATCAATATTATCCTGATGATATGATGAGTCTGGAAGAGATGGGGCAGGCTCTTTCAGAGTGCGGGGTTCCTATGGATTTTGTAGGTTTTGATGCCTGTCTTATGGGGACGGTGGAGACCGCCTGCATGCTGGAGCCTTATGCGGACTATCTGATTGCATCCGAGGAGATGGAACCGGGAAGCGGATGGTATTACACAGACTGGCTGAGCCTGTTGGGAGAAAATCCGGGGGTCAGTACGGAGGAGCTGGGGAAGAAAATCGTAGATGACTTCGTAGATGGGCCGGACAGCTTTTTCTGGAGTGACAGAACTCTGTCAGTGATCCGGCTGAAGGAGATATCCCGGTTCTATGATATATAGTGCGGCTATCAGGCTTTTTTTGACGAATTCCTCAATATACTGGTGTATGGACAGGAGACATCGGAGAGCTGTCCGTCAGTCATGGCAGCCATCACCGGCTATGAGAAGGAAGAGGATTCCGGCTCCGGTTTCCTGGAGTGGGCTTCC
>JALESH010000036.1 GCA_022781985.1 Lachnospiraceae bacterium | reverse complement strand
CTGTGCTTCAGCACAATAGCCGAGGTCGGCGGAAGGGTGACCTTAACCCTCCCATGGTCGATAGGATATACCTCCTCCTCTGCAGTATACCCCTCTGCAGTGGTCAGCATAAGCCGACTCATTTCACCCTCCATGGGAGTGCCCAGATACCACACCGATACTTCCTTGGTAATTTCAAAATCATTATTGTTGATCAGAACCAGAGACTGCTCCTTGCGGTTGAAACGCCCGTACCCGATCACATTGCGCTCTGACTCCATACATTTCAGGGAACCTGTCAGAAATTCCCTGTTTTCCTTATGAATGGCAATCATCTTTTTATGGAATTCGATGAGCTCCTTATCCTCACGCCCCCAGGGATAGGTCCGCCTGTTATCCGGATCGGTAAAACCTGTCACTCCGGCCTCATCCCCATAATAAATGGCAGGCGCTCCAGGCCATGTCATCTGGATCACTACCGCCTCCCTCATCACTGCCTTGTTCACATTCCGATCCGCTGCCTCCGGCCCATGAGAGTTGGTTCTTCCCACAAAATGATTGGTTCTTGTGAGGAACCGGGAGTGGTCATGGTTGGAGAGCTGATTCATGGACATATACAGGGAAGGCATGGTGAGATTGGCTGCATTGTACAGCATGGCTCCCCAGAAGCTTTCCGCATTCCCGAGCATATCCTCCCTATAGTCATCACTATGCTTCTGCATCCCTGTCAAAAACCAGGTCACCGGCTCCATGAAAGCATCATAATTCATAATGGTATCCCACTCATCCCCATGCAGCCAGCTCCTGGGATCTCCATAGTGCTCTGCCAGCACCACCGCATTTGGGTTAGCACGCTTTACAGTCTTATAAAACTGCTTCCAGAAATAATGATTGTATTCCGGGGAGTGGCCCAGGTCGGCAGCCACATCCAGCCGCCAGCCATCCACATGATAGGGAGCCGATACCCACTTGGCTGCTATCCTCATAATATACTCAAACAGCTCCTTGGATCCCTCGTAATTTAGCTTTGGCAGGGTATCGTGCCCCCACCAGCCGTCATAGCTTGCATTATAGGGCCAGCTCCCCTGATCCCGGAAGGAAAAGAAGCTGTGGTAGGGACTCTCCCTGTCCACATAGGCCCCCTTTGCATATCCCTCTGCATTCTCGTATATCCTCTCCCGATCCATCCATTTATTGAAGGAGCCGCAGTGGTTGAAGACCCCGTCCAGAATCACCTTCATCCCCCTCCTGTGCGCTTCCTCCACCACCTGGATAAAAAGCAGGTTGCTGGCCTCCAGGTTGGCCTTGTTGGTGACTCTGTTGATGTACCTCTCTGCAAAACGGTTTTCCTGTCCCGGCTGCAGCAGCTCTCCCTCATCCACCAGGATTTTTCCAAAATGAGGATCTATATAATCATAATCCTGTATGTCATATTTATGGTTGGATGGTGAGACAAACAATGGATTAAAATAAATCACATCTATGCCAAGATCCTGAAGGTAATCCATCTTGTCCAGGACTCCCTGCAGATCGCCTCCATAGAATTCCCTCACCCCCATGGCTGCAGGATACTTATTCCAGTCCTCCACCCGTACTGTATTTTCCCCTATATAACGGTACTCATCTGTCAGTACATCATTGTGGGGATCCCCATTGTAAAAGCGATCCACATAGATCTGGTACATCACCGCTCCCTTAGCCCAGTCCGGCGTCTTGTAGCCCGGGATCAGCCGGAACTCATAATGCTTCTCCACCTGCCTGACTGCTCCCCGGAAGTCGTAAAAGCTCATCATCCTGCCGGAGTGAATTTCAAAATAATAGCTGATTTCGCACCCCTCCAGCTGAACCGTGTGGATATAATAGTCAAAGGAGCCATCCGAACGGAATTTCGTCATCAAACACCTCTCGCCGCCGCAGACCCAGAAAACCTTATCCACATTATCCTTCTCCGTCCGGAATTTTATCGTAATCTCACTATAGGCACTGGGCTCCGGGGGATACACATAATCCTCTGTCATATCGCTGAACAAAGCCCTTTTATTCAAAATAGGACGCATCTTCGCAATGTACTGCTGCTCCTGCTCCAGTTGTAAAAATCTGTTTCTGTCCATAAGTCATTTCTCCTTGTGTTTCCCCTCAAACATTTTATAACATGCGCTCCATACATTCAACCGATTCTTTTGACTGCAGCCCCAAATGAAGACAGTAAAAAAGACAGCCTGTCGAACTGCTGCCTTTTTTAGAGAAGGTATTTCTTTCTTATGGGGTATAGCAAAAACTATATAATGTATTGGGGGGTTACAAGTAGTATAATAGCATAACCCTTATTTTGCGTAAATACCAAGGATTCACAAATATTACAAAAACAGAGTCTGATTTTTGGGTATTTTGACCAATACCTTTCTTTAACTCAGGCATTCCCGGCTGCCGGTGCGCCCTCAAACAGTGCCTCAAACTCGTCTCTGCTGATCTTCTCCTTCTCCAGCAGGAGTTTCGCACAGCTGTGGAGAACTCCTTCATATTCTGTAATAATCGTCTTGGCCTTTTTATAGCAATCGCTGATGATTCCCTTGACCTCCCTGTCGATCTCTCCGGCTGTCAGCTCGCTATGTGCTTTGGCATGTGCCAGATCCCTGCCGATAAATACCTCATCGTCATCGTCATCATAGTTGATCACCCCGATATTCTCGGACATACCATATCGGGTCACCATCCTCCTGGCCACCTTGGTAGCCTTTTTGATATCACTGGAGGCGCCTGTGGTAATATCGTCAAAGATGATCTCCTCCGCGATCCGTCCTCCCAATGAAACCATGATATCCTGCAGCATCCTACCCTTTGTCAAAAACATCTCATCCTTTTCCGGAAGCGGCATGGTATAACCGGCAGCCCCCAGCCCGGTGGGTATGATGGATACCGTATAGACCGGTCCCACATCCGGCAGGACATGAAATAAAATAGCATGGCCGGCCTCGTGATATGCCGTAATCCTTTTCTCCTTGTCAGAAATAATACGGCTCTTCTTTTCCGCGCCTATCCCTATCTTTATGAATGACTGACGGATATCCTCCTGCTTCACGAAAGCCCTGTTGTCCATGGCTGCGCTGATGGCCGCCTCATTCATCAGATTTTCCAGATCCGCGCCTGTAAAGCCCGCCGTGGTCTGGGCAATCTGCCTGAGATCCACATCCTCTGCCAGCGGCTTATTCTGTGCATGCACGCCCAGGATTTCCTCCCTTCCCCTTACATCCGGCGGACTCACGGTTATCTTTCTGTCAAACCGGCCCGGACGCAGGATAGCAGGATCCAGGATATCCACACGGTTGGTGGCTGCCATCACGATAATGCCCTCATTGGCACCGAAGCCGTCCATCTCTACCAGGAGCTGATTCAGCGTCTGCTCCCTCTCATCATGTCCCCCACCCATACCGGTTCCCCGTCGTCTTGCTACTGCATCTATTTCATCTATAAATACAATACAGGGCGCATGCTTTTTTGCATCTGCAAACAGATCCCTGACTCTGGAAGCACCCACACCTACAAACATCTCCACAAAATCCGAGCCGGAAATACTGAAAAATGGTACATTGGCCTCCCCTGAAATGGCCTTTGCCAGCAGGGTCTTACCGGTACCCGGCGCACCCTCCAGCAGGATGCCCTTGGGGATCCTAGCCCCCACCCGGGTAAATTTCCCCGGCTCCTTCAGAAAATTGATGATCTCCTCCAGCTCCTCCTTTTCCTCCTGCAGCCCGGCCACATCCTTCAGGGTAACCTTATTGTCCAGAGAAAGCCTGGCCCGGCTTTTTCCGAAATTCATCATCTTACTGCCGCTGCCGCCCCCTGTATTCTGTGCGTTCATCATGACAAAGAAAAAGACACCCACCACCAGCACCAGCAGAATCGGAAATGCACTGGTCATAAACCAGCTCTCCCGGGGTATGTCTCTGACCTGCGGATCCAGTCCGAAGCCTCTCAGTTCCTTCTCCACCTCCTGCACATCAGTGGCATAGATAATTTTCTCCTCTCCATTGGTAAGAGCCACCCGCACGATTCCCGTCGGTGTCTCCTTATTGGGCTGAATCTGGGCTTCCAGCACCTCTCCTGCTTCCAGAGCCGCTGTCAGCTCTCCTCTGGTATAATCCGTCTCCTGCCCATCCAGCCCCCGAAACATCCACGCAGCCAATAACAGCAGGCCCAGGATCACTATAAAATACGTGTTATAATTCTTTTTACTGTTCAATTTATACCTCCTGTCTGCATTCACATATCCTTATTTTATACAGACATCTTTTTGCCTCATTCTTATAACAATGCTCCTTCCCATCAGTCAAACTCCACTACACCGATATAAGGAAGATTCCTGTATTTCTGATCATAGTCCAGTCCGTAGCCCACTACAAACTCATCCGGAATCTGAAACCCTGTATAATCCACATTGACATCCACTACCCTTCGCTCCGGCTTGTCCAGCAGTGTACACAGCCGGAGGCTCCTTGGCCCCCTGTCCCTCAGCATCTCCATCAGATAGCTCAGCGTCCTTCCGGAATCCACGATATCCTCCACCACGAGCACATCCTTATCCTTCAGGGGATCGTCCAGATCTTTTACAATTCTGACCACACCACTGGACTTGGTTTCGCTTCCATAGCTGGATACAGACATAAAGTCCAGCGAAACAGGTACGGTAATTCTCTTTGCCAGCTCACACATAAAGAAACTGCCTCCCTTCAGAACACATACCAGATGGACCTGCTTCCCTTCATAATCCCTGCTGATCTGCTCTCCCATTTCCTGGATTCTCCTGTCCACCTCTTCCTCGGAAAGCATGACTCTTACTCTCTCTGACATTTAAAATCTCCTCCTATCTGTACTTGTAATATATGCTTTGTATTTTCTGTTATCTTATAATACTCACTGATACGGTACCCCGGTACCCAGAGTATATGCATCCCCTCTGCCAAAACATATATGCCTCCTCTTTCGCTTTTCGGGATCTTTCTGTCAATCATATAGCTTTTCAGAGACTTTCTTGCATAATTTGAATTGATTGTCAGATAGTCTCCTGGTTCTCTCGTCCGAAACGCTAAAGACCTAGTTATTTTATCATAATCAAACCATTTCGTACATGATTTTTCGGAAAGAAATTGAGACTTTATGCACCATTCCTCTATCCCCATCTCCCCAATGTCCAATTCCGCTCTGGTGAGCAGGCTGAATTCCACTGTACCCAGCCCCGGTATCTCCGCCCTCCCGGGTATCGGAGGCACCACAGCTCCAGGCCATGCTGCATCCGCCTTTCTCTCTCTGTTTGCTCTGCATAATATGAGATGATCATACTCCTTTACCGCCTTCAGACCATAAGGGAGGGAGATCTCACTGCTGCCCGTTTTACTCAGCAGCCCCTCAATGGCACTGATATGGGAAGAGGTAATATCCTTCCTTCCCTCTGACAGCTTCTCCAGGCACAGGAGCAGGATCCTGCCGTGCAGAAAAGCATCCTCCTCCTGCAGCCGCCCTGCAGCCAGGACGATTTCATCCTTTTCCTCCCTGATGCAGCAGCTCCGATAAGCCTTCTCCGCCTGCCCCTGTATATACTGATCCGCTTCCGCCAGCATATCCGCGGTTTCACACATATGGGAAACTGCCCCCCTGCAGACCTTCTTTTCCGCAAAGGGAAGAATATGCCTGCGAATCCGGTTTCTGGTATAGGTATCCTCCTCATTGGTGCGGTCCCGGCAGAAGCCTCTGCCGGCCTCCTCCAGATACTCCTCGATCTCCTCCCTTTTCAGACAGAGCAGCGGCCGGATGATATTGCCCCGCACCGGCCGGATACTCCCCAAACCGGTCAGCCCCGTCCCCCGGAACAAATGAAACAGCATGGTTTCCGCCCGATCGTTTGCATTGTGGGCGACGGCCACCTTCCCGGCGCCTGTGCTCCCCTGCCCTTTCAATACCTCCCTGAAAGCCCGATACCTCACATACCTCCCGGCCTCCTCCTCAGAGAGATGGCTTCGGGCCGCCCAGCCTCTTACATCCTCCTCCACTAATATAAAGGGAACCCCCTTCTCCTCACAGAGCTCTTTCACATATTCCCCATCCTCTGCTGCCTCTTTTCTGATCCCATGATTAACATGCACTGCCGTAAGCTTCAGCTCCAGCCTCCGGGACAGCTCACACAGCATCAGAAGCAGACACACAGAATCAGCGCCTCCGGATACCCCGACCACTACATGATCTCTGGATGCCAACATCCCATGCTGTTCTACATATGCCTCTACTCTGCTGAAAATCCCTTTGTTCATCCCACTCTGTCCTTATCCGTTTGTCCTGATATATTTCTATCTTATCCAATCCCATCCCAAAAATCAATCAGAGATTCTCCCACACTCCGATTACCAGCACTGTCATGTCATCCCGGATCTTCCCTCTGCTCTGATGAATGCAGAAATTAAGAATATGGTTTGCTATCTCAGAGGGATTTCTCATGACAATCTTTCCCAGCATCTCCGGCAGCATCTCCTCTCCTATTCCCTGGGAAAGAGCATCCAGGATCCCGTCAGACACCAGGATGATATAGTCCCCATCCACCAGCCTGCGCCTGGTCACCTCCATATCCATCTCATAGAAAACACCCAAGGGAAGGTTTCTTGCAGATATCTGCTCTATCAGATTCTCTCTCTTAATGTAGGAGGGAGCTGAGCCTATTTTGATGAATTCACAGTTACCGGTATACAGATCCACCCGGCACATATCCAGGGTAGACATATTCTGAGGCTCCCCCCCTGCAATCAGGGAACCGTTGATCATCTGCACTGCTGTTTCCTTACTGAATCCTGCTTCCAGAAACTTCTCTGTCAGGTCGATAACAAATTCACTGTCTCTGCAGGCCTTTTCCCCGGATCCCATGCCATCGGAGAGCACAGCGGTCAGACTCCCCTCCCTGACATCCATAAAGGAATAGTTGTCTCCCGATATGCTCTCCGTCTCCTTCACTGCCTTAGCTACCCCTGTGAGCACATGAAATCTGGGTTCCTCCAGATACTGATAGCCTGTCCATTCCCTTGCAACAAATATAGGGGATAAGCAGGAGGGGACAAGGCGGAAATTCAGTACCACAGACAGGAGATTGCCCACTGCCTCTACCGTAGGGTTCGCTCCCTTTACTGCCCTCATCTGCAGATTGATTTCCTTATGTCCATCCTCCTTTTCCAGCAGGAAAACCTCCTTCAGCAGAATATTCTCCTCCTTCAATGCATGGGCGAGCTGCTTTACCTTTCTTTCACTGATATGCAGAGAACGGTAGGATTCCTCCGCCACCTGGGTCATGATCTCTGCCATCTCATTGAGATGGTCGGCCATCAGATCCCGGTTCTCTACCAGTCTCTTCCTCCACAGATACTCCTGCCTGTCGTCGATCTCCGGCTCCAGGCTCTCCCGGTTCCTTATATCTGCAAATGTGCTTGCCAGATCCCTGAAGGAATCCGCGTACATCAGCAATTTCTTCCGTCCATATTCGGGCAATACATTGTCAAAAGGCAAATCTCCGTTCATAAGCTGCTTCTTCACTGCTCATCCCTCCATATTCTAATGCTGATTCCTATAAGGGAAAATTATACAAGAAGGCTTCCGTCCAATGTGTCAAAACAGTGCCATAAAAACCTATTTTTGTGCGACAAAAAATGCAGATCCCTCCAGGTATCTGCATTTATTTCTCCTCTTTAAAAATAATTTCGTCCTCATTTACCAGTCCCAGCTTATCCTTGGCCACCTCTTCTACATATTTTTTTGTCCGCGTGTATTTTTCATACTCAGCGATTTCCTCTTTACGCTTTTCTTCCTCTGCAATCTGCTCCCTCAGCACAGCTTCCTTTGCCTGATAGACCTCTCGCTTCTGCCACAATTCCACGCTCTTGACTGTTATCACTACCAGTACCATAGAAACCACCAGCATCACCAAAAACAGACTGAACCTGTTCTGTGTCCTCCTGCGGTAGGCTGCCCGTCTCGCCATACTAACACCCCACTCCTTTCAAAGTCAGCTTCCGACCCTTCCTCCTGTATGTACCTCAATGCTTAGATATGGATATTTTAAGTACTTTCCTCATGCTCGTCAACTTCTTTTTCATGCATTTATGTAATCTCCTTTTTTTTCCGGCACAAAACTGCCGATGCCGATCCAGCTTTCTATTCATCCACCGGAAGGGTCTTAAAATAAACCCCAGCGCCTTTGCTGCTGCCCGTATCCCTTTTTGGATAACCCGGGCTGCCAATCCCACAAAACGTCCGCCGATTATCCGTTTATACAGCAGCATGCCCAAAGCCGCTCCCAGTACTGCGAACCATCTCAGGATGCCATTGTTCTCCTCATAGAGCATATAAAATACCCCGATGGCACAGGCTGCCCAGAATATGAAATCCTCCACAGAGATGCCCACCAGGCTATGACTGATGATCCGCCTTCCGATCAAAAGAAAGTCATAGGTAAAAGTAATGACGATCCCCATAAAGATGGAGCTGGCAAGAAAATAAGCCTCATTTACTACATCCTGACTCATCATCCACCTATTTGAACAGCCGGGACAACAGGGATTCTCCCTTGCTGCCATACCCTGTCACCTCAGAGTAGGTGAAACTGTCCATCTTTCCATCAATATCTACCTCACCCTTATCCAGTGTGAGACGGCTGACATGCAGATCCTCCCCCCTTATCATAAGCATACCCTGATCTGTCTCCAGAAGAACCTCCTTTACATCAAAGGACAGCACATCGCAGACTCCGCTGATAGTACATGTCCTCCTGTTTGTAAGCATTAATTTATGTGTGCGCTGCTTTGCCGCATTCAGATCTTCCATGAAAAACCCCCCTCATATAATCTCTTATTGATTATATGAGGGGGGAGCTTTAAATATGCCGACAACTGTCCCGGGCCGGACTACAGACTACAGACTACAGACTACAGATACCGGAACAGATCCTTTGCCTCATCCTTTTTCACGGTTTCCTGCACATCCAGCACTTCAACCCTGACTTCCTTATTGCCGAACTGTATCATAATGATATCGCCCTGCTTCACATTGGCAGAGGCTTTTGCCGGCTTCCCATTAACAGACACCCTGCCGGCATCACAGGCCTCATTTGCAACAGTTCTTCTTTTTATCAGTCTTGATACCTTTAAAAATTTATCTAATCTCATGAATTTCTGCACCGATTTAAGCGTTGATCATATCCTTCAGGGCTTTGCCCGCTTTAAACTTGGGTGCTTTGGAGGCCGCAATCTTCATAACCTCCCCGCTCTGAGGATTTCTGCCTTCTCTTGCCGCTCTATTGGAAACTTCAAATGTACCGAAGCCTACTAACTGTACCTTGCCGTCTTTCTTTAATTCTTCAGCCACTACATCCGTAAATGCTTTCAGAGCCTTCTCTGTATCTTTTTTAGATAAACCAGCCTGTTCAGCCATAGCTGCAATCAATTCGTTTTTGTTCATGTCGAACTCCTCCTGTTTAATGAGCTTTCCTATTATTTTATTAGAAGTCTCTCTTTTGAAACGTCTATACATATTTATAGACGCTTTATATATGTTTGTCAAGGGATATCTTCCTTTTTTCGCCCATTTTTCAAGGTTTTTCCATAGGTTCACAGGCCTCGATCAAATCTTCGGTCCTGTCTGTCAAAAGCTGCTCCTGAGACACACCGAACCGTCCTGCGATATAGCTCAGATCCATCAGAATCTGGCCCATTATTTCTCCCAGCTGACAGTCCTGTTCAGAGGGTTTCGCTCCCTTCAGTCGCTCTACTGCTTTCTCCAGATTTCTGACGGTTCCGTCATAGGTACGGCCTGTCCCATAGAGCCTGTCTGCCCTTTTCATCACCTTGGCCGCCCGGGTCAGTGCCGGAAGCTCCGGGGGGATCTCCCTCAGGGGAGACAGGATCCAGTCCTTTCCTTCCTTCTCCCTGCGCTTGATCTCTTCCCAGTCAGGTTGGTTCCCATCCTCTCCCTCTGTCCTTTCCCCACCGAAGACATGGGGATGGCGTCTCACCATTTTGGCTCCGATTCCGTCAATGACATCCTCCAGAGTAAACAGCCCCTCCTCCTTTGCGATCTGGGCGTGCATCACCACCTGCAGAAGGATATCCCCCAGCTCTTCCCTCATATTCTCTGCGTTGCCTGTCCTGTCATAAATACGGATGGAGGAAATCAGCTCCGCCGCTTCCTCCATCATGCAGGGTCTTAAGCTGTCATGGGTTTGCTTCCTGTCCCAAGGGCAGCCATTCTCCCCTCTCAACGTCTCTACTATTTTTATCAAATCCTCAAAAGAGTACTGTTTGCTCATCTCTGTCTCCATGCTCCCGGGGTCCGGACAGTGAAGGGCTTATCTCTCTGCCGTCTCACCTTCCGTCATTGACGATTCCGCCGCCCTCTACTTCCCCCTCATTGTTCACAATTCCATTTCCGGGAACCCCATTATTGCTGTCCGAGCTGCTGCTGTTGGAATTACTTCCGCCGGAGCTGCCGCTGCCCGAAGAACTGCCGCTGCCCGAAGAGCTTCCCCCTGTGGAACTGCTGCTGCCCGAAGAACTGCTGCCTGTGGAACTGCCGCTGCCCGAAGAACTGCTGTTACCGGAGACACTGCCTGAAGAGCTGCTGCTGCCTGAAGAACTTCCGTTGCCTGAAGAGCTACTGCCCGAAGAACTTCCGTTGCCTGAAGAGCTGCCGCCCGAAGAACTTCCGCTGCCTGTGGAGCTGCTGCTGCCCGAGGAGTTTCCTCTGCCTGTGGAACTGCTGCTGCCCGAAGAGCTTCCGCTGCCTGTGGAGCTGCTGCCGGTACCTGTAGTAGAATTCTCCTTCACCAGGTCAGTAAAGGAATATGTCACGTCCTTTTCCGTATCATCCACCTGTACTGTATAGCTTTTCGTCACATAACCGGTCTTACGCAGGGTAATGGTATGCGTTCCCGCCTCTTTCTTGAAGCTTACCGGCGATACACCCACGTAAATATTATCCAGGTACACCTCCACATCAGAGGGGCTGTCAATATACACCTTATAGTAGCCTGACAATTCGTTTGCACTGACACTGACCGTGTCTTCTTCCTTCCGGGACGGCGTCGGCTCTACTGCCTCGTCCATGGTAATATTGATGTTTGCCATCTCCTCACCCACTCTGATAAAGCGGGTCACTGTCTCATAGCCCTCTGCCTCTGCCACCATCTGATGAAGGCCGTATTCCAGCTCCACCGGAACGCTGATGTCCGCCTCCTTTCCGTCAATGGAAATAACAGCGCTGCTGGGCTTCACTGTGAAAATGATCCTGCCTGCCTTTGGCTCCTCCGGCCTGACATCGCTGACATCCAGTGTCACCTCCTGATTTCTGTATACTGTAACCGGCTTCGTTACATCGATGCCTGGGGCTGTAATATGTACATCATAGGTTCCCTCCGGCACTACCAGAAGCATATCCTGGGTGATTTCCTGGATCACGGACTGCCCCACTTCTATCCAGCCGCCTTTCAGATACTCATCTTCGCTGAGCCTCAGATATCCATGGCCGGATTCCACTACCACGCTGTAGACACTGTTTCCCACTCCCCTTATGGAAACCACATCCCCTTTTACAATATCCTCAAGCGCAGCCTCCCTGCCCTCTGAAACCACCACCGGATTGTTTTCCAGGCTGTAGACCCCGCTGCCCACCTCAGCGCCCCTGCTGAGAGCATTGAAGCTGTATTTCTCCACATTTTCCAAAACCCACGCACTGTCAGAAATCTGCATGCTGGTCAGGGTCTTCTTACTTCTCATAAAAGTTACATCCACAATATCCCCGCCGGCTGCCTGGGACATGGACATGGCATTGCCGTACTTATCCCTGATCATACTGGTCCCATCATACGACAGCGTATAATACCTGCCTGTTTCTATATTCATGAGAGTAATACTGCCTGCTGCCGAATCGATCTCCTTTACCACCGCTGTATCCTCTGAATCAAAGCTACCCGGCTCACTGATCACAAAGCCCGACTCGTACTTTTCTTCCGCCGCCTCCCCCATAGCCTCCCTGTTCTTCTCCCCTGTCATCAGGCCGGCTGCTGCCAGGCCCGCCGTCAGGACGAAAAGCACAGCTATCACCAGGGATATGGTTTTCTTTATTTCCGGTTTTTTCATATTTCCGTACATCTGCTGGCCTCCTCTTTTGAACGGATACATCATAACATCTGAATCTTACAGCTATTCAGAATTATATACTAAAGTCAGAGAAAAGAAAAGCGTCCATAAGTACTTTTATAATTTTCCAGAAATCTCATCTTATCCTGCTCCTGTCCCAGAAGCTTCTCCAGCTTTTCCATATTTCTTCCCGGAATCCATGCCTTTCCTGAGTTGTAATAAAAATTTACAATTTTCCAGAATTTTTCCGGGTACAGAAAACGATAGTACAGCTGCGCATAATCCTCCTTCTCCAGTTCCCTTTCCTCCCGGTATGCATTCAGCAGAAGACTTCCCACTTCGGAGGACCAGCCGCTTTTTTCCAGAAGCTTCCTCATAAAAAGATAGAGATCCCTTACCGGATTGTCACAGATGCATTTTTCAAAGTTGACCACTGCCATACTCTCCTCATCTCCCTGTATCACCAGGATATTGTGGTGCTGATAGTCTCCATGGCAGATATAGCAGGTGGCCCCATCTCCTTCCCTTCCCTCCTTCAGGCAGGCTGCTGCTTCCTGCTCAGCTCCCAGTGCCAGCTGTAAAAAATAGTCATACTGCTGTAGTAAAAATATTTCAAAATTGGTTTTCTGTCCCTTTCCTCTTAAATACTTCCTGACCCGTCTCAATTCCTTATTGTGTTTTTCATACTCCTTATCCATCCGGAACCGGGGCTGCCCCTCCAGTCCGGCAATGTCCCCCTCACGCAGACAGGCGGCAGTATGGAGCCTCGCCAGCGTCTTCACCGCACGGATGCACTCCCGGCTGTCACGGACATTGCACTCCCGTCCTTCAAAGTAGGTTTTTAATATGTAGGGCACTCTGTCCTGATCATAGACGATGAACTCCCCTCCCTTCGTTTTCAAAACACTCTCTGCCCCATCAAAGCCCTGCTTTTTTATCCTTTCAAGCAGTGCGTCCTGAAAAACGATCCTATCCCTCCGCCCACTGTATTCCTTCAGAATCAGCAGCCCCCTATCAGATTCACACAGTATTGCTCCCCGCCCCTTCCAGGTACGAAGCACCTCTATTTCATAATTTCCAAGTACGCTGACTGCTCTGTCATTCACATAACTACCTCCGTTTCGGTTCATAAGGGCATCTGCAGGCCTGCCTGCCCCCCTGCCTATCCTATCTTATGACCCGATACCGGAAAGTATTCATCACAAATCCGGCCTCATCTGCCGTGCATGCCCCAGCAGCCTCTCCCTGGTATTTTCTTCCGGATCCTCCAGCACCAGATCCAGCAGCTGCTTTAGCATCTCCCCCATCTCACGTCCCGGCGCCATGCCGATTCCCATCAGATCCTTTCCTCCCACAGCCAGAGTCTTCAGGGACACACATTCCTTCTCCTCCACTATTTTACGATACACCCTTTCTGCCTCTGCCAGCAGTTCTTTTTTCTCCTCCCTCTGAAATCCGCTCTGGGCCAGCATGTCCGCCCTCTTCACGGCAAACAGGCAGGGGAAAATATCCTCCCCGATCTTATGGATGGCCCGGCGGATGCTCCGGGGCTGGGGCAGAAGGGGATAATCATGATAGAGCACCAGCCTGGACACCCTGCCTATCGTATCATTGTCAAACTTCAATCGGCGCAGCGCCTGTTTAGCGATAGCCTCTCCCCTTTCGGCATGCTGATAAAAGTGATCGATTCCCTCCTCGTCCGTAGTTCTGGAGGCAGGCTTGCCCATATCATGAAACAGCATGGCCAGACGCAGCGCCTTATCCGCCTCAATCTTCCTCATGGACTGCAGGATATGCTCCCCTACCGTATAAGAGTGATGGGGGGTATGCTGCTCTGTTTCCATGCAGACATCAAATTCCGGCAGGATGACGCCTGTGATTCCGGTTTCATAACAGGCCCTCAGACAGTCCGGATTGGGTGATACGATCAGTTTCACCAGCTCTGTCTGTATCCTTTCTGCACTGATGTTGGCCAGGCTGCCAGCCATCTGTCGGACAGCCAGCTGGGTTCCCCTCTCCACAGCATAGCCCAGCTGGGCGGAAAACCTTAAAGCCCGCATCATCCTGAGGGCGTCCTCTCCAAACCGCTCCTGAGGCACCCCTACGCAGCGAATGACCCTTTTCTCAATATCCTCCATTCCTCCAAACAGATCGATCAGCCCCCGGCTGTCATTATAAGCCATGGCATTGATGGTAAAATCCCTCCGGCGCAGATCCTCTCTGATATCCGATGTAAAGATTACTTCTTTAGGATGCCTGCTGTCCTCATATTCTCCGTCAATACGGTAGGTAGTCACCTCAAAGCCTTCCCCTTCCAGCAGCACTGTAACCGTCCCGTGCTTAATCCCGGTATCTACCGTGCGGCGGAACAGCCCTTTTACCTGTAAAGGGGAGGCTGAGGTAGTGATGTCCCAATCGTCAGGCTGCCGCCCCAGGATGGAATCCCTGATACAGCCTCCCACCGCATAAGCCTCATACCCCGCCGCCTCAATGACTGCTATGATTTTTTTTACCTTTTCCGGCAATCCAATATTCATCTATATCCCCGGCTCCTTTTTTAGTGTTATTACATATATGATTTCGGTGCAAAAAGGTTAAAAAAACGACTCCATAATGGGGGTCTCTTTAAGAAAACTCGATTGTATACGAGAATTTCTGAATATACGGTTCAGCTACGATGAAATACGGTTACTATGACAACGTTTTCTCCCATA
>JALESH010000050.1 GCA_022781985.1 Lachnospiraceae bacterium | reverse complement strand
TGTGGCATGAAGAAATTCTTCAATGGCCTTTTCGAACATTCCGTTATTCATATAAATAAGTCCCATTAGAAAAACAAAATCGGCCTGCCTGGAGAAAATGGAATATACGCCTTCCAGTTCCAGAGCCTTGTGATATTGTTTCAGATACAAAAGACAGTATCCATAGGATTCAACCAAAGTCTGAACATAGGCTTCCTTTTCATTCACATCCATAGCAAGAGCCTTGTCATAGTAGGGCAGTGCCTGTGCATATTCGGACATGCCAAAGTAGGATTGGCCTAACTGGAAATAGATATATGGGTCAGGCCCATTGGAACTAAGCTCTTTTTCCAGCAGAGTGATATTGCGGGAGGCCTTATGTTTCTTTATATCCAGAGTGCTGTAGCCATAATGATAAAAGGTGAGGGGAAGTTGGATAAACTCCAGTTCTGCACCGTTTATAGCTGTAAGCTGTTCGTGGATGGAACCTTCATAATGAACAAAATTCCGGTTAAAGAAACGGGCAATATGTTCATGGATTAAATCATTTCCCCGTTGATCAGCAGATGCAGTAGCCTCCGATACAGAGGCAGGGTTGAGTAGGTTTACCAGACCCACCTGCAAAGGTGCATGTTTTTGGGTTAATTGCTGTATCAATCGGTCTGTTGTTTCATTTTTTTCCAGATACTCATCACAGTCCACAACAAGAATATGATCATTGCTGGCTTTGGAGACAGCATAATTCCGTGCTGCACTGAAGTCGTTGATCCATTCAAAATGAAATACCTTAGGAGTATATTGCAGGGCTATTTCTGCCGTGCGGTCAGTGGAGCCGGTATCTGCAACCACAATCTCCCAATTGTAGGCTGAAAGTCTGCGCAGACATTCGCCGATATATTTTTCTTCGTTTTTGGCAATCATACAAATAGAAATGGGAATCATATATACCTCCTAACTTACATCTTGTCCCAGATGTTCAAAAGCTGCCTGGCACGGTGGATCCACAGATGCTCTCGCAGGGCTTTTTCACATCCATTCCGGCTGATCTCCTCCAGTTTATTTTCATCTTTCAGCAATCCTTTTATCATCAGAGGCAGCTCCTCAAGATGTGCCAGGGAAAAGAGCACCAGATCCCTGCCGTCAGTAAACTGTTCTTCCAAAGCAGTACTTCTGTCTGACACCATTACCGACTGGCAGAGCATAGCATTGAGGATGCGCTCAGTCAGTCCATCCTTGTGCCAGGACATAATATTAAGTGATATCCTGGATTGCTGCATCACCTGCAGGCTTTCGGTTATTTGGAGTTCGGGATGACAGATGAGGTTTGGGAAGTCGGCAAAGGGGGAATGCTGCCAGCTCTCACTGTATACATGAATTTCAAGTCCGGCCTCCAACAGGGTACGGATCACCTTCTCACGGTAATAGAGCATGATACAGAAGCAGCACTGCCGCATCTCATAAAACAAGTCCAGAAATGCAGACCTCTCAGGCTTCAGTCCATATTGGGACAATACTTCTCCAAAAGCCTGCTCTGCTGTATAATCAGGATGCTTTTTCATCACTCCGATGTAACGGCCTGCGAAATGGCGGTGCTTTCTGTCATATGTGTACAGGGTAGCCAGGCGCTCCCTGTAATCCCGGTAGGAGCCGATGAAGGTAATGTCGTAGAGCTTCTCCGGGAGACCGGCAGGCAGGGTTCCTGCCGGCGGAACGTAAAGGCAGCCCTTTACATTTTCATAGTAATGATCTGCAAAGCTTATATAGTTCCTGTCGTGGATCAGCAGATAGTAATCTATGGGACCGTTGCAGATATGCTCCTTCATCCAGGCCGGATGATCCAGGATCATGTTGTATTTGGCTCCTGAGATCAGGTCGTGGAGATTGGTGGTGCCGTCCTGCAATTTGATGGAAAACAGATAGGTCTGGATACCGATTATGGCCTTAAAATGCTGACCGATATATTTGGTAAGAGCCTGATGCCCTTCTCTTACAGCATCAAAAACTTCTACCTGCTGACGGAGGCAGAGGAAAGCTTTTTTCAGTTCCAGGGAAAAATGATTCAGGGTATTAAAGCAGGTATCTGCTCCCAGATAAATCAGCACAGGTGCCGTATTATCATCGATCTCATAATATTCTGCACTGCGGGAAATCATCTTCTCCAGCCAGAGGACAGCCGCCTCTTGATCGGGCAGACGTGCCGCATTTTCCAACAGGGTTTCGATCACCGGATTGAAGTACCCTGTGTCCAGCAGCTCCTGCTGGTATTTTCCGGTGATATAGCAGTCAGTACGGAAGTCCTCCCAGGCATCCTCCGGCTCATCAGTGCCGGCATCTCGCCTACAGCCTATAGCTGTTACAGGATATTTTTTTGCTGCCCGGAGCAGAAATTCATAGTCCTGCTTCGCAGAAAGCTTTTTATTTTTATCACCAATCAGGGAAAAGATATCCTCTGGATATTCCAGCCTGCCTCCGGCTCAGTTGTCATTCAGCAGCAGTTCCATAAAGGAAAGCTCCTGCTGTCTGCCCTCCGGCAGACGGTGGGTGTAGCAAAAAATTTTGTTCATATGGACAGCCCAGCCTTTCAGATCAGGATAAGCAATAACAGTCCGGCTGCACTGACCAAATCATTTTGCCGCAGCTTGTCAATAGCCTGCTGACGGAAACTTGTATTGTGTTCCATCAGCCTGCTGATACCGGATATGATGTAAATGTATTCGTCACGGTCAAGCTTCTTATTGCTTACAAAGGAAGCCAGGGCTAAGATCTGAATACAGCAAAATTCCATGGCAATATAGAGCATTTTTTCTTTGCTGGCATCATATTCAGGTATTGTCAGGAGATCCGGAAACATACGATACACCCAGTAATTTGTATAAAAGGCATGATACTCCTGAATATTGGCCCGAAACTCCGTGATATCTGATAAGTATTTCTCCAGATTATTTTCCTGAAAGTAGCGATACGACTGCATGATCAGTTCTCCAAAACGGTCATTGCTAACATTTTCACACATGACTGTCTGCAGCTGCTGTAAAAAAGCATAGCGTTTCGTTTCATTCACGATGTTATGCAGGCGTTCATCAAGCGAAAGCAGAATTTCCCTTTGGAAATAGGAGCCAATATGCGGCTTCAGCAGATCAAAATCAGGCTGTTCGTTTGAGTATAATTGAATGGCCTTATCTAAGATATGAAAAGCAGCAAATATTCGGGTAATAAGTTTGACTTCGGGCATCCCTTGAAGAAGGTCAAAAATACTGCTGCGGACAGCAGACTCAAATAAATACAGCTGAGTATATGGATAATAGGGGGCTGGTGTTGTGTCTTCGGAGAAGTCGAATTGGACAAATTCTTTATCCATCAGCTTGGCAACCACATCCGGGCAGGAAGCAGTTAAATGCAATTCCAGCACGCTGCCGTACTGCTGACACTTGCGAGGGTAAAGCTTACAGGTGTCGGATAAGTATTCAGGGCCAAGCTTAAGCACTACATTGCACAGATTGTCCTCATTCAGCATGGCACATCGCTGGTTGTAAAGCTTGGCCACGGTGGATCCGTTCTGCTCAATCAGCCAATCAGAAGCGGGTACGCCTAATGCATCCTGGTGCTCAATCATTTTTTTACAAGTGGCCTGGTCTATCGTAATGCGCCATCCGGCGCAGCAGGTATTGGGACACGCATCTGCGATGCATTCGAAATCATGGTAAAGATCAACGGCCAGGTAATTCATAATGGTTTTCTCCTTTTTCATCTGGTTGTAATGTGAGATCGTATCTTAACCCCATTATAATGCATAGGGCAGAGGAATGCAAATTTCAGCCAAATTTAAATCCATTACTTATTGAATCTGTTATACTGTATATGCTAGAATTAAAAAACAAATCCAGGCACTCCTGCAGGGCATGACAGGGCCGCAGAGGCTCGGAGAAAGGCATAGGCTTTGGAAAGGGGCACAGAAACCGGAATGACATGGAAACAGGCAGTAAGATCCGTTCTTTTCATAGTGATTTTCCTCTACCTTCTGATGACAGTAACCTATATCATCAGGACAAATGGGGATGTGAAGGACCGCTTCACAGGATTCTATGCGGAGCCGGAGAATACCATTGATATGGTGATGATAGGCTCCAGCCCGGTATATCCTTATTACGCAGCTCCCATGCTCTGGGGGGAGTACGGAATCGCCTCCTATCCCATATCCACCAACCTCCAGCGGCCGGTGGCGGCTCCTTATCTGGCGGAGGAGGTCAGAAAGACTCAGGAGCCCAGGCTGTATGTGTTTGAAATGAGGATGTATACGGCCAGGGATACGGATCTGACCAACAACATGGCATATACCAGGGGAGTGACGGACAACATGAAATACTCCTGGAACCGGATCAGGACGGTGAATGCCATGGTGGACGACGTTTCGGAGCGATACACCTATTATTTTGACATTTTTAAATATCATTCCAACTGGAAAACTATGGTACTGCCGGAGCAGATCGCCTGCTTCCGCTACGAGAAGCCGGATAGCCGGAAGGGCTATGTGATGACCGATGAGGTAGGCCCCTGTGAGGCGGTGGATACTTCCTCCATTACGGAGAAGGAGCCCATACCGGAGTTTCAGGAGAAATGTCTCTATGATCTGCTGGATTATCTGAAAGAAGAGGAGCTTCCGGCGCTGTTTATCCTGTCACCCACGGTGATGGAGGAGGAAAAGCAGAGGATGTATAACTATATGGAGGATATTATCGGCAGCTATGGATATGAGTTTCTGAACCTGAACGATTATTATGAGGAGATAGGCATGGATTTTGCCACGGATTTCAGCGATTACGGAGGACATGCCAATGCCCTTGGCGCAGAGAAGTGCACAGCCTTTCTGGGACGTTATATTATGGAAAATTATGAGCTGCCCGACAGGAGGGGCAGTGAGGGCTATGAGGACTGGGATGCTTCCTATGAGCAGTGGAGGAAGGAGCTGGAGGTGGCCCGGGGAGTTATTGCCAGACGGATCGCTGAGGGGGATTTTGCAGAAATCATGAAGGAGGAGTAGCAGGATGTGCGGTATTGCAGGATTTTGTAATCTTAGGGGAGACTGGAAGGTCAACATAGAGAGGATGAAGGAGCGGATGCGTCATCGGGGGCCGGATGCAGGCGGTGACTGGGCATCGGAGGATGGAAGGGTGGTATTGGGACACCGGCGTCTTTCCATTCTGGACCTTTCGCCTGCAGGCTCTCAGCCCATGGAATCCCACAGCGGCAGATATGTGATGGCCTTTAACGGGGAGATCTATAATTATAAAAAGATAGCAGACAGGCTGCTGGAAGAGGGGAAGACGGAGACTTTTCGGGGAAGCTCCGATACGGAGGTGCTGCTGGAGGCCATGGAGGCCTATGGTGTGGAGCAGGCTATAGGGCTGTGCAAGGGAATGTTTGCCATTGCACTTTACGACCGGAAAGAGAGAGAGCTGTTTTTACTCAGGGATAGAGTGGGTGAGAAACCACTCTATTATGGTTTTATCGGCGATGAGGCCTTTGCCTTTGCTTCCGAGGTGGGCTGCATCAGTCGGCTGGAGGGCTTTTCCAACAGGATTAATACGAAAGTGCTGGATGTCTACTTTACCCATGGATATATTCCGGCACCCTACTCCATCTATGAGGACATCTGGAAGCTGGAGCCGGGAACCGTGGCCAGGCTGAAATTCCCCTTTGGGAAGCAGGAACTCTCCATTATGCCCTACTGGTCCATGAAGGAAACAGCAAAAAAGGGGCAGGCGAATCTTTTCAGAGGCAGCAGGCAGGAGGCAGCGGAGGAGCTGGAGCGGCTCCTAAAGGCCTCTGTCAGAGAACAGATGGCTGCCGATGTGCCGGTGGGAGCCTTTTTGTCGGCGGGCATAGACAGCAGCGCCATTGTGGCCCTGATGCAGTCACTGAGCCATAGGAAGGTAAGAAGCTTTACCATCGGCATGTATGAGGAGGGCTACAACGAGGCCGATGCCGCCAGAGAGATTGCAGGCCATCTGGGCACGGAGCATACAGAGCTGTATATTACAGAGCAGGACGCGGTCTCTGTCATCCCGGAGCTCTCCCATATGTTTGGCGAGCCCTTTGCAGATTCCTCGCAAATCCCTACTTATCTGGTAAGCCGGATGACCAGGGAGCATGTGACGGTATCGCTTTCCGGTGATGGCGGAGATGAGCTTTTCTGCGGCTATACCTCCTATGAGTCGGTGACCAGAATATGGAATAAGATGGGAAGGATCCCCTATGCTGTCAGGAAGCCCTGCAGCAGTCTGCTCCTGCACAGTCCCCTGGCAAAGAAGCCCATCTACCGGACAATGGCCGCTTTGCTGGGGGCAAAGGGTCCCGGCGGCTTGTATGAGATTTCCTTTGAAACGGATCCCCTGACCAGGCAGATTGCAAAGGATCATCGGTATTGTCCTTATAAATACAATGAGTTTGAGCAGAACTGTCTGAAGGAGGTGAACCACAGCATCATGCTGATGGATATGCTGATGTATCATCCTGATGATATCCTGGTCAAGGTGGACCGTGCGGCTATGGCGGTTTCACTGGAAACCAGAGTGCCTATGCTGGATAAGGATGTGGTGGAATTTGCCTGGTCTCTGCCCATAGAGTACAAGCGGCAGGGTACTGTGGGGAAAAAGGTGCTGCGGGATGTGCTTTATCAATACGTCCCCAGGGAAATGCTGGAGCGTCCCAAGAAGGGATTCTCCATTCCCATCCACAAATGGCTGCTGAAGCCGGAGCTGAGAGAGTGGGCAGAGGGTCTGATCCACCGCAGGGTGCTGGAGAGGCAGGACATATTAAACCCTGATACGGTATGGCGGATATGGGAAGACTATACCATAAGGGGGATATGGCGGATACAGATCTGGTTCATCCTTATGTTCCAGGAGTGGATGTGCACCCAGTACGAAGGACAGGGGGAAGGGCGATGAATATTATCCGGATGTCGGGCGGGATGGGTAATCAGATGTTCCAGTACGGGCTTTATCTGAAGCTGGTTTCCCTGGGCAGAGAGGTGAAATTTGACGATGTCACCGAGTACAGGCTGGACAATGCCAGGCCCATCAGGCTCGCTGTCTTCGGCGTTGATTACCCCAAAGCCTCTCAGGAAGAGATTGAAGAGATAACAGATGCCTCCATGCAGCCCCTCCATCGCCTCCGCCGCAGGCTGCTGGGAAGAAGGAGCAGGGAATACCATGAGGCGTCCGTAGATTATGACGAAGAGGTATTAAAGAAGGAGGATGCCTATCTCTGCGGCTGCTTTCAGAGTGAGCGTTATTTTAAGGATATAGAGAGCCGGGTGAGGGAGGCCTTCCGCTTTCGGAATGTACCGGTTCCAAAGGAAATCCAGGCACAGATCAGGGAATATGAGAAACGGATAGCTTCTGCCTGTGCAGTCAGCATCCACCTCCGAAGAGGAGACTACCTTCAGGCGCAGCAGGTTTACGGCGGTATCTGCACCGAAGCCTACTATGAGGGAGCCATCAGGCTGCTGCTGGAAAAGCATCCCCATGCAGAATTTTTTATCTTTTCCAATGATCCGGTCTGGGCCTTGGGATGGGGGCGGGAGAAGGAAGCCCGGTTTGGGCGGTCTTTTACGGTGATTCAGGGAACCCATGAGGAAACCGGTTATATCGACCTGATGCTGATGAGCAGATGCAGCCACCATATCATTGCCAACAGCAGCTTCAGCTGGTGGGGAGCCTGGCTGAATGAAGGGAGAGATAAGGTGGTGGCGGCACCGGACAGGTGGCTGAATACCTGTGAGTGCAGAGATATATATACCCCTGCAATGCTGCGGGTGGATGCATCTGGGAATCGGATGGGGATGGGAGGAGGTCTCCATGGAGGAGAAGCTGATTTCGGTCATCGTGGCCATATATAATATAGAAGAATACATCCAACGCTGCGTGGATTCCATACGTTCCCAGACCTACTCCAATCTGGAAATCATTCTGGTGGATGACGGCTCTGAGGACGGCTCCGGAAGGCTCTGCGATGACTATGCGGCAAAGGATGGAAGGATCCGGGTCATCCATAAGGCCAACGGAGGTCTGTCGGATGCCAGGAATGCAGGGATGGAGCTGGCCAGGGGAGAGTACATCGGCTTTGTGGATGGAGATGACTGGATAGAGGCGGATATGTACCGGGCCATGTATGAAGCCTGCGAAAGGGGGAAGGCTCAGATTGCGGCCTGCCGCTATAAGCAGATTACAAAAAGCGGTATGATTGACGGTTCTGCCGGTAATAGTGTATTATTATCAAGAGCAGAGGCTCTGGAGGTGTATCTTTGCGGAGATGAAAGATATCTGATCTACAATTCCGTGTGGAGCAAGCTGTTTGCCAGGGAGCTGATAGCAGATATGCGTTTTCCGGTGGGGAAAAACTCGGAGGATATCATGTTTACCACCAGAGCCTTCTGCAGGATGGAGAGGCTGGCATATCTGGATACGGCATATTATAATTATGTGCTGGACAGAGAGGGAAGCATTATGAATGAAAAGGCCGGGGAGCGGAGGCTGCGGGACGAGATACCGTTCTGGAGGGAGCAGATCGCCCATCTTCGGGAGCAGGGGATGGCTGAGCTTTCGGATAAGGCGGCCTATCATTTTTACAGACGGCTGTTGTTTTATTATCTTGATTTTATGGAAGGGAAGCAGACCCGGTGCTTTGCCCTGGAGATAGTCAGACAGCTGAGAGCGGACAGGGACAGTATTCGCAGGATATATAAAAAGGACTATGTGACGGCGGGAGACCGGGTGAGGATGAGGCTGGCGCTTTGGCTGCCGGGACTGTATTACCGGGTGGTGAAGCTCTATGACAGATATGTGATCCCGCTGCGCAGCGGCGGATGAGGAAAGAGCCCGGCTGCAGGGCACTGGAAAGGCGTGGTAAGAAGCTATGAAGCTGATGAAGAGAGTGATCCGGATATTGACGGACAGGCAGAGAAGGATGCTGGTTCTCCTGCTTTTTATGATGCTGGTTGGAGCCGGTCTGGAGACCATGGGTACCTCTATGCTGATTCCGTTCATTACGGTGGCCATGGAGCCGGGCAGCATCTATGATAATAAGTATCTGAATTATTTTTATGACCTGTTCGGGCTGACGGACACCAACGGATTCCTCATTCTGCTGGCCATTGCGCTGAGCCTGATCTTTGTAGTGAAGAATGTCTATCTTTATTTCCTTTACTATGCACAGTACCGTTTTATTTATAACGGACAGTTCCATACCTCCCGGAATCTTTTTAAGGACTATGTGCGCAGGCCCTACGAATTTTATCTGGATGCCAGCACGCCGGTGGTCATGCGTCATATCATGAGCGATGTGAATGGCTCCTATAATCTGCTGCTGACCTTTCTGCAGCTTTTTACAGAGCTGTTTATCTTTGCGGCCCTGCTGGCGCTGGCCCTGGTGATCAGCCCAGTCATGACTCTGGTCATGTGCCTGGTGCTGGGCGGCATTCTGCTGGCCAATAAAAAGCTGCTTGGACCGGTGCTCAGGCGGTTTGGCCATGAGGTACAGGTGAACAGTGCTTTGACTACCAAATGGATCATGCAGGCAGTCAACGGCATGAAGGAAACCAAGGTTCTGAACAAGGAGCGGTATTTTGTAGAGCAGTATGAAAAAAGCGCAGACAGGCTGAATACCATACAGAAAAAGCAGAATTCCATGCAGAACATCCCCAGGCTTTTGATAGAAACCGTCTGTATGTGCGGCATTCTGCTGATTGTGGCTGTTTTTCTGGCTCAGGGCAACAATATTACCGATATGCTGAAGCAGGTGGGTATGCTGGCTGCAGTGGCCATTAAGCTGATGCCCAGTGCCAACAAGCTTTCTACTTATATCAATAATATTGCCTACTACGAGCCTTCCCTGTCTGCTGTGGAGGATATTATCATCCGGAGCCATGAAAAGGATGGGGAAGCGGAGGCACTGTTCTCCCGGGAGGAAAGGATAGAGCCCGTGAGCTTTACAAAGGAGGTGAAGCTGGAGGACATTACCTATCGTTATCCCAACACGGAGACAGACATCCTGAAGAATGCGGAGGTATCCATTCCCATCGGCGGGTCGGTGGGCTTCATCGGGCCCTCCGGGGCGGGAAAATCCACCACAGTGGATATCCTGCTGGGACTCCTGCATCCCCAAAAGGGCAGGGTAACGGTGGATGGAGTGGATATCAAAACCAATCTGCCGGGCTGGTATGCCAAAATTGGCTATGTGCCTCAGATGATTTTTATGCTGGACGACACCATACGCAATAATGTGGCCTATGGTGTGGAGGAAAAGGAGATCGATGAGGCTCAGGTCTGGTATGCCTTGAAGGAAGCACAGATGGATGAGTTTGTCCGGGGGCTGCCTGCCGGGCTGGATACCAGCATAGGAGAGAGGGGGGTACGTATCTCCGGAGGCCAGAGACAGCGCCTGGGAATCGCCAGGGCTCTGTATACCTCCCCGGAGATTATGATATTTGATGAGGCCACCTCAGCACTGGACAACGATACAGAGGCAGCGATTATGGAGGCCATCGAAAGGCTTCATGGAAAGAAGACGCTGGTCATCATAGCCCATAGGCTGACCACTATTGAAAAGTGTGATGCGGTGTATCGGGTAGAGGGGCAGACATTTCACAGGGAGAAATAAGGAATGAGTGTATATAAAGACGGCAGGCTGCAGCTTCCCCGCGTGACGCTGGCAGCCATGACCAGTGTCCGGGTAAGGGAGACGGTGAAGGCTCTGGAATACAGCAGAAAGGGGATCGACTTTGGGGCAGTGGTGCTGATCACCCACAGGAGGCCCCTGTTTCTGCCCGGAGGGATTCAGTATAAGCATATCGCCAGGCTGAAAACTATTGATGATTTTAATTATAATATGATTTATAAGATCCATCATTATATAGATACGGATTTTATGCTGCTGGTACATTATGACGGCTTTGTGGTGAATCCGGATATGTGGCGGGATGAGTTTCTGGATTATGATTATATCGGCTCGCCCTTTCCCCTGCCCAAGGATGATTTTTCCTACAGGGATATCCACGGAAATATCTGCCGGGTGGGAAACAGTGTGTCCATCAGGAGCAAAAGGCTGCTGGAGTTCCCGGAGAAGGCTGGGATTCCCTTTGAGGCGGATCATGGTTTTTTTAATGAGGACGGATTTATCTGCTGCAAGAACAGGCATTTGTTCGAGGCGGCAGGGATGAGGTATGCGCCCCTGGAGGTGGCAAGGTATTTTGGCCATGAATCCATGATTCCGGAAGTGGCAGGCATACGGCCCTTTGTCTTCCACAAATGGGCCGGTACCAATGGGGAGTATCCCAGGTTTCACAGATAGCAGGCTGCATGGGAGGTAGAGGCAGACAGATATGGTTTATGATAGTTTTCAGTTTTTTAACGAGTTGGATATATTACTGTTAAGGATGCATATTTTAAACGATGTGGTGGATCGGTTTGTCATCAGTGAGTCTACCGTCACCTTTTCCGGGGATTCCAAGCCGCTTTTTTATGCGGAAAATAAAGACCTGTTTCGGGAGTTTGAGCATAAGATTATCCATAATGTGGTGGATGATACCCCTATGGACTGTGATGCATTTACCAGGGATCACCATCAGAAATGCGCGGTGGCAAGGGGGCTGGCCGGCTGTCAGCCCCAGGACATCCTGGTCTTCAGTGATGTGGATGAGATCCCCGATCCTGAGACCCTGAGAACCCTGATTCCTCAGGTGGAGGAGGGGAAAATCTATATGCTGGCCCAGCGGCTCTTCTATTGCTTTCTGAATATGGAGGAGGTATCGGGGAGGCTGCTTTCGGTGACAGGAGAGTTTGAGGGCGTGGACAGGCCCATGTGGCTGGGCACCAAGGTGTGCCGCTGCAGTATGCTGGAGAAGTACACCACGGAGGAGCTGCGGAATAAGGAGCAGAAGGAAATCGGCATCCGCGTACCGGACGGAGGCTGGCATTTCAGCTACATGGGAGGCGGCAAAAATCAGTCGGTGGAGGAAAGGGTAAAGTACAAGATAAAAAGTGCGGCCCACCAGGAATACAACAACCGCTCCACCCTGTCCAGAGTAAAGAAGAATATCCGCAGCCACCGGGATATTTTCGGAAGAGATGCCCGGATGGTACAGGTGGAGATCGATGGTACTTTTCCGAAATATCTCAGGGAAAATATAGACCGGTATGAATACCTTCTGTATAAGAAGCCAAGGTGGTATGAATTCTGGAAATAAGGTGCTGGAGGAGAGTCTTGGAATAAAAATGAAAAAAACAGACAATTTTTTTCTTATTCACAATTTTAATACGGTGCCGGAGGAACTGCTTTCTTACTGCCGGGACTACCTGGTGGTGGATGCCTCTACCGATGAAAGGATTCCCGGGCTGATGGAGGAAAAGGGCATCCGGTTTATTCAGGTGGAGAACACAGGGCATAATATTACCACCTACTTCGATTTTTTCGGGGAGCAGTTTGACACCCTGCCCCAGGTGATGTGCATCTGCAAGGGCAACATGCTGGGCCGGCATTGTTCCAGGGAATATTTTGACAGGGTCTATGACAACCGGTACTTTACTTATCTATACGAGGACAGGGAGAGTCGTGCCAGATTTGCTAAAAAGGGAAGCTGCGGCCGGGGACAAGACCTGCCCCTGAGTGACATCTCCAGCTTGGTGTCCGAGTGCCAGTACATTGAGGAGAATACCTCCTGGTATGTTGATTCTCCCAACCATCCTCACAGATATTTTGACGACTTCGACGAGCTGCTGCGTTTTATCTATAAGGATCCGGTGATTCCCAGATACTGCCTGTTTTCCCCTGGTGCCTGTTATATCCTGCGCAGGGAGCAGGTCAGGAAGCACAGCCCTGCTTTCTATCGCAACCTGAATAAGCTGATGAATTACGGCCTGGATCCCAGCTTCCCTTCGGAAGCCCATATGATCGAGAGGATGCTCCCGGTTATTTTTGAAGCCTCCTATGAAGAAAATGAGTGGATGCAGGATGAGGCCGCTTTTGACAGGAAGCTGACAGAACGGGAAGCTGTGATGCAGAAAAAGGAACTGGAGAAGGGCAGGCGGTTCCGGCGGCTAAGGAGGATGCTGGGGTGGGGTGAGTGATGATGGATTACAGGGTGTTGTAAGGAAGGCCCCCCGGAGGAAGCAAAATGATAGGAACAGAATTTTTAAAAGGCCAGGGCCTGGGCAACCAGCTTTTTTGTTATGTTTCAGCCAGATGTATCGCCCGGGATCTGGGCTATGACTTCGGCACGGCAGGGCAGGAGGAGCTGGCAGTGAACATCCACAGCAAAAGGGGAATGTATTTTATGGATATGGATCTGGGCAGGCCTGTAAAAGAGGTGTCGGCATATGGTGCCTATAGGGAGGCTGACAGACGGCTGTATATGAGAACCTGTGTCCACGACATGACCCATGGCTGCTATGTGGCCGGAGCGGATGAGGGAGTGTATGGTGTTCCCGACAATACACTGCTGTATGGGAATCTGCAGGCGGAAAGGTATTTTCTCCACCACAGGGCGGAGATCAGGGAATGGCTGCGGGTGAAGGAGGAGTATGATTCTCATGCATTTACCCGGGATAACCTCTGCATTATCAATATCCGGGGCGGGGAATATGCGGACAGCCGGGTGCTGTTTCTCAGGAGAAAATACTGGCTGGATGCCATGGACAATATGAGAAAAATACGCTCTGATATGGAATTCATGGTGGTGACGGATGACGTGGAGGCAGCCGGACGGGTGCTGCCGGAGGTGAAGGCTCATCATTTTGACCTGGCCGGGGACTATGTCACCATAAAAAATGCCAGATACCTGATCCTGTCCAATTCCACCTTTGGCTTTTTCCCGGCCTTTACCAGTACCACGGCGGAAAAAGTCATAGCTCCCAAATATTGGGCCAGGCATAATGTATCGGACGGCTACTGGGCTTCTGAGCAGAATATATATGAAGGCTTTCTGTATCAGGACAGAAGGGGACGGCTGTTCACTGCCCGGGAATGCAGGCAGGAGCTGGAAGCATATAAACGAAGGGACAGACATTCCTGCCGGGGCTATAGTGAGCAGGCGGTAAGGCGGCAGGCAGCAAAGGATCAGGCTCTTTATTATGGAGATAAGGCCATCCGCAGGCTGCAGAGGATGGTGAAAAAGGGGTAAGAGAGGTTGTTGGCAATGGTAAAGGTATCGATCTGTATTCCGGCTTATAATAACAGGGCGTCTCTGGCCAGGCTGCTGGACTCTATTGAGCAGCAGAGCTTTCGGGATTATGAGGTCATCATTACCGATGATTCGGATGGGGATGAGATCAGGAGGCTGGCAGAGGAAAGAGGGTATATCAGATATTATAAAAACAGCAACCGGTCGGGGCCCGCTGCCAACTGGAATGCTGCCATAGAGAAAAGCTGTGGAGAATATGTGAAAATCATGCACCATGATGACTGGTTTACCACGGGGGCCTCGCTGCAGGCCTTTGTGGATCTGCTGGAGGAGCATCCGGAAGCGGCTATGGCTTTCTCGGGAAGCTGTCAGGTGGAGGGAGAGAGCTGCTATGAGAGGTGTATTTCCGGGGAGGATGCACAGCTTATCAGGAGGGACTGGCGCAACCTTTTTTTGGGAAATACTATAGGCGCGCCCAGTGCGGTCATCGTCAGGAGAAGGGCTGTGGAGGCAGGGGAAGGCGCTGGCCGTTATGATGAGAACCTGACCTGGCTGGTGGATATGGAATATTATATGGGTATACTGAAAAAGAATCCCTGCTTTGCCTACACGGAGGAGCCCCTCATTTCCATAGGGGTCAGCAGCGGGCAGCTGACAGAGAGCTGCCGGGAGGACGGGGAGCTGAATGCCTTTGAATATGGCTATATCTATCAAAAATACGGACTGGGGGAGGAGAAGCGGTACAGAAGGAAGCTGGTCAGAGTATGTGCAGATGGGGGAAAGAGCTTCGAGGCGGCCGCCGGCTATGGAATAGGCAGGGCAGAATATGGGCTGGAGCAGGGCAGGAAGCTGCTTGGCCGGATCCAGTGGAAGCTGACCCATCTGATCAGCGGGAGGCTGGTATTTTGGGGGCTGCTCTTCCTGTTTTTGCTCAGTCTGGTTCCGGTGCTGATGCTTTCCGGTACGGACTGCGCCACAGGGGACGATTTTGGTTATGGGATCCTGACCCGCCGGGCCTGGGTGGATACCCGTTCCTTGTGGGAGGTATTTAAGGCTGCAGGCAGAACGGTACAGGAGTTTTATCAGGGCTGGCAGGGCACCTGGTTTTCCATTTTCCTGTTTGCCCTTCAGCCGGAGGTGTTTTCCGCCAAGGGATACGTCATCGTTCCGGCCCTGATGCTGGTGCTGTGGCTGCTGCCTACAGCGCTGCTGGCCTATGAGCTGCTGGTTCGGAGGGCAGGGTACAGTGTCCGGAGCCTCGGCATTTTGTTCCTCCTGTTCTCGGCGGCGGCCATCCAGTTCGTGCCCAGCACAAAGTCATCCATTTTCTGGTATAACGGTACGGCTCATTATGTGGTTCCCTATGCCCTGGCCCTTCTGGCGATCCTCTGCTACCTGCGGTTTATGGCAGGGGGACCGAGGAGGAGCGAAGGGGCAGGCTGGTACGCAGGTCTGGCCCTTTGCATGACTTTGCTGGGCGGGGTCAACTATCAGGCGGCCCTGCTGGTGCCTATCGTCATCGTCCTGGTATCCATTGCTTACTGTTTCCGGGCGGAAAAACGGAAAAGAGCAGCAGCCTGCCTGCTTCCCCTGCTGCTGGAGGCAGCGGGTCTGATCATCAGCATGAAGTCTCCGGGCAACAGGAACCGGGGAGGCGAGGATTTCGGCTTCAGTCTGGGGCTGGCGGCTGAGACGGTGCTTTCCTGTTTTGTCAGGGGGGCGGTACAGGCCGTGGAGTATATCGGAGAGCATCCTCTGCTGCTTCTTTTTTTCGGAGCGGCGGCAGTCGCCATCGGGAGGGCATTGCCGGTGGGTAAAGAGTCAAAAAGCTATCCTCTGCCCGGGCTTTTTGTCCTGCTGTCTTACTGTGTGTACTGTGCCATGTTCGCGCCGGAGCTGTATGCCGGGGTAGAGGTTTCCGGCGGTGTCCGCAATATGAATTTTTATATATTTCTGTTTATGGTGTTTGGTGATATGATATATGTAGAAGGGGCAGTGCTGGGCCGGCAGAGGAACAGGCAGGAGGGAGAACTGCTGCCTTTGCTGGCAGCAGCGGGAATGGCGCTTCTGCTGGTGTGCCGGGGAGACCTGAAAAAGACTACGGTCTACGGATGCATGGAATATATTGCCGGCGGTCAGGCGGCTGATTTCAAAGAGCAGATGGAGCTGCAAAAGCAGGTGCTGTTGGATCCCGGGATCAGGGAGGCTGTGCTTCCGGCCATCAATGATGATCAGGGCCCTTTGATGCATATGCCCCTGACCGGAGATCCTCAGGCTTGGACCAACAGGGTAACAGGGCAGTTTTACGGCAAGGACAGTGTGATAGCTGTGCCCAGGGAAAACTGGGAGAAACAGGAGGAAGGGCAATGAGGACGGCAGGTGGAAAAGAAGGGCAGATTTCAAACAGGCGGAAGGCGGCAAAACAGAATCCGAATAAGCTGAGTCTGGAGAGCCTTGGGATCGGGCTGCTGTATCTGAGTGTGACTCTGGAGCTGCTGATCGTCATCGTGGATAAGAGCAATTATACAAATCCGATAGAAGGGCAGCTCTTTCGGATCACCTTTCTGCTGGCAGCCGCCAAGGTGCTGATGACCCGGTATTCCCGGAAGGAATGGATCGCGCTGATTTTGTTCGGCATCCTGGGACTGATTTCCTACAGGGCCACCGGGCGCAATGAGATCCTGAGGATCGTGGCCTTTGTGGCGGCCTGCAAGGGGGTGGAGATGGAAAAGGTTTTGAAATACGTCTTTTATACCACCCTGGGAGGCTGCCTGCTGTTGATCCTTCTGTCAGTGACAGGGATCTATGGGGAGCTGGCCCTGGAGGCAGATTTCGGTAGAGGCTATGTACAGACCAGATATTGCCTGGGCCTGGGCCATCCCAATGCCCTGCACTGTATGTTTTTGATGCTGGTGCTGCTGGGTCTGTATCTGTACAGCAATAGGATGCGGTGGTACGGCTATGCTGCGCTGGCGGGACTGAATTATGCACTGTTTTTGCTGACCGATTCCAAGACAGGAGTGATGCTGACCTTCTGTGGGATCCTAGGAGCGGTGCTTGTGCATTATGTGAAGGGGCTGGAGGAAAGGAGATGGATCTATGCAGCAGTTTTCATCCTGCTGATAGTCTGTGTGGGTTTTTCCATCCTGGCTGCCGACAGCAGGTTTGCAAGACCGGAGGAATACTGGTTTGCAAATCCTCTGATTGCAGAAGCAGAAACACATTTAAACGGAAGGATACAGGATCTTTATTATGGCTCGGTGAACAGGGAGGGAACCACAGCCACCTGGTCTCTGTTTTCCGGGCCGGAGAACGACTATTATTTTGATATGGGGTTTGTCCGGCTGTTTTACTGGTATGGCATCCTTCCGGGCACTGTCTATGTGCTGTGTAACCTGTGGCTGATCCGGCAGTTCTATAAAACCGGAAACGGCATGGGGCTGGTGATGCTGGCCGTGCTGTCCGTCTATACAGTAGTGGAGGCCCATATTATCTCAGTCTATATCGGAAGGAATTATCTTCTCTTTTTACTTGGGATGTATGCAGGAAGGTGGGGCTGCCGTGGGGCGGAGGCCGGGAGCCTGGGGCAGGAATATCTGTGGAGATCCTATCGGCTGATAGGGAAATGGAGCAGGAATGAAACAGACGAATAAGATTATAGAAGTATATGGACTGTGGTTTGCAGATCTGATATGCATCCTGGCGGCATTCATCGCCGCTACCTATATCCGTTTTGGCAATTTCAGTGATATGGGGGATAAAAATATACACTTTCTGGTGTGTATATGCCTGATGCTCTTTTGTACGATTTACAGCTTTTTCATCGACTGGAACAGGAATTTTCTGAAAAGAAGCATGGCCAAAGAAACCTGGGCAGTTCTGCAATACAATGTGATCATGATCATGGTGGTAAGCTTTCTGATGGTAGTGATGCAGTGGGCAGGCGTTTTCTCCAGGCTGGTGCTGGGTTATTTCTTCTTTCTGAATCTGGTCTTCTCACTGGCCATCCACATGCTTGTCAAGAAGGTTCTTCACACCTATTATTCGTCAGAGCACAATACTGTGAAGGTGATGGTGGTGACCCAGAGCAATCTGATGGATGAGACCCTGGACAGGCTGGAGAGGGAGCTGGAGATTTACTACCAGGTCGTGGCCCTGGCCTGTATGGATTATGACATGGAAAACCGTAAGTTCAGGGGGATTCCGGTGGTAGCGGGCAGGAGGGATCTGCTGGAGGTGGCCACGCAGATGGCCCTGGACGAGGTGTTTTTGAATCTGCCGGGGATTTCCCGGAGCAGCATGGAGGATATTATCCATGGCTTTGAGGATATGGGGGTGGACTGCCACTACAGCCTGGAGCTGCCGGGGGCGGAGGCCAACCGCAGCAGGGTGGGATCCTTCGGCAGCTATACCGTCATTACCTATACCCGGTTTCAGAGCAGCTATAAGCGGATGATGATCAAGCGTGTCATGGATATTGCGGGAGGGCTGGCCGGTATGCTTATCACCCTGCTGTTTTTTCCCTTTGTAGCCATAGCCATCAAGCTGGACTCCAGGGGGCCGGTGCTGTTCTCACAGGTCAGGATAGGGCGCAACGGCAGGCGGTTCAAAATCTATAAATTTCGTTCCATGTACATGGATGCTGAGGAGAGGAAGAAGGAGCTGGAGGCCAGAAATGAAATGCAGGGGCTGATGTTTAAGCTGGAGAACGATCCCCGTATCACCAGGGTGGGAGCCTTTTTAAGAAAGACCAGCATCGACGAGCTGCCTCAGTTTTACAATGTCTTCAAGGGAGACATGAGCCTGGTGGGGACAAGGCCTCCCACAGAGGATGAATTTGAGCAGTACAATCAGTATTACCGCCGTCGGATCAGCATGACGCCGGGGCTGACGGGCATGTGGCAGGTGAGCGGCAGGAGCCAGGTCCAGAATTTTGACGATGTGGTGAAGTATGACCTGATGTACATCGACAACTGGTCCCTGCGTCTGGACATCAGGATTTTATTCCAGACAGTAGGCGTGGTTCTGTTTGGTAAAGGAGCAAAATAATGAATCTGGTAATTGATTGTTTTAAGCTTGTGAAGGGTGCCGGCAAAAGCATAGGGATTTACAATCTGGCGAAAAGCATCGTTGTCCATCTGGGAGAGCGAGCCCTGCAGGAGCAGGCAGCGGATTCCATCATCGTGCTTGGAAACACATACAATAGAGAAGAGTTTGAGGCGCCCGGAGTGACCTTTGTGGAGGTGGACGGAGATCCTCTCAATAAGGCCTTCTGTATCCTTTGGGAGCTTGTTCTGGTGGCCGGATATGCCAAAAGGTATGGGGCGGACAGGATCCTGTTTCCCAGAGGCTACCGTCCTCTGGGTATTTTTTTGAGAGGGAGGAGGGGAAGGGTCAGGGATACCATACTGATCCATGACCTGATTCCCTTTTATTATCATGTCCATTATCCCGGTGTGTTCAACCCTCTGGAAAATGCCTATATTATGGCCAGACTCAAGGCATCCATCAAAGGAGCAGACCGCATTATTACCATCTCGGAATATTCCAGGAGGGATATTCTGCATCAGGTGCCGGGCTGCGGCGAAAGGATCCGGGTCATCAGCAATGGGGTCAATGATGTTGCCTTTGAAAAGGATCAAAGCAGGGCAGGGACAGGGGGCAGGGCTGATACGGGCGAAGGACAGAAGCCGGAGGTACAGGACTATATCATTGCTATGACCTCCGGCCTGCCCCATAAGAATGCAAAAGGCGTGCTGAGAGCCTATGAGGCTTATTACAGGCAGGCGGCAGCTCCCCTGGAGCTGGTGGTCATCGGCATAGCCGACACCTCCTCTTATCAGGAGATGGACAGGGAAGCTGCCGCCCACGTAGCATGCCATAAATATATTGGACAGTTCACAGAGATGTGCAGGATAGCAGCAGGAGCCAGGGCCTATCTGTTTTTATCCTATATGGAGGGCTTCGGCTTCCCGCCCCTGGAGGCCATGCAGCTGGGTGTGCCGGTGGTATGCTCCCACAGAAGCTCCCTGCCGGAGGTGGTGGGGGAGGCCGGGCTGCTGGTGGATCCGGATGATCCGGAAGCGGTGGCAGAAGCTTTGGTCAGAGCCACGGAGGATCAGGCGCTGAGGCAGGGGCTGATTCAAAAGGGATATGAGAATATCCGGCGTTTTTCCTGGGAAAGCAGGACGGACTTATATTGGAAGGAATTATTCAGGTGAGCAGATTATTCATATACGATACCTCCAATTTCATAGATTTTCCCATCGGCGGACAGCTGACCAGCATCGGCAACTTTCTCCGATATGTCTGTGAGGAGCACCCGGAGCGGGTGAAGGACATTATGCTGGTTGGGGTCACTCTCTGTCCGGAGGAGATCGGAAGGGTGAAAAGGATAGAGCTCTACGGACAGCAGATAGGCTTTCTGGCAGTGGCGGCAGCAGAAGGAGATCTGGGAAATACCTCCCGATCCCTGCGTCTGATGTATGTCAAGGGCCTGTTAAGGTTCGGCAGGCTGCTGAAGCTGACGAAAAGGGACTGTAATTACATCCATACACCGGAGGCCTATGGAGTGGTGAAGCTGTTCAGCTTCCGTACGCCCTGTGTGATATTTTCCCATGGCAGCTATTTTAATATGGAAAGGGGCTTCCGCTTTTTTCAGAAAAATCTACTGGTGAAAAAGGGATTTACCTGCTATCTAAAATGGCTGCTTAAGACGGCGGACAGGATCCTGCTGCTGGATCGGGACAGCCTGAGGGACTATGGGCCTTATAACAGCAACCTTGTCCGGGTGAGCAATTCCATCGTCTGCCCGGAGCTTCCGGAGGGATGCCGCAGGCTGAAGTCCGGAAGGGTGGAGGAGCTGCTGTTCGTGGGGCGGCTCTCCCGGGACAAGAGGGTGGAGCCCATCATCCGGGCAGTGACGGAGGCGGGCTCAGATGAGATTCTGCAGGGGGTACGCCTTACGGTAGTGGGCAGCGGAGAGGAATATAACCGGCTGATTCCCTATGAGGGTGACCAGGTACATTTTACAGGGGCAGTTGCTCCGAAGGAAGTAAGGGGGTATATGGAAAAGGCGGATATACTGGTGATGAATTCTGTTTTTGAAGGAGTCCCTATGACTATCCTGGAGGCTGTCAGTATGGGTCTGCCGGTGATCAGTACCAACGTGGGAGGGATCGGAGAGGTGCTCCGCTTCGGTCAGGATTCGGAGGAGACGGACGGAACGCCGGAGGGCATCCGGCAGGCAGTCAGGAGGATCGCCGCAGCCTATGAGGTATATTCAAAAAATGCATATGAGAATTCCGGGGCTTATGATTACCGCCGGATCAATAAGAGGGTGTATGGCTTGCTCTGTGACTATTGGAGGTGACGGTACAAAGCCTCCGGACTTTGAAGGGAGGGTGTTTATAGGTATGATAGAAGGAAGGATCAGCATCATAGTGCCGGTCTATAAGGCGGAGGAATATCTGAAGCGCTGTGTGGACAGTCTGCTGAATCAGACTTACCGACAGATAGAGGTGGTTCTCATAGATGACGGTTCGCCGGATGCCTGTCCGGCTCTGTGTGATGCCTATGGGGAGCAGGATCAAAGGGTGAAGGTGCTGCATAAGGAAAACGGGGGACTGGTATCCGCCTGGCAGGCAGGAGTCAGAGCCAGCACCGGGGAATATCTCTGCTTTGTGGACAGTGATGACTGGGTGGATGAAAATATGCTGGAGGAAATGGTTGCCCGTCTGGGGGCCGGAGAAGGGGATGAAAAGGAAATCATCTGCTGTAATTTTCTCATCGAACGCCCGGGCAGAATCACCAGCCATTATCACGGCCTGCCCCCCGGCGTTTATGAGGGGGAGAGACTGGAACGGGAGGTCAAGGACAATCTGCTGGGCCATGAGAACAGACAGATCTCCATGTCCCGCTGTATGAAGCTGTTTTCCCGGAGCCTGATCGAAGACAATATGCAGTACTGCAGCCCCGCCGTCACCATGGGGGAGGACGTAAATATTACCCTCCCGGCGCTGCTGGACTGCAGGCGTGTGGTGATCATGGAGGAGGCACTGTATTATCATTATTTTTGTCATGGGGAGTCCATGGTACACAGGTACGATGGGGGCATGTATGAAGGGATCCGAATCCTTCATCATACGATAGCAGATATTTATAAGATAAAGGGGAGGGAAAGCGGACAGGCGCAGGCCCGCAGGGAGTATATCTATCTGCTGCTGCTGGCCGTAAAAAATGAAATCCGCAGTCAGCGGCGAGGCTATGTGAAAAGGATCAGAGGCATCAGCCTGGACAGAGCCAACCGGGAAATAGTTCTCCATGAAAAGGCTGTGGTGAGAGATAAGGCCAACCGCCTGCTGTATTTTGTGCTGCGTCATCCCCGGAGGACAGTGATTGTGGGGGTGGGCCGGATCTTTCTGTGGCATGACAGGCTGCTTCTGTTCCGGAATGTTGACGCTAAATCTTAAGGATGCTATATTAGGTAATGATAGGATATGGATGAAAAAGTAAGTATTATCGTCCCCTTCCGCAATGGGGAAGAATATCTGGAGCGATGCATGGAGGGTCTGCTTCGCCAGACCTATAAAAATGTGGAGATCCTGCTGATTGACGATGGTTCCGCAGATGCCGGAGGCAGGCTTTGTGATGATCTTGCCGGCAGGCATCCTGTCATCAGGGTTTTTCATACAGAGTGCCGGGGCGTATCCGCTGCCAGAAACAGGGGGCTGCAGGAATGCACCGGAGCATATGCTGCCTTTGTGGATGTGGATGACTATCCGGCAGAGGATATGATAGAATATCTGCTTTCCCTGCTGCGGCAGACAGACTGCGATGTGGCAGGCTGCGGATTCATCACCTTTCGGGAGGGAGAGCCTCTCCCCCTCGGGAAGGAAAAATCCCCGGGAGTGGAGGTTCTGACCGGGATAGAATTTATGGAAAAGGGAATTCTGCAAAGTGATACCCGATGCTGGAGCAAGCTTTACAAAAGAGAAAGTATTGGAAATACCAGATTTCAGGAAGGGCTGACCATAGGAGAGGACATGCTCTTTCTGCTGGAACTGGCACGCAAGGGAAAAACCTTCTGCCGGAGTGCCTATCCTGGTTATGGCTACTTCATCAATGAAAAAGGCGCCATGAATCGATCCTTCAGAAATAGCTACATGGATCAGATCACCTGCTGGCAGAGGGCTTTGGAGTCCATTCAAAAATCAGCCCCTGCTCTGACGAACCGCACCGTCTCCATCCTCCTCATCTCCACCCTGCTGGTAGTAGGCAAGCTGGCATTGCTGCCAAAGGAAGAGAGGAAAAAAAAGGCCTCATTTTTTCAGGAATGCTCTGCTGTCATTCGGACATACAGTACAAATGCGGATGCTGTCAGCCTGCTGGACAGAGGCTATAAAATAAAGATCAGCATATATGCCCATACCCCCGGGCTGTATGTTTATCTGTATCATATCCTGAAAAGAGGTTTATAAAGAAAAGGAGTGCCATATGCCCACAGATAAGCTCGTCCTATATATGCATGCCGGAAGCGGCAACCACGGTTGCGAAGCCATAGTCAACAGTCTCTGCCACATGCTGAAGGAGCCGCCCCTTGTGCTCACCAACAGCGAAGCGGAGGACCGCAGATATTCCCTGATTCCGTCAGCCGGAGAGGCCCTCTGTGAGCTGGCTCAGGAGCAGCATTTTTCCAGGCACAGGCTCACCCATGTACTGTATTATATCTGGCGGAAGCTGACGAAGGATGGGGAATCCTTTATCCGCTACCGTTACCGAAGCGTATTTCCCTGCCCTTTGAGCAGAAGGGGAGGGGGAAAAGGACCGGCCCTTGCCGTTTCCATAGGGGGGGATAATTATTGCTATGAGGTGATGGTGAAAGATCTGATGCTGGCCAACCGGGCCTTTCATGACAGAGGAGCCGGAACCGTGCTGCTGGGATGCTCCATTGAGCCTGAGCTGCTGGCTCTGCCGGGCTGGAAGGAGGACATGAACCGATACGACCGGATCATAGCCAGAGAGTCCATCACCTACGAGGCCCTGAAAAGGGTGGTGCCGGAGGAGAAGCTTCGCCTGATTCCGGATCCGGCCTTCACCCTGGGTGCAAAGGAGCTGCCCCTGCCGGAAGGATTTGCAGAGGGGAATACCATCGGCATTAATATCAGCCCGATGATACAGGACAGTGAGGGCGAGGCCGGGATTACCATGGCCAATTATAAAGCCCTGCTGGAGCATATCATCAGAACCACAGACATGCAGATCGCGCTGATTCCCCATGTGGTATGGGCCAGGAATGATGACAGGAAGCCCCTGGGGGAGCTGTATGAGGCACTGAAGGATACCGGCAGAGTGATACAGCTGGAGGATGCCTCCTGCCAGGAGCTGAAGGGCTACATCGCCCGCTGCCGGATGTTCATCGGTGCCAGAACCCATGCTTCCATTGCAGCCTATTCTTCCTTGGTTCCCACTTTGGTGGTTGGCTATTCTGTGAAGGCCAGGGGGATCGCCAGGGATCTGTTCGGCACCCATGAGAACTATGTGATTCCGGTACAGCAGCTAAAGAAGAAAGAGGAGCTGATCGGCGCCTTTGAATGGCTGAAGGACTATGAGGATGAGGTGAGGGCGGATCTGCGGTCCGTGATGCCTGAATATAAGAAAAAAGCCATGGAGGCAGGGAAAGAAGTAGAGAAATTATGGGAAGAGTTCAGTTCGCAGCCAAAAACATAGCCTTTGGGTGGATAGGGAACATAGCCACCCTTCTGCTGGGGGCATGGCTCAGGCAGGTTTTCATCCTTCGCCTGGGAGACACTCTGCTTGGAGTAAACGACTACTATACCAGCATCCTTACTGTATTGTCCCTGGCAGAGCTGGGAATAGGGACAGCCTTTAACTACAGCCTGTATGGACCGGTAGCCAGAAACGACTATGAGAAAATAAAGTCCTACATGCTTCTGTACAAAAAAGCCTACAGGGTGATAGCCTGTGTGATAGCAGTGATCGGCCTGGCCATCGTTCCCTTTTTGAGGTATCTGATCAAGGATCCGGGCAGCAATACCTGGGAGGATCTGACGGTATATTATCTGATTTTCCTGTTCAATACGGTGAGTACCTATTTTGTGGCTTATAAGTACAGTATGGTCAATGCCCAGCAGAAAAATTATATCCAGACAAATGCGATTACCATCACCAAGATCGTGACGGTTACCCTGCAGATTGCGGGGCTGGTTATTTTCCCTGATTTTTATTTATATCTTTTTACTGCGGCGGCGGCAGAGCTGCTGCAGAAGATTATTGTCAGCTATTATCTGAACAGGCTCTATCCCTATCTGAAGGACCGGAGTGTGGAGAGGCTGTCTGGAGAGGAGGTAGGCCGGATCGCTTCCCAGACCAGGGCGCTGGTTCTGCATAAGGTGGGGGATATGGCCAGGCTGCAGACGGATACTGCCATTATAGGAGCCTTTATAGATGTGACCACAGTGGGGTTTGTAGGAACCTACAACTACGTGGTTTCCTCTGTCTCGAATTTTGTGAATATTATATTTAATTCCGTACTTTCCGGCTTTGGCAATCTGATTGCCACGGAAGGAAAGGAAAAGCAGTACCTGATGTTTCGGGTCTATCGTTTTCTGGCCTGCTGGATCTATGGCTTTTCTGCCATTGGCTTTTACTGTATGCTGACCCCCCTGATTATCCTCTGGGTAGGGGAGGAAAGAGTATTGCCTGATATCGTCATCGGCTGTATTATGATCGATTATTATTTTAAAGGAGAGCGCATTGTTCTCTCCAATTATAAGACCGCCGCAGGCTTATTTGAGCAGGACAAGTATCTGGCTCTGATACAGGGCGCGGTGAATCTGGTGATCTCCATCCTGCTGGTACAGAAAGTAGGGCTGGTAGGTATCTATATCGGAACGATTCTCTCAGGGCTGATCGCCAATGTGACAAAGCCTGTTATCATCTACCGGGTCTGCTTTGGCAAAAGGGCCGGGGGATATTTTCTGGATTCCCTGAAATATCTGGGTGTCAACACAGCGGCACTGGTATTGATCCTGCTGATGAAGCAGGCTGTCATGACCCGGGTGAGTATTTTTTCTTTTATCCTGATGGTGATTTTGATCACAGCAGTATTTCAGGCACTGTTTTTTCTGGCATTCGGCAGATGCCAGGAGATGAAATATATTCTGAGACTGCTGGGAGGAAAGGTAAGGGGAAGGCTATGGAGGGCAGAGTAGACAGGGATATGCTGGGACGGCTGGAGAAGGAGGCCGTCCGGGAGCTGCTGCATTACCATGAAAAAAGCAAAAAGCAGCAGATAAAGGAGCTGATCAAAAAGGCGGCAGGGCGTTATGTTTTTCCCGGAGACAGGATATTCTGGCCGGTGGGTCTGTTGGCTAATGTGCTGGCAGAGCATCTGGGGCAGTGGGAGGAGGAAGAAACAGTACTGTCCTCTCTGCGTGCCGTCTTTGACCGGTGGATCAGGGACGGCATGCCCATTTATTTCATGGATGATATACTCAGCGGCATGGCGCTTCTGACTCTTTTCGAAAGGACAGGAGAGGGCAGGTACAGGAAGGGCGCGGACCGGATGGCGGAATATCTCCTGGAACTGAGTAAAGAGGCGGCAGACGAAAAGGGCAGCATTCCCTATCGCCCTGCACAGGGAAACGGGCATATCTATGTAGACGGCATCGGCATGATCTGTCCCTTTCTGGCCCGGTATGGAAGGCTGTTCGGCCAAAAGCAGGCAGTGGAGCTTGCAGTCTGCCAGATTGAAAACATGCTGGATTATGGCATGGATGAGAGGACAGGGCTCCCCTACCATGGCTTCCGATATGAAGATGGGATAAAATATGGTATCATAGGTTGGGGACGGGCTGTGGGCTGGCTCCTTCTGGGGCTGTCCGGCACGCTTCGTTATCTGGCTCAGGAAGCCCCTTCCTATGTTCGTTTGGAGGAAGCCTTTTGGAGACTGGTAGAGGCGGTATTGCCCTGGCAGCGGGAGAATGGCTCCTTTTCCTGGCAGATGGAGGCCCTGGAGGGACCCGAGGACAGTTCTGCTGCAGGGATGATAGCAGCTGCTGTGGGCAGCTTTCTGAAGCATAAAAGACCTGCCGTGCCTGAGGGAGATACCGGACAGGTAAAAAAAGAGGAAAGGCTGCAGAAGGGGGAGCTGCTGGTGATGGGGGCGGCAGCCTATATCATGGCCTGTGAAAAGGACGGCAGGATCCGGCAGGCCTCAGGGGAGTGTGAGGGCTTCTCGCAGTACCCCCAGGTATATGGGGCCTATCCCTGGTCACTGGCACCGGGACTGGGGGTATTGGCAGGACTGAGAGGAAACAGATAGCGGGGGAAGAGTGAAGAAAGGACATCAAAAGCGTGATTATTGTACAGGCAGCCGGCGGTCTGGGAAACCAGATGCAGCAGTATGCACTCTATAGGAAGTTTGTCAGCCTGGGAATAGATGCCAGGCTGGATGTCTCCTGGTTTACGGAGGCTGGCAGGCAGGACGGTGTCTATGCCAGGCGGGAGCTGGAGCTGGAACTTTTCAGGGCGATAAATTATAAAATCTGCACAGAGCAGGAGAAGCAGGCGCTGGCCGGGAAGGGCAGTCTGCTTGGGTGGGTGAAGGCAAAGCTTCTGCCGGGGAGCAGGAAGGTCTTCCATGAGTCAGGGATGTACCATCCGGAGATTTTTGATTTCAGGGAGAAATATCTGTGCGGCTACTTTGCCTGTGAGAAATATTATGTGGATATTCTGCCTGATCTGAGAAAGGAATTCACCTTTCCCAGGAGTGATAATCCTGAAAACCGGAAGATGGCTCAACGGATTGAGCAGACCGAAGCAGTGAGCATCCATATCCGCAGGGGAGATTACCTGGATGCGGAAAATGCCGCCATGTTCGGCGGCATCTGCACTGAGAACTACTATGAGGGAGCCATAGAAGAAATCAAAGGCAGATACCCCCAGGCTCATTTTTATATCTTTTCCGATGACATTCCTTATGTGAAGGAAAGGTATCAGGGAAAGGCCTATACAGTGGTGGATATCAACAGGGGCAGGAGCAGCTTCTATGATATCTGGCTGATGAGCCTGTGCAGGCACAATATCTGTGCCAACTCTACCTTCAGCTTCTGGGGAGCCAGGCTGAACAATCATCAGGAGAAGGTGATGATCCGTCCATCCGTCCACAAGAACACCCAGAAGTTTGATCCGGTGCTGATGCATGAGCTGTGGGAGGGCTGGACGCTGCTGGATCCTCAGGGACGGGTGGTATGAGAAACTCCAGGAAGGAGCATGGTTATCAAAATGAAAGTAATGTATGTAGCGCCCCGATACCACACCAATCAGGTGCCTATTATAGAAGGATTTGTCAGAGGAGGTGATGAAGTCACCTTTGTGAGCCAGTATTACGGAGGTACTGAGGATTATTCCGCTCTGGAGCCGATTATCCTGGGCTATCCCTTTTATTTCCGGGCGGCCCTGAACTGCTATAAGACCATAAAAAAATGGATGGGAAAGACCGGAAAGGACTTTGTGATCCAGTCCAAATTCGGCCCCCTGCCCGGAGGCAGGTTCAGGAAGCTTCTAAAGGAAAGGCAGCCCGATATCGTCATCATGAGGGATCGGTCAGTCTATAACGTAGGCGTCACAAGGGCCTGCAGGAAGCTGGGGATTCCGGCCCTGCTCTATACCCAGAGCCCGCTTTGGGAGGAGATCGATGGAAAGGGCGGACTGATCCGCAGTTTTTTCAGGGCTCATACTCCAGGGCTGCGGATTACTCCGGTGCTGGGTGAAAAAAAGGAAGGAAAGACCCATGTAAAGCCGGGCTCCTATTACGTTCCTTTTGTGATGGAGCCTCATATCGCGCCCCATGAGAAGCTGCATTTCAGAGACGATAAGGTGCAGATCCTGGGCGTGGGAAAGTATGTGGGACAGAAACGGCATGAGATGATCCTGGAGCTGACAAAGGATCTGCGGGACAGACAGCCCTTCATTCCCTTCCACGTGACCATCGTGGGAGAGGTAGTGACGCAGGAGCAGAAAAATTATATTGCCCGGATGGAGGAGTTTATCCGGGAGCATAATCTGCAGGAATTTATCACGTTAAAAAGGAATTTTACCATAAAGCAGGTCTATGAGGAGTACAGAAAGGCGGATATCTTTGTCCTGCCCAGCAAGGGGGAGGTGGCCTCCATCTCCCATCTGGAGGCTATGGCCTGCTCTCTGCCTGTGATCTGCAGTGACAGCAACGGCACCTCTTGCTATATCCAACAGGACGAAAATGGGTACGTTTTCCGGGATGCGGAGTACCAGGACTTCCGGCAGTATGTGGACAGGCTGGTGGGGGATCGGGAGAAGATCCTACAGATGGGGGAGGTCAGCTACCGTCTGGTGCAGGAGAGGCATAAATTTGAAAGCTACAGGGCAAGGATAAAGGAGATAGAGAGTCTGCTGCGGGAAGGCGGGGCCACAGGGGCCGGATAAGCAGGGAAGGCAGGATGGAAGAAGCATGGAAAAAAGTAATACGATCGTGATCATATATGACTGCCCTTTTCATAAATGCGATAAGCTGTGGCTGAAGGAGGAGCTGGTAAAAAAGGGCTACCAGGTAAAGCCTGTCTTTTCCTTCTGCCGGATCTCCAATGTGGAGCAGAGGGGAGGCCCGGGGAAGCTGGCTGCCCGGCTCCTGACCCTCTGGCAGTGTATCAGGGGAATGGCCAAAAGCAGCGGGGGCGACACGGTCATCTGCTGGAGTCAGTGGAGCGGCCTTTTTTTTAATCTTCTGCCGGGAGCCGGAAAGAGATATATCATCTCATACAACTGGCTCACACCGGTTCCCAATGAGAAAACAAGGTTTTTGTATACAAGAGCCCTGGAGAACAGGAGGCTGACAGCTGTCATCAACTCCCCGGAGACCAGGGAGAGGATTCTCTCGGCCTATCAGGCCAGGGATACAGGAAACATCGTCTTTATCCCCGACGTATATGATGACAGGGAGGAATTTCAGCAGCCGGTTTGGAGTGAGGGAGAAAGATACTGCTTCAGCGGAGGAAGAGCCAACAGAGACTGGCCCATGCTGATGGAGATAGCCGGACTCTGTCCGGAGATTCCCTTCCGGTTTGTGGCGGTGAGGTCGGATTGGGACAGCCGGCTGGAGATTCCGGAGAACGTGGAGGTTTTTTTTGATCTGGAGCCGGAGGCCTACTATAAACTGCTGCGGGATTCCCACATGTCCATTTACCCATTGAAGGAGGACAGGGTATCGGGCCTGATCAACATACTGAGATCCATCCAGCTGGGAAAGCCGGTGCTGGTCACAGACATTTCCTTTACGAAAATGTATTTCCCCAAAGAGCATCAGGACTGTCTCCTGCCCTTTGGGGACAGCCAGGCATGGAGGGCTGCGGTGGAACGGGTATGGAACTGCGGAAAAGAGGAATATGAGAGCCTGGGACGGGAGTTGCAGGAGCATGTGAAGGAGACCTTTTCACCGGAGGGAGCTGCCCGGAGGGTGGATGGGATGATCAGGAAAGGAAACAGGAAAGAAGGTTGAAAGAAGCATGGTTATGAAGAGGAAAAGCATACCCCAGCTATTTTATTTTCTTTTTTTTGCTTCCCTGTTTTTTGCCAAAGGAATAGGGTTGTATGACGGGCAGAGTGCCTTTAAGGTCTTCCTGCTGGCGGGAATGGGCTGCCTGGCGGTGAAGCTTGTTTTAACGGAATATACCGTGAGGGAGCTGGTGATCATAGCCGTGCTGTGTCTGGCGGGCGGGATGAGCTATCTGCACACCATGGAAAAAGGGATATTGCTGACGGTGATGGTCATGATCGGACTGAAAGATATTCCGGTGGGCAGGCTGTACAGGGTGGCCCTGGCAGTCTGGAGCCTTTCCTATGTGCCTGCGGTGGTACTGACCACCCTGGGCCTCATTCCCAGTCCCTTCCGTGTGCATGTGCGGCCGGGGACAGGGTTCATCATCCGGTGGGCCCTGGGAAGCGCCCACCCCAATGTGGCGCATATCGGTTATCTGGTGCTGGTGATGCTGGCGGTATATGTACTGGGGGAGAGGATTTCCTGGAGGTGGGTTCTGCTGCTGTTCGGCGGGAACTGTTTTGTATATCTCTATACTGTCAGCCAGACAGGGATGCTGATGACCACCTTTTATCTGGCAGCCACCATATATCTGATGTACAGGAAAAACCCCTCCAGACTGGAGTATGGGCTGGTGGAATGTGTGCTGCCGGCCTGCATCCTCTCCTCCCTGGCGCTGCCTCTGGTGCTGCAGGGCAGGGCCTTCGACCTGGTGAATAAGCTGATGAATACCAGACTGATGCAGTCAAAGCGCTATCTGACCAATGAGAAAATTACCCTCCTTGGCTCCGGGATGCAGATGACGGATGCTACCACCACTATGGATAATTCCTTTGTGTTTGCTTTTATGACCTACGGCATCCTCACCTTTGGCCTGCTGATGCTGGCTTATTTTCTGCTGATCAGAAGGTGCGTAAGGGAAAAGAGGCACAGAGAGCTGGCGATCACGGTCATATTGCTGATTGCCGGATTGTCTGAGCCGTTTTTGTTTAATACATCCTTTAAGAATATTTCCCTGCTCTTTATGGGCATGGTACTTTTTGCAGGAGGAGAAGCCCGGGGCAGTTTCCGGGCAAGGCCGGTGTGGCTTCCGGGGCTGTTGGGCATTAGAAAAAAGCCGGCGGATAGGAAGGAGCAGGGCGTGGGGCCCGTTCTCTTTTCCCGATGGTGGGGAGAGCTTCGCAGGAGCGGCAGGGAATGCCGGGCAGGCTGCCGGGGGGTACTGGCAGCAGGAGCTGTCGTGGGAGCTGTTTTGTGGGGGGCAGCCTATGGCTGCGCGGAAGACCTGCCCTACAGGACAGCGGTGCCCAGATATCTCTGTGATTCGGTGGAGCTTCCCTCAGTCCGGCTGAAGCCCGGTCAGGTGCCGGAGGACGGACAGGTGCTGGGCTATGTGGATGAGGAGACGGAGATGGTCATTTTTGAAGGTACTCTGTCCCGGTATGAATATGCCAGAGGAATCCTTTGCCGAATGGTGTACGGGGCCGGAGTAGGATTGGTGGTTGTGTATCTTGGATATTATGTGATAAAATATAAGGATTCAAGACAGAGGCACTGAGCTGCCGGGATATGGTCAGGGTAAGGAGTTCGTTCCATGAAAAACAGGAAAAGACACAAAAAAATTGCAATGATAGGGCATAAGCGTATTCCCTCCAGAGAAGGCGGCGTGGAAATCGTGGTGGATGAGCTGGCCGGCAGGCTTGTGGCCAGAGGATATGAGGTGGATGCCTATAACCGTTCCGGCTACCATGTGTCGGGCAGGGAATACGATGAGCGGCGGGGGAAGGTATACAAGGGCATCCGGCTGATTACCATACCCACCTTCAAAAGTAAAAAGCTGAATGCCATCGTCTATTCCTTTCTGGCTACCCTGAGAGCCCTGTTCGGAGGATATGACGTGATCCACTATCATGCGGAAGGACCCTGTGTCATGCTTTGGATCCCGAAGCTGTTCGGCATCCGTACAGTAGCGACCATCCATGGCCTGGACTGGCAGCGCTCCAAGTGGGGAAATTTTGCCTCCAGGATCCTGAAGCTGGGAGAGAAGACCGCAGCCAGGTATGCCGATGAGGTGATCGTACTTTCCGAAAATGTACAGGCTTATTTTGAGGAAACCTATCATAGAAAGACCATCTATATACCCAATGGCATCAACAGGCCCAGGCAGTACGAACCAGAACTTATAAAAGAAAAATACGGACTGCAGGGGGAGGACTACATTCTCTTTGTGGCCCGGATCGTGCCGGAGAAGGGCATCCATTATTTGATCCGTGCCTTTTACGGCATTCAGACAGATAAAAAGCTGGTGATAGCCGGAGGCAGCAGCCATTCCCCTGAATACAGGGACAGGATCAGGGCAATGGCGGACAGGGACAGGAGAATCATTCTGACCGGCTTCGTACAGGGTAGGGAGCTGGCAGAGCTGTACTCCAATGCGGCTGTCTTCGTCCTTCCCAGCGATGTGGAGGGAATGGCCATCAGCCTGCTCGAAGCCATGAGCTACGGGAACTGCTGTCTGGTCAGCGACATCCATGAAAACGTGGAGGTGACCCGGGATCAGGCAGAGACCTTCCGAAAGGGCGATGTGGAGGATCTGAGAAAAAAACTGGTGGGGCTGCTGGAGGATGAGGACAGAAGGCTGGCCTATAAGAGAAGCAGCCGGGATTATATCTGCAGCAGGTATAACTGGGATCAGGTCACTTCACAGACCATAGAGCTGTATGAAAAGTAAAAAGGGAAGGATTTTGGGCTGTCCGCAGACTTCCGGCTGGGAAAGGAGCAGGCTCTGAAAATGAAAATTTTAATGGTGAATAAATTTCTCTATCCCAACGGCGGTTCAGAGACTTATATATTCAAGCTGGGCAGGCAGCTTACCCGGATGGGACATGAGGTGCAGTATTTTGGTATGGAGCATCCCGGCAGGGTGGTGGGAAACCACGCGGAAAGCTATACTGCTTCCATGGATTTCCACACAGGTAAGCTGCAGAAGCTGATCTACCCCTTTAAGATCATTTACTCCACAGAGGCTTTCAGGAAAATCACGGGGGTGCTGGAGGATTTTTCTCCGGAGGCAGTGCATCTGAATAACTTTAATTTTCAGCTCACGCCCTCCATCATATATGCCATCAGAAATTTTGAGAAAAAGCAGAAAAAAAGGATGAAAATTATCTACACAGCCCACGACTACCAGTGGATCTGTCCCAATCATATGCTGCAGATACCCGGAACCGGTGAGCTGTGCAGCCGCTGCATCCGCGGAAATTTTGGAAACTGTACGAAATATCGCTGCATTCATAATTCCAGGATGAAAAGCCTGCTGGGCACTATAGAGGCTCAGCTCTACAAGCGCCTGAAGACCTACCGTCTGGTGGATACCGTCATCTGTCCCAGCCGGTTCATGGAAAAGATGCTGGCCAACAATCCCATTCTAAGGGAAAGAACAGTGACTCTGCACAACTTTATCGACAGCAGTCTGGGAGGGCAGGAGGGAGTCTTTGGCAGGACAGGAGAGTATGTCCTGTATTTTGGCAGATATGCCAGGGAAAAGGGGATATCCACTCTGCTGGAGGTATGCAGAAGGCTGCCCTCCATTCCCTTCGTATTTGCTGGCAGCGGGCCACTGGAGGAGGAGGTGGAAAAGGTACCTAACATTAAAAACCTGGGCTTCCTGGAGGGAAAGCAGCTCCGTGAAACCATTCAGAGGGCCCGGTTCGTGGTTTTCCCCTCAGAATGGTACGACAACTGCCCCTTTTCCGTGATGGAGGCTCAGAGCCTGGGCGCTCCCGTACTGGCAGCCAACATCGGGGGCACTCCTGAGCTGGTCCGGGACGGACTCACCGGTGAACTCTTCCAAAGCGGCAGCGGAAGAGAACTGGAGGAGAAGCTCCTCCGTCTGTGGAGCTCTCCTGACACCTGTGCAGCCTATTCGGCGGGCTGCCGTACTCTGCCCTTTGATAGTCTGGAGCAGTACTGTGAGAAGCTGGTGGGGATTTACGCATGCAGATAGCCGGAAATGTCTGGAACAGGAAAAACCCGGAGGAAATCAAGGAGCATTGCTATGATGGCAGGAAAAAAAAGAATCGGTATCGGTGTCGAGAATTATAAAGTTCTGATGGATAAGAATTATTACTATGTGGATAAAACACTTTTGGTCAAGGAGTTCCTGGAGAAGGGAGCCATGGTCAATCTTTTTATCCGGCCCCGGCGTTTCGGCAAGACTCTGGCACTCAGTATGCTGCGCACTTTTTTTGAAGCGGACACAGATGCAAAAGGAAATTTAACAGACAACAGCCATTATTTTGCCGGAAAGCAGATTATGGAGGCAGGAGACGAATATATCCGTCATATGGGGCGGTATCCGGTTATCAGTCTTTCACTGAAGTCAGCCAAGCAGCCGGAGTATAGGATGGCATATTCCTGTTTAGTGGATGAAATATGCAGGGAATATGAACGCCATCGTTATGTGGTTGCGGAGGATGCTTTGATAGATATCCATAAGGAAAAGTATATGCAAATTATGAACCGAAGGGCAGAACCGGAGGAATATGCTACAGCCTTAAAATTTCTTTCCGAATGCCTGAGGCAGTATCATGGGAAAAATACCGTCATACTCATTGATGAATATGATGTGCCGCTGGAGAATGCATGGTTTGAAGGCTTTTATGATCAAATGATAAAATTTATCCGTTCTGTGTTCGAATCAGCCTTAAAGACCAATGACTGTCTGGAATTTGCCATAGTTACAGGCTGCCTGAGGATCAGCAGGGAAAGTATTTTTACCGGACTGAATAACCTGAAAGTTGTATCTGTATTAAATGATAATTTTGCGGAATACTTTGGTTTTGTTCAGGAGGAAGTAAAAGCCCTGCTGCAGTATTACGGAGCAGCAGGGAAGATGGAGGAGGCAAAGCAGTGGTATGACGGTTATCTGTTCGGAACTGCGGAGGTCTATAATCCCTGGAGCATCCTGAATTATGTGGATGATGCCATTTCCCAAAGTGTATTTTTCCCCAAGCCCTACTGGTCAAACACTTCCTCCAACAGCATTGTCAGGGAGCTGGTGGAAAAAGCCGATGGGGAAGCAAAGCAGGAGATTGAGACACTGATAGAAGGAGGAACCATTGAAAAGCCGGTGCATGAGGATGTGACCTATGGAGACATCCATAAGAGCCAGGACAATCTGTGGAACTTTTTGTTCTTTACAGGATATCTGAAGGCTATTGGCCAGAGGCTTGATGGGGAAGATATATATCTGACCATGAAGATTCCCAATAAGGAGGTCCGCTATATCTATCGCAGCACTATCAGGGAATGGTTTGAGCAGAAGCTGAGAGTGGCAGACTTCACTTCATTTTATCGGGCAGTTGTAACAGGAGACAGTTATACTTTCGAGGAAACAGTAAAATATTACTTAAGGGGAAGCATCAGCTACATGGACAGCGCGGAGCGGTTCTATCATGGCTTCCTGCTGGGGCTGTTGAGCGCCTTGCAGGATTACGAGATGGTTTCCAACAGGGAGAGTGGGGATGGCAGACCGGATATTATGCTGAAGCCCTATGACGAGAACGAGCCGGTAGTCATTATAGAGATCAAGCGTACTACGAAGTTTAATCTCATGGAGACAGAATGTGAGAGTGCTTTGGCGCAGATAGAGGAAAAGAATTACACGGCGGAGCCGCTGGATGAGGGGTATACCAGAATATTGAAGTATGGTATCTGCTTTTGTAAAAAAAGCTGTAAGGTCAAATGCAGAGAAATCGGAATGTAATGAGGAGAGTATATGAAAAAAAGAACCCTATATGGAACAGTTATCGTCACCTACCGCTGCAACGCCCGCTGCAACATGTGTGACTGCTTCCGGGATCCTACCAGGCCCAGTGAGGAAATCACACTGGAGGATATCAAAAAGCTGCCGGAGATGGCCTTCACCAATATTACGGGCGGAGAGCCCTTTATCCGTCAGGATATCCCTGAGATCGTCAGGGAGCTGTATAAAAAATCAGACCGTATCGTCATCTCCACCAATGGCTATTTCACGGACAGGATCCTGGCCCTGTGCAGGGAGTTCCCCAAGGTGGGCATCCGTATCAGTATCGAAGGACTGCAGGAGACAAACGATGCCATCCGGGGGATTCCGGACGGGTTCAACAGGGGCTACGGCACCTTAAAGACCCTGGTGGAAATGGGACATCCGGACGTAGGCTTCGGCATGACGGTACAGGATATGAACTGCGAGGATCTGGTGCCCCTGTATAAGATTTCCGACGAGATGGGAATGGAATTTGCCACGGCTACCCTTCACAATTCTTTCTATTTCCGTAAGACGGACAATAAGATTGATGACAAGCTGAAGGTGGCACAGAACTTTGAAAAGCTCATCAATGAGCTGCTCCGAAGCAGGTCCCCCAAGAAGTGGTTCCGTGCCTATTTCAACCATGGACTGATCAACTATATTTACGGAAATAAGAGGCTGCTGCCCTGCGATATGTCCAGAAATGCCTTCTTTATAGACCCCTTCTGCGATGTGATACCCTGCAATGGAATGGAAAAAAAGGCTGTGATGGGCAACCTGAGGGAACAGTCCTGGGAGGAACTCTGGAATTCCAGGCAAGCCAGGGAGGTGCGGGAGTGTACCAGAAGGTGCGACCGGAACTGCTGGATGATAGGCAGTGCCTCACCTGCCATGCACAGATATATCTGGGTACCCGGCTGGTGGGTCATCAGGCACAAGTTATTTAAGGGCGGAAAATACAGCCTGAAGGAAAACCGGTTCATTGATTTGGATAAAGATGGGGAAAAGGATAGGGGAAGATAACAGTGCGGATTTTAATGTTGGTTAACTGGAAGGTGGAGTACTGCAGCAGTCCCCCGCCGGACAAGCAGCCTCCGGATTATTATATTCAGGGACAGCCCTACTGGTTCTTCCGGTATTTCAAAGAAGCCCATCAGGTGGATGTGGCAGATATCCACAGTTTTCCCTGGCTGGAGCATTGGGAAAAGGAGAGGCTGCGCTTTTATGTTTGGCAGACCCTGAGGGTGCTGCCCCGGCTGAGAGGATATGATCTGATCCTCTCTCATGGGATGCAGAGCGGCGTGGCGCTCAGTCTTCTGCGCCGTTTTTTTCCCATAAAGGCAAAGCATATCGTCTTTGATATAGGAGCCTTCAACAGTGCGGCAGAAAGCGGAGGGGCACTGCGGCTGATGCAGTTTGCCTCCCGCTCCATCGACGGTATCATCTACCATACCAGCAGGCAGAGAGAATATTACGAGAAATATTTCCCTTGGCTTGTGGATCAGTCAGCTTTTATTAAGTTTGGTACCGATGCAGACCTGTTCTGCAGGCAGCAGAGTGCTCCTGCCGGGGAAGAAGCATCCTATATCCTCTGTGTAGGCTATGCCAGACGGGATTGGGAAACCCTCTACCGCGCCTTTGGACTCCTGCAGGAAAAGCAGGGACATAGGGTGAAGCTGAGGCTGGTGGGCCATCCCGGCTTCCACGCTGAGGATCCTGAGGTAGAAAGCCTGCCGGTGCTGCCCCTGCCGGAGCTGATCCGGGAGATCCGGGGAGCCCTGTTCTGTGTGCTGCCCCTGAAATCCTTCCTCTATTCCTTTGGCCAGATGACTCTGCTGCAGCAGATGGCACTGGGCAAGGCAGTGGTGGCGGCCAGGGTTCCCAGTATGACAGACTACGTGAGGGAGGGCTGTGATGCCCTGCTGTATGAGCCGGGAGATGCAGAGGATCTCTGCCGCAGGCTGGAACAGCTTCTGACAGATGAAAAGGGCCGGGAGGAAATGGGCCGGCGTGCAGCGGATTCCATCCTGAACAGATGGAATGAAAGACATATGGCAGAGGAGATCGAGCAGTACATGAAGGAGTGTATGAGGAAGTGAAGGTTATCTTTGTGATCGTCAGCCTGGCAGGAGGCGGTGCGGAGAGAGTCATCTCCATCCTGGCCAACCGGTTTGTAAAAAAGGGAATAGATGTTACCATAATGATGACCGCTGGAGACACCGTAGCCTACAGGCTGGATGAGCGCATCCGGCTGCTGAGCATGGGAGGCACCTCCGGCGGCAGCATGAGACTGCGGCTTATGCGCATCAAAAAAATGCGGGAGTATTTCAGGGCCAATCGGGATGCCCTGATCATTTCCTTCGGTCCGGGAACCAGCTTCTTTGCCGCCGCAGCTTCCCTGTTTCAGGGACATAAAATGCTGATCTCAGAACGCAACGACCCGGCGGCTTGTCCCCATAAGCGACTGAGGAATCTGGTTTACAGGAGGGCTGATCTGCTGGTATTCCAGACAGAGGAGGCCAGGTCCTGTTTTCCTGCCGGCATCAGGAAAAAGGGAAAGATCATCCCCAATCCGGTATCCCAGAGCCTGCCTCCGGTCTATGAGGGAGAGCGGAAAGAGACGGTGGCAGCGGTGGGGCGTCTGGAGCCCCAGAAGAACCACAGAATGCTGCTGGAGGCCTTTGCCCTGTTCCATAAAAAATATCCCCGCTACAGGCTGCAGCTTTTCGGCGAGGGCAGCCTGGGGCAGGAGCTGGGCAGCCTGGCCCGGAGTCTGGGAATAGGACAGGCCGTGAGCTTTGAAGGCTTTGCTTCGGAAGTCACTGAGAAAATCAGGGATGCGGGGATGTATGTGCTTTCCTCTGACTATGAGGGAATCTCCAATTCCCTGCTGGAGGCTATGGCAATGGGTATCCCCTCCATATCTACCGACTGCCCTATTGGAGGCAGCAGCCTCTGTATCCGATCCGGTCATAATGGCCTCCTGGTTCCGGTGGGGGATGTGACGGCCCTGGAGGCGGCCATGGAAAGGATTGCCTCAGATGCAGCCCTGGCGGAGAAGCTTTCACGAAATGGGAGGAAGATAAGGGAGAGCTATTCGGAGGAAAATATCAGCAGGCTGTGGCTGGAGTGCATGGAGGAAGTGGGGAGGCTGTGAGATGGCCCGGCAGATTGCAGGGAGCCGGAAGGAGCAGAATATGGATAAAAAAATCAGTGTTATTGTTCCCATTTACAATGTAGAAGCATATATAGCGAAGGGGATTGAGGCCCTTTGCGGGCAGACCTATGCCAATCTGGAAATTCTTCTGATCGACGACGGCTCTACTGACAGCAGCGGCAGGATCTGCGATGCATATGCGGCCGGGGATGCCCGGATCAGGGTGCGCCACATAGAGAACTCAGGACAGAGCCATGCCAGAAATGTGGGAATGGAGATGGCCACCGGAGAGCTGATCGGCTTTGTGGACGGTGACGATGCGCCCCTGCCCGATATGTACCGGAGGCTGGCTGAGCTGATGGAAGCCCATGCTGCGGAAATGGTGGAATGCAACTTTGTGGGAAGGAACAGCCCTCCACCGGATCAGCTGGAGGAGGGCGGTGTCTTTGTGCTGGACGGCAGGGAGGCGCTGCATAAGCAGCTGGACATGGAGCACAGATCCAGATATCCCTCCACCTCCGTCTGGTCCAAGCTGTTTAAGCGGGAGATCATAGAAGACCTGCGTTTTCCCGATGGAAGGATACATGAGGAATACTGTTATCTGTGTCAGGCCTTATACAGATGCAGAACCTATGTATATGTCAATGAGATCCTGTACAGCCGTACTATCCGGAAGGATTCCACCACAAAGGAAAGGTTTTCTCTCAGGACCCTGGATAAGCTGGAGGTGCATCGGGAGAGAAACCGATTTCTGGAGGAGACAGGAGACAGGGAGCTGCTGGAGCTTTCCAAGGCACAGGAATACAATCTGATGATTCATTTTTACAATCAGGCAGATAAAAACGGGATGAAAAAGGAAGCGGCAGCTCTTTTGCAGGAGCTTCGCCGGGAGCGGCGGGCTGTGATGGAGAGCAGGCTTCCTGCAAAAAAGAAGCTGATCATGGTGTTGTTTTATTTCAATACGAAATTATACCGGATGGTAAGGGATCTGAAGAAATGAGGACAAAAGGGCTGAAAATGAATGGAATCAAGGCGGCAGGGATAACGAAGAGGGAGACAGCAGTCAGTGCAGTGACAGCCCTGCTGTACTCTTTTTTTCTGACGGCAGGCTGGCAGATGGAGAGGAAGGGCCAGTATGTCTTTTTTTCCCCCTGGCCCCATCTGGCTTTTCTGGTCTTGTTCCTGATACTTTTTCCGGTTATTTTATGGAGCCTGCGCATTCTGCACAGAGGAAGGGCTGTCGGGCCGGCGGGAGCCGGGGAGGCAGGTTCCCGTCGGAATCCGGCGGCCTGCCGGGGCTTCAGGCGCTGGAAGGGTATCCCTGTTTTTCTGCTGCGCCAGTGGGGGATGCTGCTGGGCTGGCTGCCTGTGCTGCTGGCCGGATATCCCGGTTTTTTCTGCTATGATGCTGCCTACCAGTTTAACGAAGTGGCCGCAGGAGTGTATGATATGCAGCATCCTCTGCTCCACACCTGGCTGCTGGGCAGAACCCTGACCCTGGCCCAGGCTTATCTGGGAAGCTATGAGGCCGGGGTACTGATATTCTGTGTGACGCAGATGCTGGTGATCACGGCTTGCTTCTGCCTTGTCCTAGAGCTTATGGAGAGGAGGGGGGCAGGGAGAAGGCTGCTCCTGCTGTCCTGGCTCTATTATGCCCTGTATCCCACCTGTGCCCTGTTTGGACTGTGTACTACAAAGGACAGCCTTTTTACGGCTTTTGTTACGCTGCATCTGATGGCCCTGTTTGAGCTGCTGAAGGAGGGGGAGGCCTTTTTTAAAAGGCCGGCCTGGGTGGCCCTCTATGCAGCAACAGCGGTGCTGGCCATGCTGTTTCGGAATAACGGTTTTTATTCTTGGCTGATCTTCCTTCCCATCCTGCTGCTCCTGTCAAGGGGGAGCAGAAAAAAAGCGGCGGTGTTGACCATATCCTGCATGGGAGTCTTTCTTCTGGTGACCAGGGGGCTGGCCGGCCTGCTGGAGGCGGAGGACAGGAATGGGCTGCGGGAGATGCTTTCGGTTCCTGCCCAGCAGCTGGCCAGAACCTATGCGGAGGAAGGGGCAGCATTTTTTGAAGAGGAGGACAGGGCCAGACTCTACAGCTTCATCCCGGAGGAGGATCTGAGCCGTTACAGCCCGAAGCTGGCAGACCCGGTGAAGGCTAATCTCCATGTGGGCCTGAATTCCACTCTGCCGGATTTTGTCCGGCTGTGGCTGAGAATAGGGATAAAAGCTCCGGGTAGCTACATAGATGCCCTCCTGCTCCAGACCTACCAGGCCTGGTATCCCTTCACCATACCTGACGGCTACTGCGGCGAAAATGCCAAGCCCCGTTATCGGGGCAGTGAAAGCTGCTACTTTGCACTGGAGACGGAGGAACCGGCAAAGGCTCAGAGCAGGCTGCCGGGACTGCTGGGCTTCTATAGATTTTTTTCCCGCCACATGACCTTTGATACAGTGCCGGTGCTTCCCATCCTGTTTTCCGTAGGAACTATGCTCTGGGTGCTGCTGTATGCCCTGGCCTACGCCCTGTGCTACAGCAAAAGGGCGGCAGCAGGCCTGCTGCTTATGCTGCTCTGCCTTTGCCTGACCTGCCTCCTGGGTCCTATTGTGCTGGTGAGATACTATCTGGTGCTGTTTTTTGCCCTGCCTCTTGTGGCAGGAGTCAATCAATTGGTATAATACGGGAAAAAGGAGGCTCATATGCTGAACAGATTAAATTATATTTTTTCATATAAGGACAAGCTTCGCCTGTTCCTTCTCATGCTTATGATGATCATAGGCAGTGTGCTGGAGCTGATGGGCGTCTCGATTTTTATGCCTTTTATCAATATCATCATGGAGCCTGGGCAGATACAGGAAAATCCTCTTCTGCGCTTTTTCTATGAGCTGGGAGGGTTTGGCACCGTGGAGGGCTTCCTGGGGGTGATTGCCGGTGTGATCATTGTAATTTATGTGGTGAAGAATATTTTTCTGGCTATCCTGCAGAACAGCATCATCAAGTTCTGCTACAATACACAGATGCGGATCTCCACCAGGCTTTTGAAGACCTATATGTCAGAGCCATATTCCTTTCATCTGAATAAGAATGTGGCAGAGCTGCAGCGCAGCATGCAGGAGGATACCACCCAGTTTTCCCAGTTTCTGATCCATACCCTGGAGGTGGTGGCGGAGCTGGCGGTCTGCGGGATCATCGGTATTTATCTGTATATCGTGAGCCAGTCCATCACGGCCATCGTGCTGGGACTGCTGGTGCTGTGCGTTGGGGGCTTTACATTTATTACGAAAAAGTATTCCAAGAGGATCGGCAGGGATAACCAGTATTACAGGGCTAAGCTGTTCCAATGGGTGAATCAGTCGCTGGGAGGGATCAAGGAGATCAAGGTGCTGGAGAGGGAGGAGTTTTTTACTGCCTCCTATGAGGCCTTTTATGCTAAGTTTGCGAGAGGGCTGAAAAATAACCGTCTGCTGTCTGCCATGCCCAAGTATGTGGTGGAAACTGTCTGTATGACGGGACTGCTGCTGGCGGTGTTGATCAAGATGTTTTTCGGACAGAAGGATATCATAGATTTTATCCCTCAGCTTGCGGTGTTTGCAGTGGCGGCCTTCCGCCTGCTGCCCTCAGTGGGGAGGATCAACGACCATCTGAACAATATCCTCTATGCTACCCCTTCGGTGGAGCTGATCTATCGGGATCTAAAGAGCATTGAGGGCTTTGAGGAGGAGCAGGGACGGCAGGAGAAGAAGGAAGGGGCAGGAGAACCCGCCTGGAAACTGGAAAGGGAGATTGCCGTGAAGCATGTGACCTACTGCTATCCCAATACGGAGAAGCCGGTGCTGGAGGATGTAAGCTGCGTCATTCCCAAGGGAAGCACAGCAGCCTTCATCGGGCCTTCGGGGGCGGGAAAGACTACGCTGATCGATATTATCCTGGGCCTGCTGCCGCCCCGGATGGGGAAAATATATGCGGATGATCTGAATGTCTATAAGAACATGAGTATCTGGCATAGCCAGATCGGCTATATCCCCCAGACCATCTATCTCTCCGATGATACCATACGCAGCAATATTGCCTTTGGCGTCAGGGAGGAGGATATTGATGAGGAGGCTCTTTATCAGGCTGCAGAAAAAGCCCAGCTCGGGGAGTTTATCGACAGCCTGCCGGAGGGGATGGATACCTTTGTGGGGGATCGGGGCATCCGTCTGTCAGGAGGGCAGAGGCAGAGGATAGGGATCGCCCGTGCCCTGTACCATGATCCGGAGGTGCTGGTGCTGGATGAGGCTACCTCGGCACTGGACAGCGATACCGAGACGGCAGTGATGGAGTCCGTTGAGAGGCTGCACGGGACAAAGACGATGCTGATCATCGCCCACAGGCTGACCACTATACGGAATGCGGATGTGATCTATGAGGTGAGTGAGGGCAGGGTCAGGAGGAAGCAGAAGGAAGAGCTGTTTGGGGAATAGGGGGCGCAGGACTTTTGGAAGGAATCTGTGCCGGGCAATCGGGAATGCTGCTGATGAGGGAGGAGAGCCGGAGTGGGGAAGAAAAAGGCGGTAATTTGCGGATTAGTGACGGGAGCGGCCCTGGAGGCATCGCTGGTTTTGGGGCGGCTGCTTATGGACAGGGGGCAGCGGGGGCTGCTGTGGTCCCTGGCAGAGCTGCTGCTGGGGTGGGGAGGCTTTGGGCTGCTTTATTATTTTCTCTGGAATTTTGAAGGAAGCGGAGGGGGAAGAGGCTTTCGCATGGCGGGGAAAAAGAGGTGCTGGCTGGCTGTGTGGCTGGGGATGTTTTTGTGCTATCTGCCCTGTTATGCTGCATTTTTTCCGGGGATAATGAGCTATGATTCCAAAAGGATCACGGAGCAGGCTCTGGGACTCAGACCCTTTGATAATTTTCAGCCCTTCCTTCATACCATTCTCTGGACGGCCTGTGTCAGGCTGGAGCAGCGGCTGGGGGTGGCGCAGAGCGGGATCGTGCTGTATTCGGTAGCACAGATGCTGGCTCTGACGGCTGTGTTTACCTGCGTGCTCTATTATATGGTAAAAAGAGGCCTGCGAAAGGGGCTTGTGGTTTCGGCTTTCCTGATGTATGCCCTCTGCCCCTCTATTGTGCTGTTTTCTTTTATTACCACCAAGGATATCCTCTTTGGAGCCTTTGTGCTGTTGATGGCGCTGCTGCTTACAGAGTTTTGCAGGGATGCAGAAGGATTTTTTGAGGGCTGGGGAAGGCCGGCCTGCTTTGTGCTGGTGGGTCTGGCGGCCTGTCTGTTCCGGAATAATATGATATACGTAATGCTTCTGACAGCGGCCGTGGTTCTGGCGGTGTTCAGGGGGCAGAGAAAGCGGGCGGCGTTGATGTTCCTGTGTGTGATTGCGGGATATTTTCTGATTACGGGACCGGTTTACCGGGGCCTGGGAGTACTGCCGGGGTATGCCAGAGAGATGCTCTCGGTGCCGTTAAGCCAGCTTGCCAATGTATACCGGGAGGAAAAAGAGGATCTGGATGCTGCCGACAGGGAGCTGATGCTGAAATATATACCGGACATCGAGAGGTATGAGAGGCAGTTCGCGGATCCCATCAAGCTCACCTTCCATGAAGAGGAATATAAAAAAAAGAAGGGGGAGTTCTGGTCTCTGTGGCTTCGGTATCTGAGGAAGGAGCCGCGGCTGTATGCAGAGGCTTTCCTTGTGCTGAACGCCCCTCTGTGGTATATGGAATCGGATACGGTGGATCCCTATATTTCTCTGGGGCTGTTCAGCAGGCACTATACCTTTGAGTACAGGGACAGGCTGCCAGGTGTGCGGCAGTTTTATACTGCGGTGGCGGAGTATGACAGGGCGGAGGAGGGCATATTGAGATGGCCTGTGATCCGTCAGTTCTTTTCGGTGGCCCTGCCCATCTGGGTGCTGCTTGCGGCAGCCTGCGCACTGGCTGCGGAAGGGAGATGGAAGCGGGCTATTCCCCTCCTGCCCCTGGTACTTCTGTGGATGACCTATCTGCTGGGGCCTGTGAGTAATTTCAGATATATGTTTCCCATCATCATATCCTATCCGCTGATCCTGATGCTTGTGCTGGATAAGGAGAGAGAGGGAAGCGGAAGGAACTATCGATATGTGGAAAAATGGTGGCAGGTAAGGTAGGTATGCCGGAATGAGGAGATGCCGGACAACGGCCGGGAGATCAGAAGCAGAGAGGGAGTACCGGCTATCAGAATAAGAATTCAGGAAGGGAGAAGAGGGATGAAGGAGCTGCTGAAGAATATGCGAGAGCATGGTTATCAATATGGAAAAACAGGATTGTGGGTATCCCTGCTGCTTTGCCTGGGGTTTGCCTTCTGCAGCTTCTTCTATGGGGATGTGGAGGCCACCTTTGACAATACGGTACTGATGGCAAAAGCCATAGGAGAGGGAGAATTTCTGCATTTTTATGAGTATTCCCTGGAGCATGCCAGAACCTATTGGCCCGCAGGCTATGACATACTGCTGTATCTGTTTTTTGGGGTCTGGAATCTCCCTTCCATTCTTCTCCATCTGCTGACCGGCTTTGATTATCTGGAGTCTCCCCTGGCCCTGCTGTGGTGTAAGGGGCTGGGGGCTGCCTTTGCGGGAGCCATGGCCTGGGCTGTGTACCGGATCGCCGGGGTGCTGGGACTGGAAAAGGAAAAGGGGCTTCGGGCAGCCTTTCTGCTGCTGTCCAGCCTGAGTCTGGCTGCGCCTGTCTTTATAGCGGGTCAGTATGATTCCCTGCCCTTGTTTTTTATGCTGCTGGGGCTGTATTTTTATCTGAAAGGGGAAATGAGAGGCTTTTATTTGTGCTTTCTGGTATCCATACCCTTGAAGGTATATGGGCTTTTTCTTCTGCTGCCCCTGATTTTGCTGAAAGAAAAGAGGATCTGGGCCATCCTGGTGAAAACGGCAGGCTGCTGTGTCCCTTATGCTGCCCTGAAGCTGCTGTTTGCAGGGGACAGTGCCTACCCCTTCATCAGTGGTTCTCAGGGACAGTACGGAACCAATAAGCTGCTGGATTCCGCCCTGGAATATTCAGGCTATTCCCTGTGTCTGTTTCTGGGTGTCTATGCCCTGATCTGTATCTTCTGCTATTGGAAGCGGCTGGAGAGTGGGTGGGAGGGGATGGTCTGGCCGGTGTATCTCTGTTTTCTGATATTTGCCTCCTTTGCGGCGCTGGTTGCAATCAACGACTACTGGGTGATTTTCTGGCTGCCCTTCGGTGTGCTGCTTATGCTGATGAATCCCGGCAGCTACAAAATAAACCTGTTGCTTGAAACGGCTGCTTCGGGCATGTATCTGTTCTATGCCTTTATCAGCAAGGTATATCCCTATAGCTATCCGGAGCTGGTTACAGAGCGGTTTTTGGGAATTTTTATGGAGATACCCGATGAAGAGCTGCGGCTGTACGGCAGTGTGAAGGGACTCATGGAGCAGCTTGGCCTGCAGCCCTATGCCCAGCTTGTGCATACTCTTTTCGTGGCAGGGATAGTCAGCCTGGCAGTACTGAACAGGCCGGGGATTATCCTGAGGGGCGAAAAGAAAGCGGACAGTGAGTCTGAGAGGGAGAAGAGGGAATTTGCACAGCCGGGCATCCTCTGGAGCAGGGTGGGAGCTGTCCTCCTGACCTCCCTGCTTTTGATCTATGCCAACTTAAAGGCAGGCAATCCCGTCAGCTATTCCACCCTGCACTGCAGCTATAAGCAGGCGGAGGTGAATCTGCTGGAGGGAGCGGTGTACACTCAGGAGCTGGGCTTTGAGGCGGATCGCAGGCTGGAGGAGCTGCTGCTGTATTTTGCCAATGACGGGTATGTAAAGGATAACTTCGGCTCTGTATGGATCCGGCTGACAGAGCAGACCTCGGGCCGGGTGCTGTTTGAAAAAAGGCTGGGAGCCAGTATGACGGAGCCGGGAAGAGAGTGCAGGATAGATCTGGATGGCACGCCGGTGAAGGCCGGAGCGGCTTATACCCTGTCCCTGGAAGGGGTGAAGGGGATGGAGGGCAGCAGCTATTTCTTCAGCCCATGGATTACCGACGGCTTTGACAGCGGCCATCCGCTGATCATCAATGGGGAGTATCAGGACTGCAGCCTGTATATGCAGGTGAGGTAGTCCTGATACTCCCCGGGTTAAACAGAATTTCAGTCCTGTCTCACTGTGGTGATCGTCTGCATCCGGGTAGCGACCTCATCCTGCTTGTAGGCATGGCGGATGGTGCTCCAGGCACCCGCTGCCATGAGTAAATAGCCAATGGCGATATCCCTTACCACGAAGGACATAATCTCACTTTCCTGCAGGAAGGAGGGAACGCTTTGGAAGGCGTCAAAGAAGGTAATGTCATAATATTCTTTATAGGAATTATAAATCTGCAGGCTTAAGGAAAACTGCTCTGCAGCAAGCAGCATAAGAACAGAGATAATGCAGCCTGTGACCACCCCTGCCTTGTCCAGTCTGCCGCCCAGCATTTCATAACCCTTGAAGGCACAGATGACCATGATCAGACCGCCAAAAGATGAGATAAATCCCAGCTGGTAGATCAGTACCCATGCGGCTGCGCCCAGCAGGGAGCCGAGCAGGGCGCCCACGATCCCTCCGGCAATGTTTGAGGTGCCGGTTCTGGCATTTTGGCCGGCTGTCTGCCAGATGTCCTCGGAAGCGTCGGACTGGCAGGAGGAACAGAGCATGTGATCTCCGTCCGGCAGTTGGAGCAGTGTGAGATAGTCCTTTGACCCACAGGATTCACAGCAGGTAACCAGACGGTTGCTGCTGCAATAGGCGGTGACATCTTTCAGAAACTGATCCAGACAGGGGACGTAATTTTTTTTCCATTGAAAGCCCAGCCCCTGAAACTGAGCGATGATTTTAGAGCCATTATAGGAAGCTGTCTGAAGATACTGGTATTTGGAAGGACATTGCTGCACAAAATCCGCAATCTCGGGGATCGGCACGCTGCTGCCTTCCTTTACCCATATTTGTACCGAGTGGCAGGCCAGTGTGGCGCCGTCCTGCCGGATGAAGATAAAAAAGCCGTTCATTTTTCCATAGACCCAGCCCTTCTTTTCATCTACCGTGAAGTGATTGTCAAGAGCATACTGTTTTACTTTTCTGTACATCTTTTCCCTCCTCATTTATAGTATAGTATCAGCTGTAGTATAGCACAGGGCAGAGGCTTTTGGAAGCAGGAGAGCAAAGAATACAAGCAGTGTTTGTTTTCAGGGCAGGAGTATGCTATAATATATAAATAATACGAATCAACAGTAATAGAAAAGGGCAGGTTTTAAAATGAAGATAACAGTGGCAGGAACAGGATATGTGGGGCTGGTGGCAGGAGTCTGCTTTGCAGAGGTAGGACACAATGTAACCTGTGTGGATGTGGACGAGCAGAAAATAAGGCTTATGGAATCGGGCACCTCACCTATTTACGAGGAGGGACTGGAGGAGTTGATGCAGAAGAACCATGCAGCCGGCCGTCTCCATTATACGGTAGATTATAAGGAAGCATACCGGGAGGCAGATGCCATATTCATAGGTGTGGGTACACCGGAGCAACCCGACGGATCTGCAAACCTGAGCTATATTGCTGCAGTTTCCAGACAGATTGCGGAAACGGTGGAGAAGGATTGCCTGGTGGTGGTGAAGTCCACCGTGCCGGTGGGCACCAATGACAAGGTGGAGCAGTTTATCAAGGACTTTCTGGTTCATGATGTGAAAATAGAGGTAGCCTCCAATCCTGAGTTTCTGGCACAGGGCTCGGCGGTGCGGGACACCTTCCACGCAGCCCGCATCATCATTGGGACGGAGAGCAAAAAGGCAGAGGAGCTGCTGATGAAGATTTATGAGCCCTTCCACCTGCCCGTGGTATCAGTGAGCCGCAGAAGCGCGGAGATGATCAAATATGCCAGCAACGATTTCCTGGCCTTGAAGATATCCTATATGAATGACATTGCCAATCTGTGTGAGCTGGTTGGGGCAGACATTGAGGATGTGGCCAGAGGAATGAGCTATGATGCCAGAATCGGCGCCAATTTCTTAAAGGCCGGTATCGGCTATGGGGGAAGCTGTTTCCCGAAGGATACCAAGGCGCTGAAATTCCTAGCGGAGCAGGCGGGCTACCACCTGGAGACAGTGGAGGCTGCGGTAGCAGTCAATGCAAGGCAGAAGACCAGGCTGTTTCAGAAGGCCAGCAATAGGATGATCACCTTTGACGGGCTGAAGGTGGCTGTCCTGGGACTGGCCTTCAAGCCGGGAACAGATGATCTGAGAGAGGCCCCCTCCCTGGACAATGTGGAGCTGCTGCTGGAAAATGGTGCAAGAGTCTATGCCTATGACCCTGTGGCCGGGGAGAATTTTAAAAGGAGATACCCTGAAGGAAGGGTGGGAAGGGGGAGCATCACCTATGCTTCCGATCCCGAGCAAGCTCTGAAGGGTGCCAATATCTGTTTTATCTTCACAGAGTGGGATGAGATCAAAGGGATAGCTCCGTCAGTCTATAAGGAGCTGATGCAGACCCCGCTGGTCTATGACGGGAGAAATGTATACAGCGTGAAGGAAATGGAGGAGCAGGAAGTAGAATACCACAGCATCGGAAGATGATGTTGGCATCGGAAGATGATGTGCAGAAGGAAGGCAGGATGGGGAATAAAATCAGGGAGTTGTCTTATTACCTTTTTTTCGGGATCATGGTCTTTGCGAAGGGGATCGGCCTGGACAGCGGGGACAGGCTGTATTATTGGCTGGGTGCAGCCGCCTGTCTCTGTGTGGCCTGCAAGCTGGTTCTGACGAAATACAGCAGAAAGCAGGTGGCAGTGATGGGGTTGCTGTGTCTGCTTGCCCTTGCTGCCTGGAGAAATTCGGGCAGAATGGGGATCGTGCTGAGTGTACTGGCCATCATTGGCATGAAGGATATGGATCTGAAAAAGCTGTTCCGTTTAGGCGCGGTGATTTACGGGGTCTCCTTTGCCTTTACGGTACTGGCGGCCGGATTCGGCATGATCAGCAATCCTCTGGCGGTGCATGAAAAAGGCGGAATGGAGGTCATCCGGTGGGGGATGGGCTACAGCACAGGAAATGTATTCCATGCTTCTTACTTTATCCTGGCGGTTTTTCTCTGCTACACCTGGGGAAAGGACTATGGGGTAAAAAAATTGGTCGGACTTTTGGCCGGCAATCTGCTGGTATTTCTTTTTTCTCTCAGCTATACAGGTGTGGCCGTAACGGCCTTTTATCTGCTGCTGAATCTCTATGCAGTCAGGAGGAGGCGGCTGTCCGGGGCAGAGAGGCTTCTCTGTCAGCTTCCGCTTCCCCTGTGCCTGCTGTTTTCTTTCAGCACACCTTTTCTGCTGGGGCATCCGGCAGTACAGAGGCTGGATGAGCTGCTGCAGGCCAGGCTCACATTTTCGGCCTATTATCTGCAGAATCAGCCCATCACCCTGCTGGGTACAAGGATGAAGGATATCCCCAATTTCTGGATTATCATGGACAACGGCTATGTGTACTGCCTGATGACCTTCGGAGTGGTCACAGCCCTTCTTCTGTTTACAGGCTATGGAGTCCTGATCGGAAGGTACAGCGGGCTTGCTTTCAGGCCGGGAGAGGGGGATGGGGAGCGGCTGCAGGAGCTGGCCATCATCTTTTCCTGTCTGCTCTATGGGATCATGGAGCAGTTTATCACAAATGCCTTTATGAATCTTTCCCTGCTGTTTCTGGCCGAGCTGCTGTTCGGAAGCTGCCGTGGGGCATGCGGAGGGGAAGCCGGGAGGCCTGAGAAAGTCCGGGTGTCTTCGGAGAGGGGAGAACCCCGCAGCCGGGGCTGGTCGGCCTGCATTCTGACAGGCCTGGCTATCTTTGTCCTTTATATGCAGAGGGCGGAGCGGCCCGAATGTATCCTCATACCGATAGATTCCCTGAATTATGTGGATGGGGTTTCCGTTCGGCTTCAGGTGGAAAATCCGGGCAATACCAAGGAGTATCTGAAGGAAGCCATGAAGGAGTGCCAGACAATTTTGGAGGCACCGGAGCTTCTGAGCGGTGCGCTGCAGGCTGCCGGAGCAGGAGAACTGCTGACGGAGGAGGAGTTAAAAGCGGCCTTGGAATATTCCCTGCCGGTTTCCGTACACAGGGACGGCAGGTATGACACCTTCCGTGTCAGGCTTTTGAAGCTGTATTGTGATGTATCACCGAAACAATATGATCAGTTAATGGAATATATGGTGGCGGCTGCGGGGGGCAGGTATACATCCCCGGAGGGTATCTATGAGGAGCGCATCGGCAAAAGCTTCGGTGAGGACAGGATAGAGCACATGAGTGCAGAGAAGGAGTTTCTGGCAGAAAAGGAAGGGCCTATGGTGGAAGTGGAAGCGGTGAGGAAGGGCGTCTTCTACGGCACAGCAGGAATGGGAGTTATCTGTGCTGTATTTACCGGGCGGCGAAAAATAAGGGGAATGAAACTTTCAAAATAAGTAAAGGAGTGTGGGTGAGATGAGAAACAAACTGGTATGGTTGCTGATGGCGGCAGTCCTGCTGTGTGCTGCCGGGATTCCGGTAAAGGCGGCAGAGGGCCTGCCGGCGCAGAAGGAAGAAGAGGCTGTTACGCAGGCTGAGGGCTATGGGGTCGGGCCGGCGTACAAAGACATATATACCCCGGAGGACATCCGGGAGCTTCTGGAGAAGGAAGAGGACAGCTCTGTTCCGGCCTTCCGCGAGGGGGGGATCGTTGCTGCTTCCCATGAGCAGGCGGCAGCCCAGCTGCGGAATATGTTAAAAGCCAGAACCACTGCCTGTTCACTGACGCTTACCTATACGAATCAGTTCTCCCAGAGTCTGTTTACCCAGATCCTGGAGGACGCGATGGCCGAGGGAAGTGCTGTTCCTGCAGACGAGGGAGACTACATCAGAGCAAATTTCATAGGCTATAGATACAGCGTCAGCTTCGGCGGCGGCTCTGTTAACTATGCACTGCAATTCACATACGCAGCCAATGGCGAGCAGGAAGCTCAGGTTACCCGGAGAGTGGCAGAGGTGATAGCCGATCTGGGCCTGTCGGGAAAGGGAGACTATGACCGGATCAAACTGATCCATGATTATATTGTCAGCAATACCTCCTATGTGAATGATGGAACCTATCTTTGCCACAGTGCCTATTCGGCCCTGCTGCGGGGCACTGCAGTATGCCAGGGCTATGCCGGCCTGTTCCAGAGGCTGTGCAAGGAGGCGGGAATAGAGACCAGATATATTACAGGCTATGGCGGAGGAGAAGCCCATGCCTGGAATATCGTAAAGCTGGATGGCCAGTGGTATAATGTGGATGTTACCTGGGACGATCCCATTGGGGGCAGCCTGCGGTATGATTATTTCCTCAAGTCGGAGATGGATTTTGCGGATCACACTAGGGATGGGGCATATGATACGGCTGCGTTTCACAAGGCATATCCCATGGCGGAGATTTCCTATGGAGAGACCGGGGAAGAGGGGCTGAACAGAGATAACTATGATTTCAGCTTTATGGGGATAAACGGGGAGCAGCTTTCCTCCACCGGAACAGGCAGGCCCAAGCTGCTGATTTTCTTTAATACCATCTGCGGTAATTCCCAGCGGACGCTGCAGGATATTGCCGCAAGCAGCTGGGCAGCCAGCGGGGCGGTGGATATCCTTGCTGTGGAAACGGAGCGGCATAGCCGGGCTGAGGTGGAGGCGTTCAGGAACAGCTATTGTCCTCAGGGCAATATCCGATTCGGCTATGATCTGAGCCAGACGGCATTGAGTGCCATGTGGCAGTATGCAAGGCTGGTGGAAGCGGGAAGCAGCCTCTATTACCCCCTGCTCATTATGATCGACGGAGACAATAAGGTACAGTTTTACAGTATCGGCTATGTGCCGGCCTCCAGGATAGAGAGGCTGTATCTTCCCCTTTTGTCAACCCGCAATACCTTTTCGGATGTAGCTTACAATCCGGGCAACTGGAAATACGACGCAGTGCAGTATGTGTATGAGCACAGCATCATGAACGGTATCTCCGGTACAGACCGGTTCGAACCGGATGCCCAGCTCACTAGGGCTATGTTTGCTACGGTGCTCTATCGTATGGCGGGAAAGCCCAAGACAGCATTTTCTGCTGTGTTCCGTGATGTGGCAGAAGGAAAATATTATACGGAGGCAATCCTTTGGGCAAACAGCCGGAAAATAGCAACAGGTATGGGTGACGGCAGCTTTGGTGTGGACAACAACATCACCAGGGAACAGATCGCCAAGATGCTCTATGAGTTTGGCAGCAAACAGGGCTATAACGTGAGCGGTAAGGAAGGGCTGGACAGCTTTACGGATGCTTCCTCCGTAAACGGCTGGGCCGTGGGCTATATGCAGTGGGCGGTATCTGCCGGCATGATCTCCGGAAAGCCCAACGGGGACGGGAGCTACAGGCTGGATCCCAAGGGGCAGGCAACCAGGGCGGAATGTGCCAAGATGCTTATGATGTTCATGATGCAGTATGGGAATTAAAGGAAAAGCAGGGATATGAAAATAGCGATAGATCTTACCTCATTGGCGGATAATTTTTCTGGAATCGAACGCTATGCCATGAATATTACGAAGGAGCTGATCGCCCTGGATAAAAAGCAGGAGCATACCTATATCCTGCTTTTTAAACGGGGCATCCATCCCGAGATGAAGAAATACGAGAACAGGAAAAATGTAGTCTGCAGGATCCTCCCGGGACAGAACAAGCTGCTGTTTGCACAGGTGATCCTGCCCTTTTTCCTATATGGGATCCGGGCAGACATCTATCTTTTCCTGGCTTTTCAGAGTCCGCTCCTCTTTTGGAAAAGGGGCATATACAATGTGATCCATGATCTCACAAGCTGGGACTGCCCCCAGACGATGAAAAAGCGGATGGAGTGGTACTTTAAGCTTTCTATCAGAAATGCCCTGCTGGTCAGCAGGGGAATCATCACCATTTCCCAATTCACAAGAGACAGAATCGCAGAGCAGTTCGGCTATGACAGAAGGAAGATCATCCTGGCCTACTGTGGGATTTCTGACGTATTTACAGATTATGTGAAATCCCAGCCTAAGGCAGGTGACAGGGACGCGGCCGAAAGAGCGGAGGCAGTCAGGCAGCGTTCCCTGGATGTGCGGCGCAGGTATCATCTGCCGGAGCAGTATCTGCTGTGCCTAGCAACCCTGGAGCCCAGGAAAAACCTGCCCTTTCTGGTGGAGTCCTATGTGGAGCTTTTAGAGGAAGGCAGTGTCCGTATCCCGCTGGTGCTGGCCGGGAGGAAGGGCTGGAAAATGGATGCATTTCTGAAACGCATAGAACAGGAGTTCCGGAGTAAAATCATTGTCACAGGATTTATTGAAGATAAGGATTTGCCTTATGTATATCATATGGCAGATTGCTTTATATTTCCATCGGTCTATGAGGGCTTCGGCATGCCGCCCCTGGAGGCTATGGCGGTGGGTACTATCACCATTTCCTCGGATGCAGCCTCACTGCAGGAGGTACTGGGAAAGGCAGCCTCCTATTTCCACCTGGGAGACAAGGAGGAGCTAAAGAACAGGATCCGGCAGGGGATCCGGCAGGAGTGCGGAGATGTTGCCCCGGAGGAAATAAAGAAAAGAATGAAGCTGTTTCAATGGAAAAGATCCGCAGCCAGGATTGCGGCAGGGCTGGGACTTATGGAAAGGGAGCAGACGGACAGGAAGAGAGCATGGGAATCAAAACAGTGATTAAGAGGGTGGTGTCCGACGATGTGATCGTGCGGATGAAGTCCCTGTTGGAGCATAGGAACAATCAAATCATGGGGCGGAAGGCGGCGGGCCTGCGCCCCTACAGCAGGGAGAGTCATCCCTTCGGCATCAATCTGATAGGAGACATCAGGGCGGAAACCGGATTGGGCCAGAGCATGAGGATACTGGCGGGGCTTTTGGAGAGGGCAGGGATTCCCTTCTGTATTATTCAGGCAGACTCCCCCGGCGGACTGGAGCACAGCGATACCCAGTGGGAGCACAGGCTCAGTGCAGAGGCCCGCTACGGTATCAATCTGCTGCATATCAACCCCAGCATCTGGGCAGAAAGCTACAACAGACTGCCGGTGGAGCTGCTGGACGGCAGATACCAGATCGCTTACTGGCTCTGGGAGCTGGAGGATTTCCCCCGGGAATGGATACCCTGTATAGACACGGTGGATGAGATCTGGGCACCCTCTGAATTTATCTGCAGAAGCATCAGGGCTGTGACGGACAAGCCTGTGGCTGTCATCCCCTATATTCTCCGGGACATGGGGGAGGATATCAGGTATGGAAGGCAGCACTTTGGCCTGCCGGAGGAGAAATTCCTCTATCTGGTCATGTATGACTTTAAGAGCATCAGTGAGAGAAAGAATCCCCGAGGGGCGCTGGAGGCATATAAGAAGGCATTTCCCCGGGAAAGAGCTGATGTGGGACTGGTGGTCAAGGTGAGTCATGCCGGGGAAAGCCGGGAGCTGCAGCTGCTGGGGAAGGAGCTGGAGGCTTATCATAATGTATATTTTATCACGGACAATCTTTCCCGGTCTGAGGTGGAGTCCCTGATAGCCGGGGTAAACGTGCTGGTTTCCCTGCACCGTTCCGAGGGCTTTGGGCTGCCCATGGCAGAGGCAATGGCCATGGGAACCCCCATTGTCTGCACCAACTGGTCCGCCACCACGGAATTTATGGATCAGACCTGTGCCTGCCTGGTGGATTACAGCCTCATTACTCTGGAGAAAAGGATCGGTCCTTATCAGAAGGGCAGCCGCTGGGCAGATGCGGATACGGAGCAGGCGGCCGGGCTGATCAGGAGACTCCGGGAGGAGCCGGATTTTTATGAAGGAATGGCGGCTGAGGGAAGAAAGAAGGTGCAGGAGTATCTGAGCTTTGAGAGAGCGAAGGCGGCTCTGGACGAAAGGATGGACAGGATTTGAAAAGGATAGCGATCGTCAATCAGCGGTATGGACGGGAGGTCAATGGAGGCTCAGAATCCTATACCATGCAGCTTGCAGAGCATATGCGGGAGGAGTATGAGGTGGAGGTGCTGACCACCCAGGCCCTTTCCTATGCCACCTGGGAGAACCATTATAAAGAGAGGGAGGAATGGGTGGACGGCGTAAGGGTGAGACGTTTTCCGGTGAAGCGAAGGAGGCAGAGGCTGCTTTTAAGGATAACGGGCAGGCTGATCACTGCCCTGGGGATGAATTACCGATGGCTGAACCGGATATGGATCAAAGCCCAGGGACCTTATGCACCGGAGCTGCTGGACTTTATAGAAGAGAACAGGGAAAGCTATGATGTGTTTATCTTTGTGACCTATCTGTACTACCCGGCTGTTTTCGGCCTAGGACTGGTGGGAGAAAAGTCAGTTTTTGTGCCCACAGCCCATGAAGAGCCATATATCCATTTTAAGTTGATGGAAGATGTGTTCGGAAGCCCGGCAGCCTATGTATTCCTGACAGAGGAGGAAAGGGAGCTGGTCTTCTCCCTGTTTCCCGTGAGCACAGTGCCCAACCGGGTAGCGGCTATGGGGATCGCTCCCCGGATCGGGGAGGAGAACTTGGATTTTAAGAAAAAATACGGCATTTCCGGATCCTATCTGATCTATGCGGGAAGAATAGACGTGGACAAGGGCTGCGGGCAGCTGATAGAATATTTTGAGAGGTATTGTCAAAGCTGCTCCCGGGAAGAGCCCATGGTTACGCTGGTGCTGATCGGCAAAAGTGAGATGGCACTGCCGGAGGGCGGACATGTCCGTTATCTGGGCTTTCTGTCCGAGGAGGATAAGAACAGCGGCATCGCAGGAGCCAGGGCGCTGTGCCTGCCCTCCCGGCACGAAAGCCTTTCTATGGCAGCCCTGGAAGCCATGTATCTGGGGACGCCCATCATCGTCAACGGAGACTCTCCCGTGTTGCAGGGGCACTGCAGGCGCAGCGGCGGCGGCCTTTCCTACAGGGATTACAAGAGCTTCCGGGAGGCATTGGAAGCTATGTGGGACGAAGGGAAATACAGAAAAATGAAGGAGTCCGGCATCCGGTATGTGGAGGAGAACTATCGCTGGGAAACGGTGCTGGATCAGTGGAAAGAGGTTATAGCAGGGGTCATAAAAGCATGAATCAGAAAATCAGGAGCCTATCAGAGAGGATAAATTGGAAGCAGGCATGTATCAGAGCAGGGATCATACTGATCCTGTTCTTGGTCTGTGCATTGGGCATGCAGCCCAAAGCCACGGACTTTTCCCTGCATATTGAGCTGGGTGAGGACAGAACCGGCTGCAGTACACAGATCTTCTGGTGGGATGCAGGGAAGGAGGCAGTTCAGGAGCAGTCCTTTCAGGCAGCGATCTGCGGAAAGCAGGTGATCATCCCCCTCCGGGAGGAAATGCTGGGCCGCGACAAGGAGTGGAGGCTGGATATTGTGGATGCGGATCTGGAGGTGAGCATCCTGTCCTTTGACCTATATAAGGGAGACAGCTTCCGTAAGAATTTTTCGGCGGATGCGCTGGCTTCCTATGAGGTGGGACGCGCAGGCATAGAAACGGCCTGCAGCGCAGGCGGGGCTTATTATATCAAGCCAGTGGGGGAGGATCCCGCCATCTTTTTCGGTACAGGTATTTCCCGGGATATTATCAGGCACATGGAGCGAAGCTATCAAAAAGAGCTGGCCTTGGTTTTTCTGGCTCTCTGTCTGCTGATCACAGCAGACAGGCTGCCCGGAGTAAGGCGGATAACTGCCCTGCTATGGAAAAGTAAGGGCAGGCTGGGCATTGCAGTGCTTTTGACGGCTCTCTGGGGCATCATGGCCCTGCCCCATTCAGAGGATTATTCCCTGCAGATCAGGCTGGCTGAGGACAGGACGGGGCAGCATGCCCAGCTCTTCTGGTGGAAGCAGGGGGAGGCCTCTGCCCAGGAACAGTCCCTTCAGGTTCCGATCTATGGGAGACAGATCCTGATGCCATTGGAGAGGGGGATACTGGGCCGGGATACGGAATGGCGTCTGGATATCATAGATGCCGATATGGATGTGAGCATTGTGTCCTTTGATGTCTACAGGGAGCATGAGAGGAGCAGGAGATTTTCCCCGGACGAGCTGGAGAAGTACATCATAAGCTGTGCAGGCGTGAAGAACATTGGCAGCACCGGGGAGGCTTATTATATCAAGCCGGCGGGAGATGATCCTGTCCTGTACTTCGGCGCCGGCCTGTCCCAAAGCCTGAGAAAGGATATTGCCTGTCATTACCTGATGAGACTGTGGATGGTTTTTGTTGTGATTTTTATCCTGGCCATAGGAGACAGGCTCCCCGGGTTAAAGAGTGCCTATGCCTTTTTATGGAAATATATTTTGCAGAAGAAGGGCAGGCTGGCTTTCGCTGTGCTGCTGACGACGGCCTGGGGCGTGATAACCCTGCCCAGGTCAGAGGATTATTCCCTGCAGATTGCGCTGTCTGAGGACAGAACGGGGGATTATGCCCAGTTGTACTGGTGGGAGGAGGGGGAGGAATTCACCCATGAACAGTCCTGCCAAGCTGTAATTTTTGGAAACCAGGTTGTGATACCGCTGCAGAACGGGGCATTGGGATGGGATAGGGAGTGGCGCCTGGATCCGGTAAATTCGGATGCCGCTGCAGAGATCACAGCCCTTGGCCTGTACAGGGGACACCGCCAGATCAGGTCTTTTCCGGCAAATGAGCTGGAGTCATACATGATAAGGTGTGAGGGGGTGGAGACTGCCTACTGCACAGAGGGTGGGTATTTTTTAACCCCCCTGGAAAATGACCCCGCTGTCTTTTTTGGAGTGCGTCTCTCACGGACGATTCTGGAGGAGGTCTTTGCAGAATATTGCCTGGGTCTGTCATTGGCAGCCCTGATACTCCTTTTCCTGGTTACGGGGGACACCTTACCGGGAGTAGGATGGATATATGCATGGATAGGCAGAAACAGATGGAGGCTTGCGGTTATGGGGCTGCTGTTCCTGGTCTGTGCCGGAGCCCTGGCACCCAGGTATACAGATTATACGCTGAAGCTGGAGCTGACAGAGGACCATACAGGCAATATTACAGAAATCTTCTGGTGGAATACAGGGGAGGGCTTTACCCAGGAGCAGTTCTATCAGGCTCGGATTGACGGAAGAAGGGTCTCTCTTCCGATCCAGGCAGGGATGCTGGGCTGGAACAAGGAGTGGCGCCTGGATATCATAGCTGCAGACAAAGAGGTAGAAATTTCCTCCTTTGAATTGTATCAGGGGCAGCGGTGGTCCAGAGCCTTTTCTGCAGATGAGCTGGCGGCCTGTGTGGTGGGCAGTGAGGGAGTGGAGGCAGTCTGCAGCACGGGAGAGACCTATTATGTGGATCCGTCCGGGGACGATCCTGTCCTGTATTTTGGCATTCGTCTGTCCCGGGCTATCACAGAGCATATTGTGACGGATTATTTTCTTAAGCTGGCGGCCGTCATGGTGCCGGTCTTTTTGGTGGTGATGGCTGACAGACTGCCGCTGCTGCGGAGGCTCTATGGCTGGGTAAAGGAGCGCGCAGAGGATGACAGGATAGCTCTGCTGTGCTATGGAATCCTGCTGGCAGGCATGATTTTTGTCCTGTTTCAGGATTTTCTGCCGGGAGACAGAGTTTTTCTTTATATGGGAGATTCCTTTTATCAGACCTATGCCCAGCTGGCTCATCTGGCTGACAGGATCGGCAATGGAGAGTGGGGATGGAGCTATACCTTCTATGAGTCCCTTGGGAATGCAGAGGAGCCCATCATTCTGTCCCTGAAAAATTTCTGTGCTTTGTTCGGCAGGGAGCATCTGGCTTATGCCATGGGGCTTGCCCAGATGCTGAAAATATTTCTGGCCGGTATGTTCTTCTATTGCTTTTTGCGTCGGCTGGGGACAGGGAAGCTGGGCAGCAGCCTGCTGGGCCTAGGGTATTCCTGCAATAGCTATATTGTGGCCCGGGGAATGTGGCAGAGCTATCCCAACGAGGCTGTCTGCCTGGCTCTGTGGCTATGGGGATTTGAGCGCTTTAAAAAAACAAAGAAATGGCTGCCGTTTTTCCTTGCCAATATTTTTTGCTATTGGAATTACCACGGCTATACGGCCGTTCTCTACACCGGGGTAGGACTGGCCTACGGAGTCTTCCGGTTCTGCTCCGGCAGGGAGGAGGCGGCAGAACCGGGAGAGACGGAAAATCCTCTTAAATGTATCCTGAAGCTGACGGGGATCGTGCTGGCGGGGGCGGCGGTTTCCCTGGCAGCCTGGCTGCCTTCCCTGACAGAGATGCTGGGAAGCTCCAGAGTGAGCACGGGAGCCCAGGTGGCCGGGGAATGGAAGAATATCCTGAATTATACCAGGCTGCCCGGCTATCGCATCATGTTTTACAGACTGCTGTGCCCGGACATTTTGGGAATGTTTGAGGATACCTATGCAGGTGTTACCAACTGGCTGGAGGATCCGGTGTTCTACTGCGGTCTGGCAGCAGTGGCGCTGGCACCCCTTGGCCTGTGTGCCATGAACAAAAGGAAGCGGCGCTGGTATATGCTGCCCCTGGCAGGAGCAGTCATTTACAATGCGTTCGGGGTGGTACGGAATGTAGCAAACGGATTTGCAGGTATAGGATGGAAGCTGTCCTCCCTCTGGGTCATCGTGCTGCTTCTGCTCTTCGCAGCAGCGCTGTGGCAGGAGAAGGAGGGGATCGGGGCAGACAGGGCCGGCAAAATTCTGCTGGGTACCAATATTGTCCTTTTGGTTCTGTCCGTTCTCTTTTTCAAGGAAGGGATACAGATATTTTATCTGGCCATAGCATTGGTTTTCTGCGCTTTTCTTTCCCTGCTGCTGTTTCTGCTGATGAGGGAAAAGGATGGGGAGAAAAAAGCATACCTCAGCTATCTGCTGGTGATCGCCGCAGCGGCAGAGGTGGCAGGCTCCTCCTACAGGATCATCAATAATAAGGCCGGGCTGAATACAGAGGTATTGGAGGAAAAGATATACTACAATGATGCCACCGGTGAGCTGCTGGCCAAAGTGGGGGAAGAGGGGGAGTTCTATCGGGTGGATAAGCAGTTTACCTCCGTTTCCTACTGCGATTCCCTGTACCAGAGATACAGGGGGACTGCCTCTTATATAGGCGGTGTGGGTGACAACGACCATACCCAGAGACTGTACAGCTGCCTGGGTCTGCCGGTGATGGACCATATCCAGAAGGGGACAAAACAAAATGCGGCGGTGAATGCACTTTTTAATGTGAAATATGTACTGACCAAAAATCAGAAGCCGAATACCTATGGCCTGGAATATCTGTCGGAAAAGGATGGTATCGTGCTGTATGAGAATAAGCACGCCCTTCCCTTTGGCTATGTCTATGATGAGTATATGACGGAAGGGGAATTTCTGGAATATAATTATGTGGACAGGCGCAATATCATGCTGGAGCAGTGTGTGATCCGGGAGGGAGAGACAGGACTTCTTCCTGAGGGGGTGAAGGCAGGGGGCTCCTACGAGACTTTCGCGGAGCAATGGCAGGCATACAGGACGGCAGTCAGCCTGGATGAGAAGGAGATTGCCTTTGCCCCCCTGGAGGAGGGTGAGGTGGCTATCCTCAGGGTGAGAATGAGTGCGCAGGAGGATGCCCGGGCAGAAGCCTATTATATGCAGGGAAATGTGCTGCAGGGCAGCACAGATGTGACTCTGGTGAAGGGTGAGAATGACCACTATATGGAATTTATGATGGCGGGAACGGACAGGGTGCCCATCCTGGCCAATACGAGAAAGCCCTATGAGATTGCAGAGGCCCAGCTGTACGTGATTCCCCAGGAGGTGTATTATGCAGATTTTGCCGTGCTTACAGAGGAAAGAAGTGAGGGCAGCCTGAAGCTGACTCATTTTGAGGAGGAGCGGATAGAGGGCAGTGCGAATCTTCAGAAGGACGGTATCATGGTATTTACCATCCCTTATGATGAGGACTGGAGTGCCTATGTGGATGGTGAGGAGCAGGAGCTGATCCATGCCAATGTGGGCTTTATGGCACTTGGGCTGGAAGCAGGAAGCCATGAGATCCTTCTGAAATACAGATAGGGTGATGGAGAAACAAGAGGTAAATTTAGTATGGAGAAGAAGGAAAAAAAGATTTATTACCTGGATGTATTGAGGGCGGCGGCAGCTCTGGCCGTGGTGATGCTCCATCTGGCATCTGTGAACTGGTTTGGATATATCGGCAGCTTTAATTGGGTGGTGTTTACTGTAGTGGGAGGCTTCATGCGTTTCTCCGTGCCCGTGTTTTTTATGATGTCGGGCGCCTTGTTTCTGCGCAGGGAGAAAGAGGTCTCCATACGGAGGATCTATACCGTCTATATTTTCAGGCTGGTGGTATTTTTGGTATTTTGGGCAATGGTGTATCAGATGTATCATCTGCTGGCGGGGCAGACAGAGGGAAATATTTTTCTCGCGGCTGTAAAAAATATAGTGAAAGGGGATACACAGGTGCACCTGTGGTTTGTCTATGCTATTATCGGACTGTATCTGCTGGTTCCGGTACTGAAGGTGTTTACGGATCATGCGGATAAAAAGCAGCTGCTGTATGCCATCCTTCTGGGGTTTCTGACTACGGATATTTTTCCGCTGCTTTCACGCTCTTCAGGGACCGCGGCGGGTATTCTTGTGAGTAATTACAGCAGGCTGTGTATCTATGGAATGGGCAGCTATGTATGCTTTTTTCTGTTGGGACACTATCTCCATACCTATGAGATCTCCAAAAGAAGCAGACTGCTCCTCTATGCTTCGGGGATCCTTGGAGTGGGGGTGATCATCCTGAAGACCCTGTATCTGTGTATCAGGGATAATACCTTTCATGAGACTTACTTTTCCTTTGTAATGCCCATGATGCCCAGTGTGATCCTGTGGAGTACTGCGGTGTTTGTTTATTGCAAATACACCTTTGTGAAAGAGGGCAGGCTGGCAGGGCTGACGAAGTGGCTTTCCGGTATTTCCCTTGGGATCTACGGCATACACATGCTGGTTATCTTTGTGCTCCAGCAGCTTGGCCTGTCCACCCTTTCCTTTAATGCCCTCCTTTCCCTGCCCGTACTGTTTATTGCAGTGACGGTCATCAGCGCAGGGGCGGCCGGCCTGCTGAAGCGGATCCCGGCGCTGGGAAAATATGTGTGCTGATGGTACTGGTTGTAATGGAAGGGAGAAGCTGTGATGATAAAATATTTTGACGGAGAGGGCCGGAAGACTACGGTGGAAGCGGCCATGAACCATGTAAATGTATACCTGAATGGCAGGAAGCCTGCCGGGGATGGACTGCAGCCGGATATACTGATTCGATATTATGAGGAATTTGCCGCTTATACGGAGAGGATGAATGAGGAATTTGACTTAACCCGGATACAGCCCGCAGCAGGAGGCAGGGGACTGAAGGGAGTTGTAAAAAGGGCTGCTGCAAAATGTGTGGGCTGGTATATGAGGGACATCAATAAGAGGCAGACGGATTTTAATATGCATCTGCTCTGTGCCCTCAACAGTGAGAAGGCCATACTGGGGGAGCTGGTGAGACAGAGCGCGGAGAGGGCCCGGAGCGGCAGAGAGAAAGGCAGGGGTGTGACATGAAGGTATCGGTTATCATACTGACATGGAATGGACTGGAATATACAAAAAAATGCCTGGAGTCTCTGCGGCCCAGTGCAGAGCGGTCCGGCTGCAGGGTGTATGTGGCTGACAACGGCAGCAGCGACGGAACCCTGGAATATCTGCAGGGCCTGGACTGGATAGAGGTCATCAGCCACAGGGAAAACCTGGGATTTGTTAAGGGAAACAATGCGGTGATCTCCCGGATAGAGGAGGGGGATATCGTGCTGCTCAACAACGATATGATCCTCTGTCAGGAGGATTGGCTGGAGGTGCTGCACCGTACGGCCTATGAAGAGGAAGAATACGGCGTCATCGGCTGCAGGCTGGTGAATGAAAGGGGAGAGCTGCTGCATGCAGGCACCTATATTATGCCGGACACCTACTGGGGCCAGCAGATCGGGGGTGGGCAGAGGGACATCGGCCAGTACCCGGATAACCGTGAGGTGGAAGGAGTGGTATTTGCCTGCGCCTATATCAAGAGGGCGGTGCTGGACAGGATCGGCGGCCTGAACGAAGCCTTTTTTTCTTATTTTGAGGACACAGACTACTGCCTCAGGGCCAGAAAGGCAGGCTTTAAGGTGATCTGCTGCGGCAGGGTGACGCTGGTTCACTATCAGAATGTGTCCACCAATGTGAATAAGGCCAGCTTCTCCAGGATGTTCCAGGCTTCTCAGAGAACCTTTAAGGAGATCTGGAGCACAGAGCTGGAAGGAAGACAGAAGCAGGGAATGGCCTGGCATTCGACGGCAGTTGGAAGGAGCGGTTATGCCGTATCTGCCAAAAACCTTATGCTGGCCTTGGAAAACAGGGGGATTGATGTGCGTTACCGTTATGTGTATGGAAAGAATACCCCTATTCCCTGGGAGGAGAAGGGGGAGAGTGACGACTACAGAATCAACGTGATCCGTAAGAGAAAGTTCCTGAGGAGCTATCCCCAGGTGGTCTACGGAGTGGCAGATGTTTTCCACAAGAATACCGGCAGATATAAGATCGGATATACCATGCTGGAAACCACCGGTATTCCCGGAGATTGGGTGAAGGAATGCAACCGGATGGATGAGATATGGGTGCCCTCCAGTTTCAACGTGCAGACCTTCCGGGACAGCGGGGTGAGGGTGCCGATCCAGGTCATGCCCCTGGGGATTGATCCTGATTATTATAATCAAAATATCGTATCATACAAAAACAACAGAAAATACACCTTCCTTTCTATTTTTGAGTGGGGGGAAAGAAAGGCCCCGGAGCTGCTGCTGAGAGCCTATAGCAGAGCCTTTACCGGAAAGGATGAGGTGGTTCTGATCTGCAAGGTGAACAACAGCGACAGCAGCATCAGCGTGGAAAATGAGGTCAGGAAGCTGGGTCTGCCCGGGAACGGGCCTGAAATCATCTTCTTATATAACACAGATTTTGAAGACTATGAGATGCCGGCCCTCTACCGCTCATCGGATTGCTTCGTAACGGCAGCCAGAGGAGAGGGCTGGGGGATGCCGATCCTGGAGGCCATGGCCTGCGGCCTGCCTGCCATAGCCACAGCCTGGAGCGCCCAGACCGACTTCCTGAACGAAGACAACGGTTTTCCGGTGAGGGTGGAGAAGCTGGTGGATGCAAAGGCCAAGTGCCGGTATTACGAGGGCTTCCGGTGGGCCCAGGCCGATGAGGAGCATCTGATCCAAAGGATGCGCTGGGTCTATGAGCACAGGGAGGAGGCAGCCCGTAAAGGGAGACTGGCTTCAGAATACGTCAGACGGGAATTTACCTGGGATAAGGCGGCGGAGAAGATGGAGGAACGGCTGAAAGCTCTGGCTTCGGAGGGGCGGCTCGGTTGACAGATGTGGAAAATATGCTAGAATATATCCAAATAGCCACGAGGAAAGGACAGTAGGATGAGAAATGTAACGGTAGTAGTACCTGTTTATAAGGATTGGAGTACCCTGAAGCTTTGTATAGATTCCCTGAAGGAGTGGGTGCAGGGCAGCCACCAGGTATTTTTTATTAATGATATGGGACCTGAATGGGAGGATTTGGAGAAGAGGATCCGGAGCGCGATCAAGGGGCTGGATCATTTCCATTATTTTAAAAATGATTCCAATCTGGGATTTGTAAAGACCTGCAACAGGGCAGTGCTGGAGCTGGATCAGACAGGCAATGACATCCTGCTGCTGAATTCCGACACCAAGGTGACGGAAGGATTTTTAGAGGAGATGTCCAGGGTGCTGTACCTGGCAGAAAAGCATGGTGTAGTCTGCCCAAGAAGCAACAATGCTACCCTGCTTACCGTACCGGTGAAAAATAATCTGGGCCATCTGCTGGAGCCGGAGAAGAGCTATGGTGTGTACCGTCAGGTCAGGGAGCTGCTGCCGGAATACATGCCGATCCCTACGGGAGTTGGCTTTGCCATGCTGATCAAGCGCAGGCTGATCAATGAGTTCGGACTGTTCGATGAAATCTATGGCAGGGGCTACAACGAAGAAAATGATTTTTGCATGAGAGTGAATCAGTATGGTTACAATATCGTTATGGCCAACCGGGCCTTTGTTTTCCATTATGAGGGCAGGAGCTTCGGCAGCGCCAAGGCGGAGCTGGATGAAAGGAACAGCGCCGTTCTCAGGGAGAGATACCCCCACTATCCGGTGATCGTGGAACAGTATTTCAACAGGGATATGGATCCTGTGGACTACTATGCGGATCTGCTCTGCGAAGGAGTGTATGAAAAGAAAAGGGTGCTTTTCAGCCTGTATGAGCTGCCCTCCGCTTTTAACGGCACAGCAGAGTATGGGCTGTCCCTGCTGGGAGAATTTTACAGGCTTTATAAGGATGTGTATGATATCCATGTACTGACAAATGTGATGGCAGATGAGTTCTTTCATATTTCGGAGAAGTATCCCCGGGTATGGCATCCTCATACTATCCAGGGGCAGACCTTCCATATTGCCTTTGCGCCGTCCCAGATCTTCCACATAGAGCATATGTTCATCCTCAACAGAACCTGTCTGAAATATACATTCTGTATGCAGGATATCATCAGCCTGAGGAGCAGCTATATACTGGCCTATGATAAGGAAAGGCAGGATGTCTTCAGAAAGTCCATTCACTTCTGTGATGGCATGACCTCTATCAGCCAGTTTTCTCTGGTCGATACCAAGCGGTATTATCCGGATGAGTTTGCGGCCAGAGAGATTCCCGATACCGTGATCTATCACGGCAGCCATGAGAAGGAGAGGGGGAGATTCAGCCGGGAGTATGAACAGGTCTTCGACAAATACTTTTTTGTCTTCGGCAATAAATTCAAGCATAAATTCCTGTGGGAGGTTCTGGAGCTGTTAAAGGATACGGAGCACAACTTCATCTTCATCGGAGCTGTGGAGGAGGGCTATACAGAAAAGAACATCTATGGCTATAAGAGCGGAAATCTGCCGGATGAGTTCATTGACTTCCTGATCCATCGTTCCCAGGGTATCCTTTTCCCCAGCTTATATGAGGGCTTTGGCCTTCCTATCCTAAAGGGCATAGAGTTTGACAAAAAGATCATCGTCAGCGATACCGAGCTGAATCGTGAGCTGAAGGAATATTTTGAGTGCTATGGAGACAATATCCTCCTGTTTGAGGAGAGTAAGGATGTAAAGGGACTGCTGGATCAGGTGGCGGCAGATCCTCAGGTGCGTTATAAAAACGATAAGAAGATCATGCGCACCTGGAAGGATGTTGCGGTGGATTCTGAGGCTTTTATCAGGAAAATCCTGCAGCAGGAGGTGGATTTTAAGCTTTTGCATGCAAGGTGGCTGGAGATGAGATATCTGGAGAACATACATAGATGCTATGTACCTTCGCCGGAGCTTTCGGTGAAGGCCAGCCTGAAGGCCTTTGGAGACCGCAGGTTTCCCAGAGCCTACGGCCTGCTCCGCAGGATGAAGAAGCAGATCAGAGGTGAGCAGTAAAGGATGGATCAGCGATGAAGACAATCAAAGAAATAATTGAGTACAGGGAAATGATATTCAGCCTGATCAGAAGGGATCTGAGAGGGAGGTACAAGGGCTCCGTGCTGGGCTTCATGTGGACCTTTATCAATCCGCTGCTGCAGCTTGGCGTATATACTGTTGTTTTTTCGATCATCATGCGGATGAATATAGACAGGTACTATCTGTTTCTCTTTGTGGCGCTGATACCCTGGATGTTTTTCAATACCTGCCTGGGAGGTGGCACCAGAGTCATATTCTCCCAGGAGGATATGGTGAAAAAGATCTATTTTCCCAGGGAGGTGCTGCCTGTTGCTTTTGCCACCAGCCAGTTTGTCAACATGGTTCTGGCATTTGTGGTGATTTTTGCCGTGGTTTTTATATCCGGGATGGGAGTCAGCCTGCAGGCCCTGCTTTATCTGCCCCTGGTCATGGCCATTGAGTATATACTGGCCCTGGGAATCACCATGTTTGGCGCGGCTGCCACCGTATATATCAGGGATCTGGAGCAGATCTTCAACATCATAGGAATGGCATGGATGTATATGACGCCGGTGCTGTATTCCGTGGACATGGTTCCGGAGGAGCTTCGGGGGCTGTACCATCTCAACCCCATGACATCTATTATCGTGGCGTACAGGGACATCCTTTATTATAAGAGGCCGCCCCAGCTGGGGACGCTGCTGAATGCGGTGCTGCTGGGCCTTGCGGTGCTGGCATTCGGCTGCTTCAGCTTCAGCAGGCTCAAAAGAAGATTTGCGGAGGAACTGTGATGAAGAACCAGGAGAATGCAATAGAGGTCAGTGACATAACAAAAAAATTCAGGATCTATTTTGATAAAGGGGCTCTGCTGAAGGAAAAGGTTATTTTCCGCAGTCGGAACAAATACGAGGAAAGATGGGTGCTCAAGGGCATCAGCTTCCAGGTGAGGAAGGGAGAGGCCATCGGCCTGATCGGGCACAACGGCTGCGGAAAGAGCACTACGCTGAAGCTGCTGACCAGGATCATGTTTCCTGATGCAGGCAGCATAGAGATGTGCGGAAGGGTGTCCAGCCTGCTGGAGCTGGGGGCGGGCTTCCATCCGGATATGAGCGGCAGGGACAACATCTATATCAATGCATCCATCTTCGGCCTGAGCAAAAAGGAAATCGACAGCAGGCTGCAGGATATCATTGATTTTTCGGAGCTGGGAGATTATATCGACAATCCGGTGAGAACCTATTCCTCCGGTATGTATATGAGGCTGGCCTTTTCCGTGGCGATCAACGTGAATGCAGATATTCTGCTGATTGACGAGATTCTGGCAGTGGGAGATGCCAACTTCCAGAATAAATGCTTTAATAAAATGCTGGAAATCAAGAAAAAGGGCACTACTATCGTGCTGGTTTCCCATTCTCTGGGTCAGATCGAGCAGATCTGCGAAAGAACCATATGGATCCATGAGGGGCTGATCCGGATGGATGGGACGCCCAGGGAGGTGCACAATGCCTACCTGGAATTCATGGAGGAAAAGCGCAGGCAGACCCTGAATGAGCAGGAAGGGCGAAAGCAGGAGGAGGCCGGAAGCGTGGAAGCCTCCGGGGAGGACAGCCCCGGGCAGCCTGAAGGCGGGGAAGCGGACGGAGGAGCCCGGGAGGAAGCGGAACAGAGTCAGGAGTGCGTTGAGAAGCCTGCGGCCCTGCGGAGGGGCAGCGGGGAGGCCCGGATGAAATCCATCAGGAGCTATAACAGTAAGGGGGAGGAGAAGTATAATTTCAGCAGTGGGGAGGACATCATATTTGAAATCACCTATGAGACCTATGAGAGGATAGAGCAGGCCATCTTCGGACTCAGTATCTTCCGTATCGACGGGACGCGCTGCTACGGAAGCAATACCAGGGTGGACAGGGTGAAGGAGTTTGCCATTGAGAAGGACGGAAGGGCCAGAGTCTGCTTTGACAACAACAAGCTGCTGCCGGGAAGATATTTTGTGGATGTATGTATTGCCAGAGGTCTGGATCTGATCGTGGATTACATGGATACGGTAAATGAGTTTGAGATCACCGGCATTACGGAGGAGATGGGCTTCATGAAGATGAGCCACAGATGGGAAGTAGATGGAGGAGAGCATGTCATTTGATCAGTTTCAGAGGTATAAGACGGTACAGCTAATTGTAGAGGAATTAAAGAAACGGAAGGGACTCTCCCAGGTGTCTGTTCTGGAGATCGGAAGCAACGGCCAGTGCAATCTGGGAGAGGCTTTGCCGGAGGAAAGGATACAGTATTCCTGCCTGGAGATCCCCAGGGAGAGAGAGGGAGACGACAGGTTCATTGTATTGGACGGCACAAATATGCCCCAGGTAGAAACCGGGGCCTACGATGTGGCGGTGGCACTGGATGTATTTGAGCATGTGCCGGAGGAAAAGCGTGCCGACTTTCTAAAAGAAATCAGCAGAGTGGCCGGAAAGCTGGCGATTCTTTGCTTTCCCTTTGCCAACGGCAGGAACCAGCTGGCAGAGAAGCGGGCCAACAGCTACTATAAAGCCATATATGGAAAGAACCATATATGGCTTGAAGAGCATATAGAGAACGGCCTTCCTGAATGGGACAGGACGAAGGAGATTCTGGACCGGGAAAAAATAGGGTATGCAGGCTTTGAGCATGGAGATATCCTCCTCTGGGAGGAGTGGATGAAGGCCCTGTTCGGAGCCTATGACGTTCCGGGGGCAGAGGGCTATCTGGCGGCTCTGGAGGAGTACTATGGAGAGGATATCTATTTTCATGATGTGGGAGAAAGCAATTACCGGGTTTTTCTCCTGATGTCAAAGGATAAGGCGCTGGCAGAGGAGCTGGCAGCTTCCATGCAGGCAGTCTTTGAGAAAGGAAACGGAGCTGACGGAAGGGAAGGGATGCTCCGGGGACTGCAGGATCTGAAAGCACTCTGCGGAAGGAGAGCCTGCAGGCAGGTGAAGAGCTTCCTGTATATGGACGAGGGCAGGGGCTGGAGGGAGGAGGACAAGCTGGAACGGGAGACTCTGATGGGAGCCGGCAATCAGCTTCATATTTCTTATGAGTATGAAATATCCCGGTCTGTGTCAGGTTTCAGGTTTGATCCCTTAGAGGGCTGCTGCTGCATGATATCAGGGGTCAGCATCTGCTCCGATCAGGGAGAGCTGCCCTTTTCGCCGGTGGGCGCCTGGGCGCATGACGGCTGGTTTGTCTTTCCCGGGGACGATCCTCAGTTTTTTATCGATGCAGGCGGAAAACAGATCCGGTGGCTCAGAATAGAGGCGGATATTGTCATATATCCGGAGGAAAGAGGGCTGATGTTCAGCATGATGGATAAGATTGTCCGTGAGAGTGAGCAGAGAGCCGTCGATGCCATTCGGGAGAAGGAGGCAGCCCTGTACGCCAGGGCAGATGCCGTCCGGGATAAGGAAAGGGCGGAGGAGGAAAGGGACAGGATCGCCCGGGAGTGCCAGAGGGCGGCAGAACAGAGAAATGCAATAGCGGTGGAAAAGGATGCTGCACTCCGGGAAAGGGATGACCTGCGCGCAGAGAGGGACAGCCTGCGCTCGGAGAAGGACGCTGCGGTTCAGGAAAAAGAAGACATGCGTCATCAGTATGCCCAGGAGCAGGCCAGGGCTGATCTGTATGAGGAGGCCTATAACAGCGTGATAGGATCAGGCTCCTGGAAGGTGACGGCGCCGCTGCGGAAGCTGTTCGGCAAAGGGGCAGGCAGTTCAGGGGAAAGTCCCTAAAAGGAAAGTCCCTAAAGGGAAAGTCCCTATAGGGACAGAATTTGAGAGGGGATATGCTGGGTAATGGAGAAAAGGAATACAGTGCGCAAACTCATGATATGCGGCATGATCCTGGCGGCAGCTCTGATATCTGCCGGCCTGGTGTGGCTGCTGCCCATAGAGGATGAGCTGAGCATCAGGGTGGAATACAGCTCCAGGAAGTATGACAACAGCTTTCAGGCCCAGCTGTTCTGGAAGACAGATGGGAGTTATTCCGGCGAGGAGTCCAGCGTCAGTAAGGTGAAGCGCAACCGGGCAGTGCTGGAGCTGGGGGAGGAGATAGATAGGGTCACGGGACTCAGGCTGGATCCTACGGACCGGGAGGCCGGGACAGCCATCACTTCCATCCAGGTCAGAAACCATGGGATCGGCATGGGTTTGATCCCCATGAGGGAGATATGGAAGAGGGCTGAGTTTTACCGCATGGAGCAGCCGGAGGTGAAACGGGGGCTTCTGCTGATCAGGCCCCAGGGGGATGACCCGATCATCGTCTTTGGGGAGGATATGGTGGAAGAATATTTCGCCTCCTGCAATACCAGGCTCAGGGCAGCGCTCTCCGGCTGGATCACAGCAGCAGGGATCCTGGCGGCAGCAGGTGTCCTCTATGGGAAATATGTAAGGGCAGCGGTCAGTTACATATCGGCGCATTACCACATCATTACAAGGGTCATTCTGGCGGCGGCAGCGCTTCTGGCTGCAGTTATGGCTTTTAACAGCTTTGACTATGCCCACCCGGATGAGAATATGAGCAAGGCTGCGGTGGACTATTACATGACGAACTGGCTGCCGGCTGACATCCGCAGTCCGGAGGCAGCGGACAGCTTTTCTGCCTATGGGAATTCCAGATTGAGCGAGACTACCTTTTATTATTTTCTGGCAGGTAAGGCAGCCTGGTTCGCCAAAAACATATTGGGGCTGAGCAAATATTACAGGGCATTCAATGTGCTGCTGTTTGTCATGATGACGGCAGTTTACTATAAAAAGGGAAGAGAAAACGGTTTTTTATTCCTGATGCTGGGGCTTACGCCTCAGGTCTGGTACATCTTTTCCTATGCTACCTCGGATGGATGGGATTATTTTCTGAGTTTTCTTATCCTGTATCAGCTTACGGTGAAGGGCAGCCTGTTTCACAGGGCCATGGAAGCAGCCTCCTTTAAGAGAGCCGCAGGCAGTCTGGTTCTGATAGGAGCTTTATATGGAACCCTGCTTCTGGGCAAGAAGAATTACTATTTTGTATTTGCGGCCTCCTTTTTACTCTTATTATGGCGTATGCTGAGTGCGGTGAGAAAAAAAAGGATGCAAATCATCCTGAAATATGCTATAATCGTAGCCGTATGTCTGTCGGTATATGGCGGGACTCAATACATGGATTCCCGGATTTATGGCGGGAATAAAAGTGAGATCGCATCCCAGCAGAGAGAAGTCTATGCTGAAAAAAATACGGAAGCTCAGGCAAAAGGAGCCGGTCTCCAGGGGATCTGGGATGGAGTTGGTCTGCGGGGGCAGGGAGTCGGACTGAAAGAAGTGGTTGAGGAGTATGGCTTCCTGGAGCATTCCTACCGATCCTATGCGGGAAATTACGGTTGGATGGAGTATGAGAGCCCATATGCATATTATGTTCTTATGGGGATCATGTATGTCAGCCTGTTGGCTGTATTGTGGCGGGCCATGGTGGCGGGGCGGGGCGCAGGGAGGCGGACGCTGTTCTGTCTGCTGATGTGTCTGGGCGCAACGGTACCCGGCATATCGCTGTGGCACTCCTGGACGTCTGATTTTCAGCCCCAGGGAAGGTATCTGTTTGCCATCAATTTTATATTGGCAGTCTGCAGTTGTGTGTATTATAGGGGGATTTATGATAGGAAGGCCATGAAGGTGATTTTATGCGCTGTCGGCTGCCTATCGGTTTATTCATTTTTATTTGGCGGTATTTTATGTTTGACATGATGAATAAAGGAAGCATTTACAGGAGGAAGTAATGTACAGGATATCAGTAGTAGTGCCGGTATATAACGAAGAGGGAAACGTCAGCGGCCTGCACAAGGAGATCAAGGAGGTCTGTGAAAGCCAGGGCTATGAGTATGAGATTATTTTTATCAACGATGGCTCCAGGGACAGGACAGATGAAATATGCCGGACTCTCAGGCCTTTAAAATATATCTGCATGCGCAGGAATTTTGGCCAGACGGCTGCTATGGATGCAGGGATCAAGGCTGCAAAATATGATTATATAGTGACAATGGACGGAGACCGGCAGAATGATCCTGCGGACATTCCCGCCATGCTGGAGTATCTGGTGGAGAATGGACTGGATGTAGTATCAGGGTGGAGAAAGAACCGTAAGGATACCTTTATGAAAAGATTTGTTTCCCGGGGGGCAAATTTTCTGAGAGGGATCTTAGTCAAGGACGGCATCCATGACAGCGGGTGCTCCCTGAAGATTTATAAAAAAGAGTGCTTTAATGGTGTGAACCTGTATGGGGAGCAGCATAGATTTATCCCGGCGCTGCTGAAAATAAAGGGCTTCAGAGTAGGGGAGGTGGTGGTCAATCACAGACCCCGTACCCAGGGGACTACAAAATATAACTGGCACAGGACTGTGAAGGGCTTTGTAGATATGATCTCGGTTTGGTTCTGGAACAAATATGCTACCAGGCCTCTGCATATTCTGGGAGGCTTTGGCATCATGGGCCTGCTCATGGGCTTTTGGTGCGGGATCTGGTCCGTGCTGCTGTTTATGCTGGGATATAAAATGTCAAACAATATCATCCCGGTTATTTTGACGGTATTTTTTATTATCATAGGCCTGCTGATGTTTATCTTGGGCCTGATGAGTGAGATTATGATCAAGACATATTATGGGGTGCATGTGGATACGCCCTACAGTGTAAAGGAAACGGTTGAATTGTAGTAGCTTTTAGGGAGAGGTTGACTATGGCTTTTCATAATCTGCTGTGCGAAACGGCCATTGCCCTGCATGGCGCCCAGAGTCTGGCATTTGCAAAGGAAGGGCTGGCGCTGTACCGGGGGAGCGCAGAGGCAAAGGAAAATTATGTAAGGGAAAAATTAAGGGAGATACTCAGGTATGCGGTGGAGAATACAGCGTATTATGCGGAGGCTTTCGCCGGCAGGGAACCGGAAATTGAGAATGCTCCCGTCTTGACCAAGGCTGTACTGAGGCAGTCCTATGGGGAGATATGCAGCAGCATCAGCAGAAAAGGCCTGTATGAGAATACCTCCGGAGGCTCTACCGGGGAACCGGTAAAATTTCTCCAGGACAGAGAATATTATGATAAAAACTTTGGAAATAAGATCCTGTTCGGACTGCTGAACGGGAAGAGACCCGGTGATTTTGAAATCAAATTGTGGGGGAGTGAGAGGGACATACTACAGGGGGATATAGGCATAAAAGAAAAGCTGATCAATTTCATTTACAACCGCATGCTGCTGAACAGCTTTGTCATGTCAGAGGACAGGATGCTGCAGTACCTGGATTGTATCAATACCAGACAGCCGGTTTCCATATGGGCTTATGCGGATTCCATATATGAACTGGCCTGCTGTGCGCTGAGGGAAAAGGTCAGGATGTTCAGCCCAAGGGTAATCATCACCACAGCGGGGGTTTTATATGATGACATGAGGAAAACCATTCAGCGGTGCTTTCCCGGAAGCCTTATCTGTAACCAGTATGGTTCCAGGGAGGTAGGGGCTGTGGGCATAGAAGTCCGGGGGGAAAAGGGCATACGCACCTTTGATCACAGCGTCTATATAGAGATACTTAATGAAAGTACGGGACAGATATCCAAGGAGGGCACAGGACGGATACTAGTTACGTCATTGATCAACAAGGCCATGCCGCTCATCCGGTTTGACATAGGGGACATCGGGACTCTGACACAGCAGACCGGGGAGAGGGAGGGGAGTTTCGGGGTGTTGACAGAGCTGAAAGGTAGAGTGAACAGCCATATCAGGCGTAAGAGCGGAGCCCTCATTCACGGAGAATATTTTACCCATCTTTTTTATGGAAAAAGCTGGATCAGGAACTTTCAGGTTGTACAGCGCAGGGATTATTCCTTGGAGCTTCTGATCCGGCCGGTCAGGGACGGAGAGAGGGTTCTGGGGGATATAGAGGAGATGAAGAGGGGAGTCAAGGCTGTCATGCCGGAAGCGGAGCTGACAGTCCGATATGTGGAAGAAATACCAAGGCTGAAAAGTGGGAAGCACCAGTTTGTGATCAGTGAAGTGGAAGGGGCGGAACAGGAGAAGCAGGATGAAAGATATATACATTCATAAATTGTCCCATATGGGCTATCCGGACAAGCCCTATCATCCGGAGGCCATTTATCCTGAGTTGGCGCAGCTGGGATATAAGCCGGAAATACAAGGGGAGAATGAGGTGTTTTCCGGCATAAGGGAAATGCTTTTTGAAATGGGCCTGGATAAAGAAAAATACGGGACGCCGGAGTGGAATCCCCTGAAGGATTTTATCAGGCCCGGGGAGAAGGCAGTCCTAAAGCCCAATTTGGTATTTCATGAGCATCCCAAGGGTCCCCGGGAGATGGAGAGCATGGTGACCAATGGGGCTGTGCTCAGACCCATCATTGATTATATACTCATTGCAGCAAAGGGCGAGGTGGAGATTACCATAGCGGATGCTCCCATTCAGGGGGCAGATTTTCAAAAAACCTGTGCCCTGGCGGGGATAACTGCCCTGCAGGAATTTTATAAAAGCAGGGGGATCCGCATCAGGATAGCAGATATGCGGATGGTGCGCTCCCTGCCCAATGAGATGGATATTCTTGAAAAAAGAATATATCAGAGAGACGCCTCCCATTACCGAAGAGTGGATTTAAGGGAGAAAAGTGAGCTGATAGACGTCATTGATAAGGTTCGCCGGTTTGAGATCACAGATTATGGGATCGGCTCGGTAAGAAAGCATCACAGCAGGGAGAAAAATGAGTATTTTATTCCTCGGGAGGTGCTGGAGGCAGATCTGTTTGTCAATCTGCCCAAGATAAAGACCCACAGAAAGGCTGGGCTGACCTGCGCAATGAAAAATCTGGTGGGGATCAACGGAGATAAAACCTGTCTGGCCCATCATACCAGGGGAACCAGGGAAAGCGGCGGAGATGAGTTCAGTCAGAAAAGTGTGAAGCTGTGGCTCAAGGTTCGTGTTTGGACCTTCTTAAAGACCAACTGGCTGGGCATAAAGGCGGCAAGCCTGATCAAAAGGTTTTTCCAGAGGTTTATCTGGAAAGGGAAGAGCATGAAGGAGTATAACATGGAGCATGCCCCCACGGCATTTTTTGAGGGAAGCTGGCATGGGAACGATACCATATGGCGCTGTGTAAAGGATCTGAATAAGATTGTGCTGTATGCCGATAAGCAAGGCAGGATGCAGGAGAAGAAGCAGCGCAGGTATCTTTGTATTGCGGATGGAGTGCTGGCCGGCGAGGGGGAGGGGCCCATGGAACAGACAACAAAGCCCCTCGGCGTTATTTTGGCAGGGACAAATCCAGTATATGCGGACTATGCGGTCAGCAGGCTGATGTGCTATGACTACAGGTGTATACCATCCATAGCCCGGGGCTTTGAAAACAGATGGTGGCCCCTGGCGGACAAGCAGGCGGAGCAGGTGGAAATTGCAGGAAACCGGCCGCTGGAGGAAATCAGGGATTATTTTGTCCCATCCTTTGGCTGGAGGGAAAAGCTGACCCCCTATGTGGGGGAGGGACGGGGCATGGAATGAGAATATGAAATTGTGAGGTATATGGGATGAAGCTGCTATGTATCAACCATGAGTTTCCTCCTATCGGCGGCGGCGGAGCCACGGCATGCTATTTTCTGACAAAAGAGCTGGAGCAGATGGGGGATTCATGCACTGTTATTACCTCCTCATTTGCGGATCTCCCCGCCCGGGAGACAGTCAATGGGTGCAGGGTGATCCGGGTAAAAGCATTGAGGAGGAAGAGGGATAAAAGCACATTTTTAGAGATGCTGACTTTTATGTTCAGTGCTTTTTTTACAGCCGGCAGGTTACTGAGAAAAGAGAGCTTTGACAGATGCTTTATATTTTTTGGAATTCCCAGTGGACCTCTGGGCTGGTACATCAAAAAGAGATACCGCATACCGTATATCATAAGAATCGGCGGAGGGGACATTCCGGGCAGCCAGGATCGCTTTCAGATTTTGTACAGACTGCTGTCCCTTCCGCTGAAGCGGATCTGGAAGGATGCCAGTAGCGTGGTTGCCAACAGTGAGGGACTGGAGAGGCGGGCCAGGGTTTTTTATGACTGCAGCCATCTGCAGGTTATCACCAATGGGGTAGATCACCAGTATTTTTCCAGGAAAACAGCAGAAAAGAAATATGAGGTAGAAATATTGTTTGTATCCAGACTGCTGGAGGGGAAGGGACTCCAGTATGTGATTCCCAGGATGAAGGAGATACAGGAAAGAACTGTAGGAGAGGTACATCTGAGTATTGTGGGGGACGGTCCTTACAGGGAGGAACTGGCGCAGATTATCAGGAAGCATGGGATGGAAGGGCTTGTGAGTATGGAAGGGAGGCAGGATAAGGAAAGCCTGCTGGAATACTACAGCAGGGCGGATATTTTCATCCTGCCTTCCAGAGGAGAAGGGATGCCCAATGTGGTGCTGGAAGCCATGGCCATGAAGCTGCCCATTATCATGACGCCCTGTGAGGGCAGCAAGGAGCTTGTGACAGACAATGGGATTATAGCCGATTATAAGCATTTCAGTGATGCAGTTGTGAAACTGGCCAATGACCGGGAGCTGAGAGAGAAGATGGGAAACAGAAGCAGGGAAATCGCAGAGGACAGGTTTCAATGGAAGCACATTGCCCGTCAGTATAGAGAAGTATTGGAACATAATGAATAGACTAGCAAAACCTATCATCAACATCATAAGAATCCTGTTACTGGCAGCGGCCATCCTGATAAGTATTATGGTTCCGAAGGGTATCATTACAGGGGTTGCCTTTGATCTCACCGATCCGGCCGGAACCATGACCGAATTATTCTACTGTCTGGAGAAAAATAATATACAGAGAATCCGCATTCCCAATGAGAACATGGGAGTCTGCAAAAGCAGCACGGATATCAGCATAGAGGATGTGAAAGCAATCCGGCTGGATGTGACGGAGGCGGCTGTCAGGGTAGAGTTCCGTTCCGTAAAATTTTATTATTTGTTCTGGAAGGTGTATGAGATAACGCCTAGGAGCCTGCTGCAGGATTTTCAGCCGGTGCAGTATGTTTCGGCCGTAGAAGAGGCCGAAGACCATGCTGTTATTGTATCCGAGGGCCAGGATCCGATATTGAGGATGAGGTCTGATGTCTATGAAAGAGAATATGGGATTTTAAAACAGAATCTTTTCCAGGCCGCCGTGCTGACCAAAGTGATGGTTCTGCTGGCAGGAATGGCTTCTGCAGCAGCCGTGCAAAAGCTTGCAGGCTTTGTTTACAGATTGCTGAAGGCGCTGTATGCCGCTGGGGTCTGCAGAAGGATGGGCAGGAAGTTGATGAAGCTTTCCGGATTTATGGATGAGAAGCTGGATTTGCTCTATCAGCCCTACATGTACTGCAGAAAGCATTGGAGAGGCTGCTTTCTGCTCTTTATGCTGCTCGCCATAATGGTTTTGTTTCATCAGTATTTTTTGGGAGAGCGTATTTTCCTGTTTCCAGAGTTGAACTCTGATGGATTCGTGCAGTTTTATCCTATGTATTACCTGCAGAATGAGCATCTCCATGAATTTGGAAACGTGATCGGATATTCCTTTAAAAATGGATTGGGAGGAGAGGTATCTACCTTAAATCCGTTTACCATGCTCTTTCTTTTTTGCGACAGAGCAGATCTGCCATACTTGCTGTGGGCAGCCTATGCACTGAAAATATTCTTGGCGGGTCTGTTTTTTCTGCTTTTTCTTTGGGAAAGTAAGATGTGTCCTGCGGTCTGCTGTATCGGCGGGATATGCTACGCATTTAGCGCGCAGGTGGTGGTTGGCGGACTTTGGGGTTCTCAGGCAGAAAGCGCCATTGCCCTGGCTGTGCTTCTGTATGCTATAGAAAGATGTATGCAGAAAAGAAAATATGGCTGGCTGCTGGGGAGCGGTCTGTTTCTGTATTTTGTCCTGTCAGACAGCTATATCATTGTAACAGCAGGGATCCTGCTTTTGTTTGAGGGAATGAGGGCAGCCATAAGGCTGCTGAATCATTATCAGGAAATCACCGCAAGAATTACGGTGAAATGGATTTGGTTCCTTGCAGCGGGAGTTCTGTGTATTTTTATATTGTTTGCATACAGGGCGGTATCAGCAGTCCTGCAGAACGATGGCATCATAAAAAATATCGCATCCATGGGAAACATACCCCCCATATTCAGTCTGGAGAATCTGCAGCTGATCGGCAGTGCCTTTATGCGGACCGTCAGCCATACTGTACTGGGGATTGCCGGCGATACAGAGTATTTCGGAACCCTGGATTATCTGACCGGGGGCAGTTTTGGATGCGGGATTCTCTGTCTGCTGCTGTATCCCCAGATTTTTGCCGGAAGGAAGAGAGGGGAAAAAGTCTTATGGGCAGGCTGGAGCCTGCTGCTGACGCTGCTTTTATGCTTTCCGAAGCTCAGATTTGCGCTGCAGGGATTTTCCGGCTACGGCTATAAAAATGTCCGGCTGCTTGGAACCCTGCTGTTATTGTGGCCTGCATTGCTTGTGCTGAATGATGCTATATTGCGAAAGAAATCCTTCTGTTACCGGCTGTTGCTTCACACCGCCATTACGGTGATGCTCTGCTTTAACATGGGAGTATTCATATTATTTATCAGCGGCAAGAGAGTTTTCACTGCAAATTTCCTGCTTGTGAATATGGCCTTCTGTTTTTATTTGCTGCTGCTGTCTGCATACAAAAGAATGGAACCCGCTAACAGAGCGATATGGAAAGTGAAGGCCGGAATCCTTGCATTACTCTCAGCAGAGGCAGTACTGTTTAATTATGGCTTTATAAATAATTCTGATTCGCTGGATCGGACAGAGTTTGCAGAGTGCTTTATCAATGATGGAACCAGAGAGATATCAGAGAAATTAAGTCTGAGGGACAGCAATATTTTTTACAGGACAAATAAAGCCTATTTCCGCTGGTACAGTGATGCAGGGGCTCAGGGCCATAATGGCACCTCATATTATTCAGGGACTCTATCCTCTGTGACCCAGGACTTTTTGAAGCTGGTGTACCAGCTTGGCCTGCCCACCCATGGCAACCGGCCCGGATATTTTGCAGGAACCTATGGATATCCCTATGTTTCAGCCATACTCTCATGCAAATATGGCCTTGCCAGAGAAAGCAGATATATGGATTATGGATATGAGCGTAAGCATAATGAGGAAGGAATTGAGGTCTACGAAAATGAGTATTTCCTGCCTATGGGCGTCATTTATCACAAAGCAGTCAAGGAGAGTGATTATGAAAGGCTTGGAATCAGAGAGAAGATGTCGGTGCTGCTGGCAGGAGCTGTATTGGAGGATGAGGTCTTTGAGGAGCTGGATATGGAGGAGCCGGATAAAGAAACTTATGAAAAAAAAGCTGTGCCTTCTGTCAGCCGGGAGTACAGGGATGTCAGCTTTGGAGATGAGTTTGAGGTGGCTCTGAATCAGCCGGGAGATACCCTGGAGATATATATAGAGGCGCCTGGGATGGAGCAGTGCATGAAGGTGTATTGGCGAAGCAGGGACGGAGACTACATTGAGGAGCAAAGCAGGATGATCAGCAGCTATGCGGAAACCGGAGAGGGGATTCTGACCCTGAGCAATCAGGAGGATATCTCCCATATCAGAATAAACAGTTTTCCAGATTCTATCACAGAGAGCACTGTCCCTTATCTCAGGCTCAGTGTGTATGACAGTGAAGAGTACTATCAGGACTATAGGGAAAACATTGCAGGTTTGCGGAAAAACTGTCTTCGCATGGAAGCTGTCTCCGATGAATATATAAAAGGTACCATAGATATGGAGAAGGAGGGGATATGCTATTTCCCTATTTTGTCCAAGGCACCCTTTCAGTATCTGGTAGATGGGGTGGAGGCAGAACCAATCAGGGTACATTATGGCTTTACCGGAATCTGGCTGGAAAAGGGCATTCATGAGATCCAGGTGGTATATACCAGCACCTTCCCATTTTATCAGCAGAGCAGATGGATTGCAGACCTGTTCGGGAGGCCGGATTAACCCGCTGGGAAGGCAGCAGACTGTGAAAGGAGCATAGACATCAGGATGAAGGGGAAGAAGAAAATAGCTATCCTTATTTCCTCATTGAACAGGGGCGGAGCAGAGCGGGCGGCTTCTGAGCTGTCCCTGAACTGGCCGGAAGGCTGGGATATTGATTTTATCCTCAATAATGGAGGGGAGGTGGAATATCCCTACAGGGGCAGTATCATAGATCTGGGCATAAAAGCCCGGAAAAATAAATTGGATGTATTTTATCAGCTTAAGGTGTTCCTTATTCGTATACTGAAATTAAGGATGCTGAAAGAGAAAAATGAATATACGGCATGTATCAGCTTTATGGACTCTGCCAATATCGCCAATATTTTGTCCGGCAGGCGCTGCTGCAGGGTGATCGGAACAGTACACACCAATCTGAGGGGAATCAGCCTGCCCCAATATAAGTATTTGGTGCATCCTGCAGTCAGACTGCTGTATAACAGGGCAGACCATATCGTGGGGGTATCAAAAGACATATCCCGGGATCTGGTGAACTATTTTAAAATCAGTCCGCAGAAGGTATCCACGATCAATAACGGATACGATACAGAGAGCATCAGAAAGCTGGCTGCAGAAGAGCCCGGCGGGCAGGAAAGGCATTGGCTGCAGGGCACAGAGCATACCATCGTGACCATGGGGCGGCTGGATCCCATGAAGGCTCAATGGCATCTGATACGCGCAATGAAAAAAGTAAAGGAAAGCTATGCAGACGCCCGCCTGTTGATTCTGGGGGAAGGGCAACTGAGGGAAGGGCTGCAGGGGCTGATCCGGGAGCTTGGGCTGGAGGACAGCATCATTCTCTGCGGTGTGAGGGAAAATCCTTTCCGGATAGTTTCCCGGTGCAGGATGTTTGCCCTGTCCTCTGTATTAGAGGGATTTCCCAATGTGCTGCCTGAGGCGATGTGCTGCGGAATACCCTGTGTTTCTACAGATTTTAGGACTGGTGTACGTGAAATTATGGATCCCCATGATAGGCTGGAAAAGAAGATCAGTGAGGTTACCTGTGCTGAGTATGGGATCCTCTCTCCTGTGTGTGATGGAAGGGTCAGGGGGGCTGCTGAAGGGCTGACCCATGAGGAGGAGTTGCTGGCGGAGGCTGTCTGCCTTATGCTTGGAAATGATAAGCTGCAGGAAAGATACCGTGCTCTGGGGAGAGAAAGAAGTGAGGCTCTGTCTGTAAAAAAGAGCATCGGGCAGTATCTGGAATTGGCTGAGTCGGCTGATAGAACAGGGAATTAGGAATATGAAGAAAAAGAATATTGCTTTTTTAATTAATACTTTAGGCGCGGGGGGAGCGGAGCGGGTAGTCTCAAGGCTTGGGGACATCCTGCAGGAGAGATATAACATATCTATCCTGCTGGTGGACTCAGCGGATATGGCATATACCAGCAGTGGGGAGATTCTGGATCTGGGAGGGCAGGGACGGAATTACCACAGCAGGGTATTTCACAGCTGTCTCAGGATAAGGAGGATCATCAAAGAGAAAGAGATCGAATGTGTTATCAGCTTTCTGCCCGTTCCCAATCTGATCAACCTTATCTTTACCCCCAGGATCAGGCGGATCATCAGCATACGGGGTTATGGCGAGGGAGCAGATGCCTCATCCATGAAAAACAGACTGTGCAGGCTGCTTTATAAAAAAGCAGACTGGGTGGTGGCTGTGTCAGAAGAAATAAGAGAAAAATATATTACGGACTATGGGATTGGCGAAAACAGGATCAAGGCCATTGCCAATCCCTATAATGTAAAACAGATCGAAAAGCTGACCGGAGAAAAAGTGGAAAAGACGGTATTGGATTTTATGGAAGCCCATGAATGCGCCGCAACAATGGGAAGGCTGATTGAGGGGAAGGGCTGTCAGTATCTGCTGGAAAGCCTAAGCCTCCTTTTAAAAAAAAGAGAAGGGGCAGGGCTGATCGTCATAGGCTCGGGGCCCTATGAGAAGACGCTGAGGGAGCTGGCCGATCAGCTGGGGGTGGCCGAAAGCGTACTTTTTCTGGGACAGCAGAGCAATCCGTTCAAGTATCTGCGGCTTTCCCGGCTATACGTCTCTGCCACCCTTAGTGAGGGCTTTCCCAATGCCCTGGTGGAGGCCATGGCCTGCGGCATACCTGTGATCCAGACAGATTGCCGGTCCGGTCCGGGAGAAATCCTCCGGGAGGGCTTCAGGCCGGATCGGGTAAAGGAATGTGAGAAGGCAGACTATGGGATCCTGATTCCGGATTTCGAGCCGGTGAAGGAGGACAGGAACCGGGTAAGGCAGTATGAGGAAGCGCTGGCCCGAGTCTGGGAGGAGATGCTTCGGGATGGAGAGCTTGCTGCGTTTTATGGGGAGAAGGCCCGGGAGCGTGCCATGCAGTTTAGTGAAGAAAGGTGCATGGAGCAGTATATAGGTGTGATAGAAAATGAATGAAATAGGGCAAAGGCTTATGGAGGCGGAAGTGAAAGGAAAGAAAGTGAGATATACGGTTCTGGTTCAGACGGTGGCCTATGATGAGTGGGCTCGTATACTGTGGTCGGATGCTGAGAAAAGAGAGGCGGTAAGGGTCGTTTATGATACTCTCTGGCAGCACAACGCTTTCTGGAGGAGGCTCCACAAGCTCCATTTATTTTCACGGCTGCCGGGAAGGAGGCTGTGGATAGGGAAATATCTGTCAGATATGGATATTTCTAAAGAGGAGCAGAATTATATCTTTATCAGTGATATCAACATCTGTATGAGGAACCCTGAGTTTGCTCCCTATCTGAAGATGGAGTATGGCGCCAGGGTCATACTGTTTATTCTGAACCCCCTGAAGAGAAAGGGAAAGAAAGGATATGTCAAGGGTATATCCGTTTCCAGGCTTAAAAAATGGTATGATCTGGTGATCACAATTGATCCCAGGGATGCGGAGGATTTTGATCTGGGGCTGATTCCGGCAATATACTCCCGGATAGAGACTGCAGAGAAGAGGGAAATCAAAAGAGATCTGATCTTTGTAGGCAGGGAAAAGGGAAGGGAGGGGCTGCTGGAAGAGCTGCATCATCTGCTAAGATCAAAGAATGTCAATACGGAATTTGATATCTGCGGCCAGGGTGAGGACAAGGGGGCGGGCTGGGAATATATCAGCTATATTCCCTATGGAAAGATTATCCGTAAGTCGCTGGAAGCCAACTGCATTCTGGAGATACTCCAGGAGGGCCAGACCGGAATCACCCAGAGAACCATGGAGGCGCTGGCCTATAATAAAAAGCTGCTTACCAATAATAAAAATCTGAAGAATATGCCCTTTTACAACGGGGAATATATGCAGATTTTTGAAAGGCCGGAGGAGATCCGCATTGATTTTATCACGGAGAGAGTTCCGGTGGATTACGGCTACAGGGATGAGTATTCCTCCGGAGTCTTTCTGGACAGGGCAGTCAGGCTGCTGCAGGAAAAGGAGCAGGGGGCAGAGGCCGGAAAATATTCCGGCTGTGAAAGGAGGGGGTAAGGAAGAGATGTCAAGGCTGAAAAATACGTCTAAAAATGTAGCAGCCTCTATGGGAAACAGACTGGCCGCTTCCATTGCATCAACGCTCAGCCAGGTGGTGTTTGTACGGATTTTAGGAGATACCTATCTGGGGATCAACAGTCTGTTCGGCGAGATCATATCCGTACTGGCGCTGACGGAGCTGGGACTGGAAGCGGCGGTCACTTTCTATCTGTATAAGCCTCTGGCAGAAAAGGACAGGGAAAAGCTGAAGTCCATCATGTTTTTTTACCGGAAGGCTTATCAGATCACCGCACTCCTGGTTACAGCAATCGGTCTGGGGCTGATTCCCTTTCTGCCAGTGATGATGAAGGGGACGGAGGGAATTGCCCATATTGTGCCTGTTTATCTGATCTTTCTCTTTAATACTGTATTTTCTTATTTTTTTTCCTATAAGATCACTTTTATGATTGCAGACCAGAAGCAGTATTGGTATACCAATATACTCACTGTCTTTGATTCTGTTCTGGCATGCGCGCAGTGCCTGCTGATCCTGTTCACCAGAAATTATTATATGTATCTGCTGGGGAACGCTACAGTGAATGCAGCCAAATTTTTATATATCTCCTACTGGGCAAATAAAAAATATCCCTTTCTGCAGGAGGAAGCAAAACCTCTGGACAGGGCGGAGGTCAGGGGGATCTTCGGCAAGATGAAGGGGATTATCTTTTTTAAATTCAGCGATACCTGTATTAGACAGACAGACAGCATTATCACCTCAGCGGTGATCAGCGTCCAGATGGTAGGGAAGATTGCCAACTACAATATGTTTATAAAAGTAATCAGCGGAGTGGCAAACAGTGTGATGACAGCGGCAGTTGCCAGTATAGGGAATGTTCTGGTAACAGAGAAGACAGAGGATAAGCTGAGGATATTCAAAACCTTTGATTTTCTTGGAGGCTGGTTCTGCGGCTGGTGTTCCATCTGCCTGTTTTTCCTGATGACCCCGGCGGTGGAGTTGCTGTATGGAGGCCAGTATGTACTGCCCCAATATGTGATTTTTCTGGTCTGCATGAATTTTTATTTATCCACCTCCAGAGGGCCTGTGGGACAGGTGAAAATAGCAGCCGGACTATATGAAAGTGATCGGTGGATTCCGGTGATAAGCGCGGTTCTGAATATTATGATATCGGTCTATGCTGCAGGAAGATGGGGAATCATCGGAATCTATATAGGGACCATGATAAGCAATCTGGTGCTTCAGATATCGTTTCCCATAGTGGTATACAAGGGAGTCTTTGAAAGATCTCCCTGGAACTATTTTAGAGACATGATAAGAAACCTGCTCAATACCCTGGGCAGCGGCCTGGTGGTATATGTGCTCAGTGAAGCGGCTCCCATCAGCTCGCTGTGGGGCGCCATATTTTACAGATGCTTCCTCTGTATCATCGTTGCAAATGTCTTTTTGCTGGCAGCAAACTGCAGAAGGAGAGAGCTGAAGGAGTGTATGGCACTGGCAAAGCGCCTGGTCTGTGCAAAAAAAGGACGGGAAAGGGAGGAGGGGCAATGAGAAGGGACGCTGGGGCCCGGCAGTTATCGGTTGAACCCTGGCGCCTCCCATGCTATACTATAACAGACTGTTGCTGACACATTCAGAGGAAAAAGCTATGGATAAATTATATTTTCAGTTCACTGAGGACAGCTTCACCGTAGATGGGGATGAGGCCATATCGCCGGGGGCGCAGAGGTGGAAAGAGGAATTTGAAAAGGAAAAATTTTCAGCCCTGTATAATATGGGCTTTAAGGAAAGGCCGGACTGCCTGGATGCAGGGGGGAATTATCTGTACCTGCTGGCCAACCGGTTTGCCTGTCTGCTCAGCCAGCATCCCGACCTGGAGCTGGCCAGGGAGAATACAGTGGCGGAGCCCACAGCTGAGGAATATGGGCAGCTTCTGGATTCTATCCCTTTTCTGCTGGGGGCAGAATATGTAACGGAGAAATGGATCCGACGGATCTTTGGCAGGCTGCAGGAGGTTTTTGCCCGGGAGATCAGTCAGTACAAGGGGAAGGTCTCCATGTATCTGGCGGAAAAGAGCCAGTATCTGCGTGTGCCGGAGCGGATTTTTTTTCATCTGGTGGAAAGCGGGAAGGAGGATTTCCCCTTTGCCTTCCTGGCTACCTACGCCACCAGGGAAAAGGACGGAAGGATACGCCATGTCCCCCTCCAATATGCCCTGACAGAATATAAGGGCCGGAGGGAGAAGCTGCTGGAGCTGCTGTCCTGCCTGAACCGGGCGGCAGAGGTGTCCGGACTGATCGGGGAATTTGTGGAGAGGGGGGAGCTGTTCCATCCCTTAAGATTGAGCAGCCAGGAGGCCTATGAGATATTAAAGGCGGTTCCGGCGCTGGAGGAGGCCGGGATCATGTGCCGGATTCCCAACTGGTGGAGGAGGCGTTCCGGCGCCGTGTCTGTGACAGTGAATCTGGGAGAGGAGAAGCCCGCTCTGCTGGGTCTGGATACCCTGCTGCAGATGCGGCCGGAGCTGACACTGGATGGAATGCCCCTGACGAGGGAGGAGGTAAAACGGCTGCTGGCGCAGACAGAAGGGCTGGCGCTTTTAAAGGGCCGATGGGTGGAGGTCAGCCATGAGAGGCTGCAGAGATTGTTAGAGGAGATAGACAGTTATCGGGGAGAAATCACCCTGATGGAGGCTCTCCGTATGGGGTTGAAGGCGCAGGAGGGAAAGGAGGGCGCAGATGTAGGTCCGGTGCTCACCAATGGCAAATGGCTGGCATCCCTGCTGCAGAATCTGCGGGCGCCTGCCAATATCCGCTCTGCTGTCCTGCCCAAAAGCCTGCGGGCATGTCTCAGACCCTATCAGAAGACAGGCTATACCTGGCTGAATTATATGGATCAGATGGGATTTGGGGCCTGTCTGGCGGACGATATGGGACTGGGCAAGACCCTGCAGGTCATCGCCTTTTTGGAAAAGCTGAGAGGGCGGAGGAAGAAGGCCCGTATCCTGCTGGTGGTACCGGCCTCGCTGCTGGGCAACTGGCAGAGGGAGGCAGAAAAATTTGCCCCGGAGATGGAGCTTAGGCTGCTCCATGGCAGGAGCGCGGCAGTGCTGGGACAGGAGCTGAAGGCAGCTCCGACCTTTCTGAACATCACCACCTATGGCATGGCTGCCAGGATAAAGGAGTTGGAGGAGATCCGATGGGACTGTCTGATCCTGGATGAGGCACAGGCCATCAAAAACCCGGTGACCAGACAGACGAAGCAGATCAAAAGGCTGAAAAGCCGGATGCGTATTGCCATGACCGGCACTCCTATAGAAAATAACCTGACGAACCTATGGTCCCTTTTCGATTTCCTGAATAAAGGACTATTGGGAAGCTCCGCTGAATTTAAGGAATACTGCAAGGGACTGGAGGAGCGCCCGGAGGGCTATGCCAGGCTGAAAGCCATGATTGCTCCCTTTATGCTGCGCAGGGTGAAAACGGATAAGGAGATCATTTCCGATCTGCCTGATAAGCTGGAGCAGGTGGACTATGTGAGCCTGTCCAAAAAGCAGGCTGTCCTCTACAGGAAGCTGGTGGCGGAGGCACAGGAGAGGCTGAAGGAACTGAATGGAATAGAGCGAAGGGGAATGGTGCTTTCCCTGATCAGCAGGCTCAAACAGGTGTGCAACCATCCTGACCAGTACCTGGGCCAGCAGACATATGCACCGGAGGAAAGCGGCAAATTCCGGATGCTTAGGGATATCTGTGAAACCATCTGCGAAAAAAGAGAGAGGGTACTGGTATTTACTCAGTTTAAGGAAATCAGCGGTTATCTGGACGAGTATCTCTTCACCATCTTCGGGCGCAGGGGCTTTGTCCTCCATGGAGGGGTGCCGGTACCGGAAAGGAACCGGATGGTGGAAGCCTTTCAGGGAGAAAAATATATCCCTTATATGGTACTGTCAGTCAAGGCAGGGGGAACCGGACTGAATCTGACGAAGGCCAGCCATGTGATCCACTTTGACCGCTGGTGGAATCCGGCGGTGGAAAACCAGGCCACGGATCGGGCTTACCGAATCGGGCAGAAGAATAATGTACTGGTGCATAAGCTGGTGTGTAAAGGGTCTGTCGAAGAGAAAATAGATGAGATGATCAATTCCAAAAAGGAATTGGCAGAGAATGTGATCGGCTCCGGCGGTGAAAGCTGGCTGACGGAGATGAGCAATGAGGAACTGCTGTCGGTTTTAAGGCTGGATGAGGCTTGGAAAGGAGTAGAGTGATAAAGATGGGCAGATATTGGGATGAGATCCATTACAGCCAGCCCTCCGCGGACAGCCTCAGGAGGAATGCGGCAGAGACGGTCAGGAAGGAAAGGGAAAAGGGGAGGGCACTGGAGCCGGTGCACATTCAGGGCAGGGAAATTGCAAAAAACTGGTGGGGAAAATCCTGGTGTGAGAATCTGGAGCGGTATGCGGACTATGAAAGCCGGCTGGAACGGGGGAAAAGATATGTGCGCACCGGGGCTGTGGTGGACCTGAGGCTGCAGAAGGGAAGGGTATCGGCCCGGGTACAGGGAAGCCGCAAGACCCCCTATAAGGTGGAGATCCGCATCAGCCCTCTGAGTGAGGAACACTGCCAGGAAATCATCGACTGCTGCAGCGGCAGGATAGAAAATCTGGAAAGGCTGCTGCAGGGAGACTTTCCGGAGGAGTTGAAGAGCATATTTTTAGAGAAGAACGGACTGTTTCCCTCAGCCAGGGAGATCAGTTTCACCTGCAGCTGCCCCGACTGGGCGCTGATGTGTAAGCATGTGGCCTCTGTCCTCTATGGCATAGGCGCAAGATTCGATGAGGATCCCCTGCTGTTTTTTCAACTGCGGGGGATAGAAGTAGGAAGGCTTGTGGATGTAAGCCTGGCAAACCGGGTGGAAAGCATGCTGATGAATGCAGACAGGGTGACGGAGCGGGTGATAGAGGGAGAGGAATGGGAGAATCTGTTCGGTATACTGTAAGCAACTTCCAGAGGAAATTTCTTGCACAATCCTTATATATATAATAAAATATGAAAAGAATAGTGGTTTTAAAAGAGCTGGCGGGGCCGCCGGCCTTTGAAAGGAGTATCTTATAAAATGAAAAATGCACTGATTACCGGAATCAACGGCCAGGATGGTTCTTATCTGGCAGAGCTGCTGCTGGAGAAGGGGTATCAGGTATACGGCCTGATCAGGAGAAAGTCGGTGGCAGATTACGGGAATGTGGATCATATTAAGGATAGGATTCATTTTATTTATGCGGATATGATAGACCAGGTGTCCCTGATCAACGCCATGAGGATTTCCGATGCGGACGAGGTATACAACCTGGCAGCCCAGTCGTTTGTGGGTACCTCCTGGGAGCAGCCGGTGGCTACGGCGCAGATCGATGCCCTGGGTGTGACCAATATGCTGGAGGCCATCCGGCTGGTGAAGCCGGAATGCCGTTTTTATCAGGCCTCCACTTCAGAAATGTTCGGTTTGGTGCAGGCGGTTCCCCAGGATGAGGATACCCCCTTTTATCCCAGGAGTCCCTATGGGGTGGCCAAGGTATATGGACACTGGATCACCAAGAATTACAGGGAGAGTTACGGCATGTTTGCCTGCAGCGGCATTCTGTTTAACCATGAAAGCGAGAGACGGGGCAGGGAGTTTGTGACCAGAAAGATCACAGATGCGGCGGCCCGTATCAGTCAGGGTCTGCAGGAGTGTCTGGAGCTGGGCAATCTGGATGCCAAAAGAGACTGGGGGCATTCCCGGGATTATGTTTATGCCATGTGGCTGATGCTGCAGCAGGAGAAGCCTGAGGACTATGTGATTGCAACCAATGAAACCAGGACAGTGAGGGAGTTTGCGCAGACAGCCTTTGCCAAGGCCGGCATAGAGCTTGAGTGGTCCGGGGAGGGCATGGAGGAGATCGGTACAGACAGGGCCACCGGAAAGGTCAGGGTCAGGGTCAATCCGGAATTCTTCCGCCCGGCGGAGGTGAATCTGCTGATCGGAAATCCGGCCAGAGCAGAGAAGGCTTTGGGCTGGAAGCGCAATACTTCTTTTGACGAGCTGGTAGAGGGCATGGTAAAGAACGATATGGAACTTGTCAGAAAGGAGATTGAGTATCATAATCTCCGGTAGGACAGAATAATTATTCATAGGAGAAGGGAATCCCAAGGGGTTCCCTTTCATGGTAAAATTATGGCAAAAGCATTGATAATCGGAGGGGCCGGCTTTGTTGGCGGTTATTTGGCAGAGCATCTGCTCTGCGGATGCGGGATGGAAGTGCATGTGACCAAGCTTGCCGGCGAGCAGGTGGAAAAGAAGGGGGTGCAGGTATATGACCTGGATATTCTGGACAGGGAGGCAATCGTCAGCCTGCTGTTCCGGATCAGGCCAGACTACATCTTCCATCTGGCAGCCCAGAGCTCGGTGGGGGTGGCGTGGAAGAATCCGGGACTGACGGTGGATGTAAATATTAAGGGGAGCATCAATGTGATGGATGCCGTCAGGGAACTGTATTACAAGCCGAGAGTGCTGCTCATCGGATCAGGAGAGGAGTATGGGCATATCAGGGAAGGGGAGAATCCCATTACGGAGGAGAACAGGCTGCGGCCGGGAAATATCTATGCGGCTACCAAGGCATGCCAGAATATGATCGGCAATATCTATGCCAAGGCATATGATATGGAGCTGATGATGGTGAGAGCCTTCAACCATATCGGGCCCTGCCAGTCTCCCATCTTTGTAGTGGCAGATTTCTGCAAGCAGGTGGCAGAGATAGAGAAGGGAAAACGGGAGCCTGTCATGTATGTGGGCAATCTCAATACAAAGCGCGACTTTACGGATGTCAGGGATGTGGTAGAGGCTTATGCGCTGCTGATACAGAAGGGGATCGCAGGGGAGACCTACAATGTGGGGAGTGGCCATGCAGTGAGTATCCAGGAGGTGCTGAGGCTGATCCTGAGCCTGTCCGCAAAGGAGATACGGGTAGAGGTGGATGCCAACAAGATACGGCCGGTGGATGTGGCATTGATCGAGGCGGATATCGGAAAGATCCGCCGGACAACAGGATGGACCCCTGGCATTACATTGGAACAGACAATCAGGGAAACCTTGGACTATTGGCGGGAAAGGGTATGATCATATGAATACGGTTCAGTCGTTATTTTCAGAAACGGGCATTACGGATTCCACCAGAATGCTCCATACGCCCGGTGATTTTGCAAAAAAGAACCTGCTGTATGTGCAGGAGGTAGGAAAACTGAAGAGCCTGCAGCCTCACAAGGCTCGGAGAGAAAATCTGGATTCCTTTCTTTTTATGGGAGTGCTGGAGGGGGAAGGCAGTATAGAGATAAAGGGAAGGAGCTATAAGCTGAAGGAGGGGGACTGTGCCTTTATCAACTGTGCGGACCAGTATATGCATGAGAGCAGTGAGGAAAAGCCCTGGAGGCTGATGTGGGTACACTTTAATGGAATTACAGCCAAAGCATATTATGAGCTGTTCCATGAAAAAAATGACCAGTGCTGTATCTTCCGGCCGGAGAGGCTGCAGGAGGCAGAGCGGTTTATTGAAAGCCTGATGGAATATCAGAAGGGAAAGGATCTGGAATCTGAACTGGAGAGCGGCAGCATCCTGGTAAGGCTGGTCAATTTCTGTCTGATGAGTGTCATGAGAAGGGAGAGCCCGGAGCAGGAGGAGGAAATGAAATGCTGTGCCGGCATCAGGGAATATGTAAATGAAAACTATAAGGAGCAGGATCTGATGGGAAGGCTTTCGGAGAAGTACGGGCAGGAGGAGGGAGAGCTGAATGCGGTGTTTCTGAGGGTCTATGGAATTGAATTGCAGGACTATATTCTGAACAGAAGATTTACAGTGGCCAAGGAGCTGTTAAGATTTACGATCAAGCCTATACGGGATATCGTAGAGGAATCCGGGATCAGAAACGGAGACTTATTCAGACAGCTGTTCAAAGAGGGGGAGGGCATGAGTGCAGAGGAATATCGCATGAAGTGGGCCCAGTGGATCAAGTAGCCCGGAATCGGAGAACAGGACAAAGGGACAAAGATATGAAACAGGAGAAAAAGAGCTACAGGGTATCCTTCGTGATTCCTGTATATAATGAAGAAAAATCGCTGGAAAAGCTGTATGGAGAAATAGGAAGGAGTATAGAGCAGAGCCGCAGGGAGGAGCATGACTGGGAAATCAGTGAGTATGAGGTTTTTTTCATCAATGACGGCTCCGTGGATTCTTCCGAGGAAGTAATAAAGGAGATGATCGCTGCCGACAGCAGGATCCGTCTGATATCCTTCCGGAAAAACTTTGGCAAAGCCGCCGCATTGGAGGCCGGATTCCGGCACTGCGCGGGAGATATTATTTTTACCATGGATGCAGACCTGCAGGATGATCCGGCAGAGATATCCCGGTTCATCGACAAGCTGGAGGAGGGATACGATCTGGTTTCCGGCTGGAAGTATAACAGGAAGGATCCCCTGGAAAAGAGGCTGCCCTCCAAGCTGTTCAACTGGGTGACGGCCCGGGCCTCCGGAGTGGAGCTGCATGATTTTAACTGCGGCTTCAAGGCATATCGCAGGGAGGTAGTAAAGGGGATCGATGTGTATGGGGAATTCCACCGCTATATTCCTGTGTTTGCCCAGCGCAAGGGCTTTAAGATAGCAGAGATTACAGTACATCATAACAAGAGGGAATTCGGAAAGTCAAAATATGGGTTTGAACGCTATACGCGGGGCCTTCTGGATTCTATTTCGTCTGTGTTTTTGCTGAAGTACTACGATAAACCCATGTACTTTTTCGGTAAGTGGGGAATCATTTCACTGCTGATCGGGGTCATTCTGTGCGGTTATCTGACAGTGGAATGGCTGCTGGGAGACTACATAGGGACCAGGCCGCTGCTGCAGCTGGGGATTCTGTGCATCATAACAGGCATACAGCTGTTTTCCATAGGCTTCATAGGCAACCTGATTGTAGATACTTTCTACAGGAGCAGATATAGTGAGGAGCATATCAAGGAAATTATTTAGGACATGAGAGGAGGAAAACAAATGAGCAGAAAGGGGAAAAGAAGATGGAGAGCACGGTGGAAGACGGATATGATAAGGGGATTGGCCTTACTTATGCTGTCCGCTTCCTCTGTTTCTGCCATGGCCTCAGAGCCGGCAGAGGAAAATGTGATTCCGCCGCTTACCTACCGTCCCATTGAAAATCAGGTGAAGAGCGTTACCAGGGATGCTGACTATGCAGCCCCCCTGCAGGCCAGCCTGGAAGACCGTTACAATCCGCTGGATGAGGGCTTTGAGGCTCTGCCTGCGGTGAGGAACCAGAGTCCCTACGGTGCCTGCTGGGCCTTTACTTCCCTGGGGATGGGAGAAATAGAAGCCTGGAAGCAGGGACTGGACCGGGATCTTTCAGAACTGCATCTTTCCTATTTTTCCTACCATTCAGCAGTGGATCCCCTGGGAGGCCTCAGAGGAGATTCCAACAGCTGCCTGGGTGACAATTTTATGCAGGTGGGAGGGAATCTGTTCTTCTCAGGGATGGTGCTGGCCAACTGGTCAGGGGCAGCCGATGAGGCGTTGGTTCCCTACAGCCAGTCCGGGCAGGTCATTGCCAAGGGATTGGATCAGGGACTGGCCTATGAGGACATCATGCATCTTCAGGGGGCCTATAAGCTCAGTCTGGCAGAGGACGAAAAGCTGGTAAAACAGTTTATCAAAAAAAATGGCAGCGTGGGCATCAGCTACGGTCATTATGATGATCCGGCCTACTACAATCCGGGCAGCCATGCTTATTACTGCAGCACTCCGGACTATGCCAACCATGCTGTGCTTGTGGTGGGCTGGGATGACAATTTCCCGGCAGAGAATTTTGCTACCAGACCGGCAGGAAACGGAGCCTGGCTGATCCGCAACAGCTGGGGAGGCAGCGGGTATAACAGATATGGCTATTTCTGGCTTTCTTATTATGACAGGACGCTGGATGATGAGGCTTATGTGTTTGAGTTTGAAGATGCCGGCAACTATGACCACAATTACCAGTATGACGGCTCCATGATGACCAGGGATGTTCCCCTGGGCGAAAAAGGCAGGGTGGCCAATGTGTTTATCCCCCGAGTGAGTAATGGAAAGGGAGAGCTGTTAAAGGCGGTGTCCTTTTACACAGGATCACCTAATACAAATTATAAGGTAGAGATCTATACCTATCTGACGGATCCCAAGGATCCTGCAAGCGGCACTCTGGAAACAGAGTCTGTCACTAAGGGAACCACCACAGCGGAGGGCTATTATACCGTTCCCCTGAAGAAGGAGGTGCCCCTGGAAAAAGGGGAGCCCTTTGCAGTAGTGATCACCCTGCATAAGTCCTCCGGGGATGCCCTGATCGGTGTGGAGAGTTCCAGCAGGGGATCCTGGTATGATATTTCAGCCCATGCAGAGAGCGGACAGAGCTTCCTGGAGACAGAGGGAAGCTGGAGGGATTATGGAGAGCGCTATGGCGGTAATATAAGGATCAAAGCATTTACAGAGGATGTGGACTATATACCGGTGACCAGGGTTTCCCTGGATTATGCCACCCGGGAGACAGATCTGAACAAGAGGCTCGGTTTAACAGCTACTGTTCACCCGGCGGGCGCAGCTGGTACAGAGGTGGCCTGGAAAAGCTCTGATGAGAGTGTGGCAACAGTGACCCAGCAGGGAGTGGTGAAGGGAGTCGGCTATGGAGAGGCAGTCATCACTGCCACGGCCGGAGGCAGGACTGCCTCCTGTAAGGTGACGGTACGCTTTCCCTTCTCTGATATCACGGTAAAAGACGGCAACTGGAAGTATGAGAGCATCAAATATGCCTATCTAAAAGGGACCATGGGAGCCATCACAGGAACGGATCAATTCATGCCGGACAGAACCCTGTCCAGAGGAATGTTCGTCACCATCCTGCACCGTATGGCCGGTGCGCCCGGAGTACAGTGGAAAGACAGGTTTACTGATGTGGAAAAAGGCAGATGGTACAGCGACGCGGTTCTCTGGGCAGAGGAGAAAGGGATCGTAACAGGCTTTTCTGACGGCAGCTTTGGTGTAGATACGGATGTTACCCGGGAACAGATGGCCAAGATGCTCAATCTCTATGCCGGCAGCCAGAAGCTTGATGTGTCAAAAAAGAAATCCCTTGCAGGCTTCAGCGATGCCGGCCAGGTCAGCGGATGGGCTGAGGGATATATGGAGTGGGCCACAGCAGTTGGGATGATAACCGGTAAGCCGAACAGCAGCGGAGGCTATCGTCTGGATCCGGGAGGAAAAGCCACCAGGGCAGAATGCGCAGCCATGATGATGCGTTTTGATACATATTATGAAATGTGATCAAAGATAAAAACAAACGAGAAAGGAAGAAATTGGTATGAAAAGAGGACTGTTAATGGCAGTGACAGCAGCCTTCCTCCTGGCTTCGGCCGGAAAGGCTCATGGGGCGGAGCTGGAGAGAGCCGGTGGGGCAGCAGCGCAGCAGATCAGCGCAGAGGGGGAAACCGCCTGCCGGATTGATTCCTGTACCATAGCCGGTACGGACAGGGAGAGGGTCAGGGTAGAGGCAAGCTTTGACACAGAGCAGGCTTTGCCTGAAAGGCTTTATCTCTTTGCCTTGCCGGTCTATGAGGACTCCCTGGAGGGACATTCTCCCATCGCGGCGGCAGACAGCCGGGCGGGACAGAGTACCTATGTGCTGGAGGCAGGTCTGCAGGAGGGGGCAGAGAGCCTTCTCTGCTCCAGATTTGTAATAGCTGCAGGAGAAGAGGGGAAGTATACTCCTATATCGAACCTGGCCTGGATCACCAACCCGGAGGCTCTGGCAGAGGAGGAGGTTCCCGCCCTCGGCGCACTGACAGGGCAGGGCGGCAACTCCAAAAAGGGCATTCAGGTTGTTAACAACATTCTGCCTGATGTGGAGGATCTGGGAGTAAGCCATGCCTTCTTTAATATTGTACTGCAGGAGGTCATCAGCCTGCATCCTACGGCTTATTATTATGATTATGGCGGGAAACGGTATTATTTTACGGACAGTATCATTCAGGATTTTGACAGTCTGCTAGGCACTCTCTATGATACGGGTACACAGATTACTGTGGCTCTCCTGAGCGAGCACAGGGGCGGATATGAGTTTCTGATCTGCCCCGGTGTGGAATACAGGCCAGGCACCTTCGGCTATGCCTGGAATACACAGGATGCTACAGGGGCAGGCTATATCCAGGCTACCCTGAGCTATCTGGCATCCCGTTATAACGGTACGGATCCCAATGTGGGCAAGGTCACCAACTGGATCATCGGTAACGAGGTCAACGACAATCTTCAGTATTATTATATGGGAGCCAAGGACAGGGACAGCTTTGTAAGGGAGTACTACAAGACCTTCCGTATTGCTTACAACGCTATCCGCAGCGGGAATGCGGCAGCCAATGTATACATACCTCTGCAGGGACGCTGGATGACGGCGGATACCCTGACGGATTACGGCGGAAGAGGCTTTCTGGAAACCTTCAATAGCCTGTCCAAGTCAGAGGGGAACTTCAACTGGGGGGTAGCCTATCATGCCTACTCCCATCCCATCAGCACCAGCAGTATCCTGAAGGACGGCACCTCCATGGTGGATCAGTATGGAAAACCTCTGGATGCTGGACATGTAACTGACCAGTGGAATACGCCGATTATTACCATGAAGAATATCAATGTGCTGACAGACTATCTGAATACGGCCAATCTGAAGACTGCATCAGGCGCTGTGCGTTCCGTCATCCTGGCTGAGCAGGGCTGGACCTCTGTGTCCAATTCGGGGGCAACGGAGACTACTCAGGCTGCCAACATTGCTCTGGCCTACTACAAGGCTGAGATGAATCCGGATATTGATGCCTTCCTTCTCCGGGCCCATGTGGACGCAGAAGAGGGCAGCCCCTATTTTAAGTTTGGGCTGTGGAACTGCAGTCAGAGCAACTTTGCCAAATCAAAAAAGCTTGCCTATAATATTTTTAAGTATATGGATACGAAGGAGTCCCTGACAGTAACCGGATTTGCAAAATCTGTCCTGGGAATCTCTGACTGGGCAAGTGTGGTGCCCGGCTTCAATGCTGCCAAATTCAACAGCATGCGGAGTATTGAGATGGGAGGCATCGTGAATCTGGACGACTGGTCCAAGGCCGGCAACAGAAGCATGATAGCGGCTGATATGCAGGGCACCTGGGTCAACCAGCACAACACCCATGGAATCGGCATTCATGGCTACAATAATTCTTACTTCCCCAGAGGGGTTGCAGTGACAAATCCCTATGCCTATCACCTCAGCTACCAGGGACTGAAGTATGAACCGACTTCCCCGCTGAATCTGAATGCGAGACCCTATCTGGGCTTCACCATCAGCTTCCAGCCCAAGGATGCAGGGGGAAGCAATGACAAGCTGCTGACTAGGATCAGGGTATTCAGCGGCAACAATATAAATGACAGCAACGTCATTCTGGATGTGAACAGGGATTATAACCTCTGTGTCAGGCTGAAGGATTGGGAGTACAGGAATTCCATAGACAGGATCGAGGTATGGGTTCAGGAATACGGCCAGGCCAAATCCTTTGACGGAACCTTTACCATTTATGATCTGCAGTGTGCAGAGACCATAGGAAGCAGCTCGGAGCTTCCCTGGGATGCCACGCTGAATCCGGAGGCGGTGCTCTTTGCCTTTTCCGATGTGCTGGTGATCCCGGGAAACTGGAAATACGAAAGTATAAAATATGTATATGAGAACAAAATTATGAACGGTATCACAGCCACTACCCGCTTTGACCCCGACAGGCCCCTTACCAGAGGCATGTTTGCTACGGTTCTCTACCGTATGGCAGGAGAGCCGGGAGTGAAGTACACCAAGAAATTTTCGGATGTGGCAGATGGAAAGTGGTACAGCAAGGCCATTATCTGGGCCAGCCAGAAGGGGATCGTCTCCGGTTACCTGGATGGAACCTTTGGTGTAGAGCAAAATATCACTCGTGATCAGATTGCCAAGATGCTGTATGAGTACGCAGACAAGGCGGCCGGCTACGATGTGAGCCAGAAAAAAGAGCTGACCGGTTTTACGGACAGGCAAAAGGTGAGTCCATGGGCGGAGCAATATCTCCAGTGGGCAACTGCAGTGGGTATGATCACCGGTAAGCCCAATGATGACAGAAGCTACCGTCTGGATCCCAAGGGAGAGGCAACACGGGCTGAGTGTGCGGCGATGCTGATGCGGTTTCAGAATAAATATGCCGATAAATAAATAGTTTTATAAATTTATATGCAGAGAGGCAGGGAGAGGCATTTCTCCCGTCTCTCTGTTTTGCATTGTATATTTATGGAATAATTTTACTATACAAAGTAGAGAAACCATGATACAATACGTAAAGCAAATTGTTTCACATGTATTAATGATTCATGAGAAAGGAGAGAACAATGAAAAAGAGAATCATCACAGGACTGCTGGCAGCAGTCATGGCATTTCAGGCGCCGACTGCAGTTTTTGCAAGCGAAAGCAGCCAGACTGCCATATCCCCCCTTGCCATTACAGAGGAAAATGAAGGGGAGGAAGCATTAGGAGGGCTTGTATTCGATGCCGGCTTAGAGCCGGCGGCTTCTGCGCCCGGATGGACACCGGAGGTAAACAGGCTTGAGGCAGAGGCCGGGGAGGAGCAGGCATTAAAGAATACACAGGATTACGGTCTTATCTGGCCTTATACCGAAATGAAGGGAAGGAAGCTTTGGAGAGGGGAAAAAACCAAGCTCTACTTTAATCTTTACAGCAGGGGAAGTTCAGCAGACCAGTATATCATCAAACTATATCAGGGTGCGGGGACTAATGGACAGGTTCTGGGTGATGTGCCCAAATATTTCCCCGGCCAGAAGGGCTTTTGGGTGCAGACCCTGGGGCTGAACACCGAGGCATTTGATCCGGGTACCTATACGGTGGAATGCTGGGCCCTGAGCTATATCAATGGAGCTTATACGGAAACACCCAATTCCAGAACCAGCTTCCAGTTCCAGGTAGTGAATGACCGTATTCCGCTCCAGAGCATATCGATGAATACCACCGGTAAGCAGATGAGGGCAGAGCAGGAGATGGAAGTAAAGGTGACGCTCAGCCCGGCAGATACAACAGATGACCCCATGGTGAAATGGAGTTCTACCAATGAGGCGGCAGTAGTTGCCTATGAGGGCCTCTACAGCAGCCATACAGGCGGTGTGGCTGCCAAGGGCAATGGGATAGCTTATATCACGGCTCAGGTAGGAGGAAAGGCAGCCACCTGTATCTTTGCTGTTTCTCCTCAGACTGACCTGGATTTCCCGTTCTCAGATATCCTGATCGATACAAACAACTGGAAATATGTGAATACAAAATATGTATATTCCAATGGAATCATGAATGGAATCTCCGGAACCAACTGGTTCAAGCCTGATGATCCGCTCAACAGAGCCATGTTTGCCACAGTGCTCTATCGTATGGCCAACAGCCCGGCAACAAGCTTCAGCAACAGGTTTTCCGATGTAAAGGATAAACAGTACTACAGCAAGGCAGTCATCTGGGCAAATGATAAGAAGATCGTGAGCGGAATGGGTGACGGCAGCTATGGGGTAGAAAGGAACATTACCCGTGAACAGATCGCCAAGATGCTCTATGAATATGCCAAGTCCAGCGGAAAGGATGTGAGTGCCCGCAAGTCATTGGATTCCTTTACCGACCAATCCTCAGTCGGCAACTGGGCAAAGGAATATATGCAGTGGGCAACGGCGGAAGGCCTGATCAGCGGCAAGCCTAATGCAGGCGGAGGTTACCGTCTGGATCCCAAGGGTGAGGCTACCAGAGCGGAATGTGCAAAAATGCTCACAATATTTGACCAGAAGTATAAGTAAGTGGTATGATAGATCTATCTGAAGGAAAGAATGGAGATAGACAATGAATATCGTAATGATTGGACCGGTATATCCGTATAAGGGAGGGATATCCCATTACACCGGAATGATGTGCAGGGCTTTGAGGAAGAAGCATGACACACATATGGTATCTTATAAGATGCAGTATCCCAGGCTGCTCTTTAGAAAAGAGCAGAGGGATTATACCAATGAATGTTTTAAGGTAGAGGATACAAAATACTGGCTGAATACAGCCAATCCCTTTAATATCATATGGTCTGCGTCTAAAATACGGAAGCTGAAGCCGGATCTGGTCATTCTGCAGTGGTGGCATCCCTATTTTGCCCCCTGCTATTTTCTGCTCCGGAAATGCTTGGGCAGGTGCAGGAAGCTAATGGTCTGCCACAATGTATTTCCCCATGAAAGATTCCCGTTGGACAAGTTTCTGACGGGTCTTTCTTTGCGGGGAATGGACTATTATCTGGTGCAGTCTCGCAGGGATGAGGAGGATCTGCTTGCATTGAAGCCCTCTGCAGCCTACAGCAGGGTATTCCATCCCACCTACAATGCTTTTAAAATGAAGAATATGACCAGGGAAGAGGCCCGCAGGCAGCTTTCCATAGGCGGAGAGGAGAAGGTGATGCTCTTTTTCGGCTACGTCAGGCCCTACAAGGGACTGCGGCATATTCTGAGGGCTCTTCCGGCTGTCCGGGAGAAGGTGCCGGATATCAGGCTGCTGGTGGTAGGGGACTTTGGCGATGACAGGCAGGAATATATGGATCTGATCAGGGAGAAAAAGATAGCGCCCTATGTAAAGATAGTAGAGGGCTATATTCCGGATCAGGAGGTAGAACAGTATTTTGCAGCGGCAGACCTGGCGGTGCTTCCCTATGAGTCAGCAACCCAGAGCGGAATCGCCCAGATTGCCTATGGCTTTGATATGCCCATCGTAGCAACGGATGTAGGCGGGCTCCCGGAGGTAGTGTTGGACGGAAAAACCGGTTATGTGGTTCCCCAGGGAGACGATACTGCCCTGGGTGAGGCCGTAGTACGGTTCTTTACTGACACGGATATCGAAAGGATGCAGCAAAACATAAGGCAGGAGGAATATAAGTACTCCTGGGACAGAATGCGGGAGGAGATCGAAAAGCTGGTGGGATGCAATGAATAAGACAGGAAATAAGGAGCTGCGGAAATGGGATATCATCTGGTCCTATATGGGTCAGATCGTAAATTATGGTGTCCACATATTGCTGACACCTGTCATTTCCGTCAAGCTCAGCTCATATGAGCTGGGGCTGTGGTATACGTTTACCAGTATATTTACACTGATTAATTTCTTCGACACGGGATTTTCCCCTCTGCTCATGAGAAATGCAGCATACTGCATGGGCGGAGCCAGGGAGCTTCTGAAAGAAGGGATCATAACCAATGAGAGAGAAAAGGAAGCAGGGTGTAACTACGGCCTGCTGAAGAGCCTATATAAAACGGCAAGAAAGCTATACGGGACTATGGCTGCCGTTTTTTTTGCGTTATTAATCCTGGTAGGGATACCTTATATAAAATACATTACCCAGTCCTATTTCAGGACAGAGTATATTGCCGCCTGGGTGATATATTCCTTTGGAATCGCACTTAATGTTTTTATGATTTTCCTCCCCGCCTTCCTGAAGGGAGTGGGCTCTATCGCTGAGGTACAGCGCAGCTATGCCATAGGACGGGGGCTTCAGCTTATTTTTTCCATTGCAGGTGTCTTTGCAGGCTATGGGATTATGGCATTGGCCTGCGGCTTTGTCCTGGGCAATGCTTTGATCTGTATCATGACCTATGTGCATTATTACAGGCACTGGAGGAGGGATGTTATGGAGGCCAGCGGGGAGATGACTCAGAAGAAGGTACTGGGAGTGCTGTGGTTCAACGCAAGAAAGCTGGGGCTGGTGGCTGTAGGAAGGTACATGTCCACTCAGGGCAACATCCTCATCTGCTCCACCTTTCTCTCCCTGGAGGTGTCAGCCTGTTATGGTCTGACGGTACAGGCCCTGCAGGCCATCTCCTCCATTGCCATGATTTATCTGCAGGCAGTGGTGCCCTCCATCAGCAGTGCCAAGGTGGAAAAGAACAGGGAGAAGGAGAAGACTCTGTTTTCTGCTGCGGTGGCAGTGTTCTGGTGTACCTTCGGGCTGGCGGCTCCTGCACTGCTTTTCCTGGCCAATCCCCTGCTGGCATGGATCGGGGCCAATACCAGGCTGCTGGAGCTGCCTGCCCTTGCCCTGGCTGCGGCCGGCTTCTTCCTTCAGTATAATCAGATCTGTTTCAGCCTGTATATCGGGATGGGAAATGAAGTGCCATACATGAAGGGGGAGTTCTTTTCCGGGGCAGCTGTGATGCTTTGTTCCTTCCTGCTGGCCACCTGCACCCAGGCAGGAATATTGGGGATCGTAGCGGTTCAGGGACTGGTCCAGGCCTGCTATAACGACTGGAAGTGGCCCCTGAGCGTTTGCAGGCGCCTGCAGCTCAGTCTGGGCGATATAGGAAGGATAGGGATGAGGAGTGTCGGAGAAAAGCTGAGGGGAGCACTCCGATAAGGAATCCCAGCTTTGAAAGCTGATATTCAACTTTTTCATTTCTTTGTTTTCCGGGGCTATGGGATTAGATATTGGATTGGATAAGGCTGGATTAAATGTTGTAATCTGTATGACAGATGCACTGCTTGCCAATTTAGTTTTTGAGGATCATGAAGCAGGGGCGTGACACGCCTCTGCTTCTGATGTTAGGAAATAATATGTTGATATATTGAGAAAATCAAAATTGAATTGAATAATTCAAAATCGTCTGTTATAATTTATTTACAATGGTAATGTGCATATTTGTATGGAAAGGCAAAGCTATGAAAGTGAATTATAATAAATTATGGAAGTTACTAATTGACCTAAATATGAGTAGATCACAACTGAGAGAAAAGGCAGGAGTAACAACAAATGTAATTGCAAAAATGGGTAAAAATGACAATGTTTCTACGGAAGCATTATGTAAGATTTGTAAAGCACTTGATTGTCAGCTTGATGATATTATGGAATTGGTAGATGAAGTTAGCCCGTAAGGAATAATAAATGAAAGATAGGATGAAAAAATGTACACATCAATAGAACTGTTTGCAGGAGCCGGTGGATTGGCACTAGGAGTTGAAAAGGCGGGCTTCGACACAATTGGATTAATAGAATATGATAAGGATGCGGCTGACACTTTAAAGAAAAACCGTCCTAATTGGAATGTTATTCATGATGATATTGCAAATATCTCTGCATTAGACTTAGAAGAATATTTTGGTATTAAGTCAGGTGAATTAGACTTGTTATCCGGAGGAGCACCTTGCCAGGCATTTTCTTATGCAGGAAAGAGATTAGGTCTTGAAGACGCAAGAGGAACATTGTTTTATCATTATGCGTTGTTTTTGGAAAAGTTACAGCCCAAGATGTTTCTTTTTGAAAATGTTAGAGGATTGTTGACACATGATAGGGGAAAAACATATGCTACAATGCTCGAAATTTTTGCTAACGCAGGTTATACAATTGTTAAGCAAGTTTTGAATGCTTGGGATTATGGTGCACCGCAGAAAAGAGAACGATTGATTACAATCGGAATTAGAAACGATCTGGTAGATAAGACAGAGTATAAATTCCCTAAGCCACATGAATATAAACCGGTATTAAGAGATGTTTTATTGGATTGTCCCGAAGG
>JALESH010000004.1 GCA_022781985.1 Lachnospiraceae bacterium | reverse complement strand
AAAAGTTAAAAGCACTTGGTTGGGAGGCTCCAGTAACTGCCGTATAACCTGTCAACTAAGTTCAAAATCAACCTTTTTAAGCTTGATAGGGGAAGTCTGCGCTTTTTTGGCTACCCGGAGGATTTTGTTTCATAGTAATATTCTCCAATTCTGATAAAGCTGCTGTTTCATTCGCAGCATTATATACCGATTTGAAATCCGAAGAAAACTTTTTCAGATCAGTATAGTTTACATACTTGAAAGAATTACGTAGCATATGAATGACGCATCTTTGGATCTCTGCCTGTGGATAGACTGCCTGAATGGCTTCTTTAAAGCCCACAAGCCCATCTACACAGAAGAAAAGGACGTCTTTTACTCCGCGATTCTTCAGATCGTTGAGCATTCCAAGCCAGAACTTGCTGGTTTCATTGGCTCCTACTGTGATGCTGAGGATATCTTTGTACCCTTCCACTGTAACACCAAGAACAACATAAGCAGCACGGCTTAAGATCCTGCCGTCCTCCCGGACTTTGTAATGAATACAATCCATAAAGACAAACGGATACACCGGGTTCAGAGGACGGGACTGCCACTCTTTGACCTGAGGAAGAATCTTATCTGTGATCTTGCTGACCAATTCTGCTGATATTTCAATTCCATAAAGATCCTGAAGCTGATCATGAATGTCACGTGTACTCATACCACGGGCATACAAAGAAATCACTTTTTCTTCAATTCCGGAAATATCCCGCTGATATTTAGGAATCAGCTTCGGTTCAAACTCTCCATTGCGGTCTCTTGGCACGTCAATTTGAAATTCACCGTACTGGCTTTTTAAGTTCTTTGTGGAATGTCCATTTCTTTTATTGTCTGTCTGAAGATCTCCCTTATGATTTTTCTGGTAACCGAGGGTTGCATCCAATTCTGCCTCCATCAGCTCCTGCAGGATATCTTTGAAGCTGTCTTTCAGAAGCGTGTATACATCGGCAACGCTACTAATGTTATTTTCTGAAATAATCTGTCGAATTTGTTCCTTTGCAACTGCCATAAAAATACTCCTTTTTGATAAGAATTGTCATATCTGAATTCTTACCAAAAAGGAGCCATTTTTTACCAGAAACACAAACTTTTTTACACTACCAGCCATTCATGACTATTCTGCTTCTTTTCTGCAAATTTCATCTACCGCATCTTCTATTTTCTTCCTGTTCTTTTCATGATCAATGTTTCCCTGGATCGGCGTACCAATAATGTTCCCTTTAGCGTCAATCAGGATTGTGGTTGGAAAAGCTATTATATTTGATATATATTCTTTTGCATCCTCTCCTTCAGAGATCAAAATATTCCGAAAGGTTGCATCCTGCTCTTTTAATAGTTTCTTTGCATTTTCCAATTTCTCTTTATCACTGAAAGCATCAACATTTATTCCCACCACCTCGCCTCCTTTTTCTTTCAATTCCTGATTTAACTTATCCAACTCTTTCATCTCATCTACACAGGCGCTGCATTCGTTGAACCAAAAATTAACAACGGTAACTTTATTCTCTGAAAATATCGTTTCATCAACTGCATTTCCTTCAAAATCAGTCCCTTTAAACTTGGGAAATTCAAGATTCTCAGTTTTTTCTCCCATATTTCCGCAGGCCGCTAATGAAAACATGCATACCAAGACAGCCATTACACTTATTGCTCTTTTTACAGTTTTTGAAATATTCATAATCTAAATCTCCTTTTTACTTTTGTTCTTGTCTATGATTCCAATTCGCAGTAATGGCACCCGCAGGGCAAGCTTTGATACATGCACCGCAACGAATACATTCTGCATGATTTGTTTTTTGAGTAATATCCACATCCATCTGACATGTTCGGCTGCATTTCCCGCAGGAGATACATTTTTCCTTATCCAACTGATAATGATAGATCGATACCTTATTAAACAAGGAGTAGAAAGCCCCAAGCGGACAGATCCATTTGCAAAACGGTCTGTAAAAGAATATGCTAAGCACAACAACCACAGCTAAAATACCTGCCTTCCAGGAAAACAGCACACCCAGAGAACTTCGAATACTTTCTTTTGCAATGGCCAGAGGAATTGCCCCTTCCAGAACTCCCTGCGGGCAAACATATTTACAGAAGAACGGTGAACCCATCCCGGAATCATTCGTCATAAGCACGGGCAATATACAAACGCATACAATCAGCATGACATACTTAAAGCATCTGAGATAGGTTAACCCTTTGGTGCTGAATTTCCTTGTTGGTATTTTATACAGCAGGTCTTGAAACCACCCAAAAGGGCAGAGAAACCCACAGATCAATCGTCCGAACACCACACCTAGAAAGATCAATATTCCAGAGATATAATAGGAGAAGCTGTATTTTGAAGAGCCTGTCACTGCCTGAAAGGCACCGATCGGACAAGCCCCGGTTGCTGCAGGGCATGAATAACAGTTTAATCCCGGCATACACACCATTTTTGTCTTTCCATCATTCAGTGTGCCTTTCACCAAATTCAGAACATGTATATTTGACAACAAAGTTGCCAGCATTTGAATCGTATTTCTCTGTGACAGAAATTGTTTTATTTTTCTCATCCTATGTTCACCCGATCCCCACACATTCCAGACATAACCGGACAGCTTTTGCAAATACGGTATCCGCTTCTCCCCGCCAAACACCTATACAAACAAATATGACTGCTGTAAAAAATAAAATGACTTGTGCTAAAAATTTGGTTTCTTTTCTCATTGGTCCCACCTTTCTTCTTCCTATTTGAAGTTGTTTTACGTAACCACCATACCAGACCACATATAAAATTGTTGTTAAGAAAAACGGACTGTTTTCTTAACAACAATTTTATAGCGGTATGTTATAATTTTACTTGCAGCAAGTGGTTTAAATGGGAGCAGCAAGGAATATGATGAGGTATCCGGCCGAAAAACAAAAGGAGGGTATATATGCGAATACTGGTTGTAGAAGATGAAAAAGAGCTTTGCCAGACTATTGCAGAAGGTTTAAGAATAGATGGATTTGAAGTAGATACCTGTTACGACGGTGAAGAAGCCTGGGAATTGATTTGGGTGGAACAATATAATCTTATTATTCTTGACTTGAATCTCCCCGGAATGGACGGAATGGAGATTCTGCGCAAGATCAGAGAAGTGAATCTGGAAGTAAATGTTCTCATTTTATCTGCTCGTGGGCAAGTCAAAGACCGAGTGGAAGGTCTGGATGCAGGGGCAAACGATTATCTCTGTAAACCATTTGCTTTCGAAGAATTGTCTTCTCGTGTCCGCTGTCTGACACGCAGACGTTTTGTGCAGAATAATATTGTTCTTACATCTGGTGAGCTTTCATTAAATACAAAAACAAGAATTGCCTATGCAAAAGGATGCGAAATTTCTCTAACCAGAAAAGAACTTGGCATCCTGGAATATTTAATGCTGCACCCGGAAGCTGTAATCAGCCAGGAAGAATTAATTCAGTACGTTTGGGACGGGAGTGTGGATTCCTTCAGTAACTCTATTCGCGTGCATATATCTACTCTTCGAAAAAAATTGCGCAGTGCTCTTGGATATGATCCGATTACAAACCGAGTCGGGCAAGGTTACTTAATTGGAGGGAAGAAATATGAATAAAAAAATTTCACTTCAATGGCAATTGACACTTATGACTGCTTTTTTGGTCATCCTTTGCTGCAGCATGCTTTCTTACACCATCAGTACTTCCGCAGTTTTGCATATGGAAAATATTGAAGATTCATTTATTACTATCTTTCCAAAGGAAATGCTATCCGGTACCGAAATTGAAAACACAGAGGGATTTTTTACTTTAACAGACGATTTTCTTTCCCAAATAGCAGATACAAAAATTTTATTCTGGCAAAAAAGTATTTTCATAACTATCCTGATTACATGCATCAGTAGTTTTTTTGTTTACTTCATGGTGGGTTATTTTCTTCGTCCTTTGAGTATATTAAGTCAGCAGGTAAAAGAAGTCCATTCTAAAAATCTTCATCAAAAAGTAGAACTTAAGACTACGTCTCAGGAAATTACAAATCTTGTTGATGCTTTTAACGGGATGCTGAATGGGCTTAATAATGCATTTGATGTTCAAAGGCAATTCGCTGCTAACGCAGCCCATGAACTGCGTACTCCTTTGGCAATTACAAGAAGTAAGCTTGATGTTTTTAATAAGCGGCCGGAACATTCTATAGATGATTACGAAAATATGCTCTCTATGATCCAAATTCAGTCAACACGGCTCTCAAAAATTGTGGATGTCCTTTTGGAAATGACAGAGCTACAGTCGATAGAGCGGTCTGATGTCATCTCTTTGGATGAGCTTGTTGAAGAAATTCTTTGTGATTTAACCGATTTCGCTTACGAAAAGAATGTTATTTTGCATCAATATCCTGGCAATGCAAGATTCACTGGCAGTAATCTGCTTGTGTATCGTGCAATCTATAATCTTGTTGAAAATGCTGTCAAATATAATAGATCCGGCGGAAGCGTTTCAATACATATCAAACAAGATACTTCTTTTGCAACAGTTACGATTGAAGACACTGGGCTTGGTATCCCGGAAGCAGATTACGAAAAAATATTTGAACCATTTTATCGTATAGACAAATCCAGAAGCCGTGCTATGGGAGGTGCTGGTCTGGGGCTTGCTCTTGTGAGAGAAATTGCGCAGCAGCATGGAGGAACCGCACAAGTTCTGAACAGTTCCCTTAATGGGACAAAAATTCAAATTACGTTTGGCAGGCATACGTAGCCTGTGGTATATCATTGGAAATTCATTCATTTGTTGAAAAATATCTGTAAATATGGTAGTCTTGGGAAATAAACAGCAATTTTCAAACATGCTTCAGGGAGCAGAAAATAGGACTGGCTGTACAGAGGGATGCCGGACAGGGGGGATAAGCTGAATGAACGAGTACAGGTACAGTGATATTAAAGTAGGGATGGAAGAGAGCTATCAGACAGAGATAACGGAGCAGATGCTGGAGCACTTCCGGGAGATTACCGGCGACATCAATCCGCTTCACTGTGACAGGGAGTTTGCAAAGGGAAAAGGATATGAAAACCGGGTGGTATATGGGATGCTCACCGCTTCTTTCCTGTCAACCCTGGCGGGAGTATACCTGCCGGGGAAAAACAGCCTGATCTATGAGACAAGCACGAAATTTGCAAAGCCGGTCTTCCCCGGAGATGGGTTGACGGTGTGGGGCATTGTAGAAGAAAAAAATGATCTTTTTCATATGTTTACCATGAAGGTGGCCATTGTGAATCAGAAGGGTGAAAAGGTATTGAGAGGAAAAATGAAGGTGGGGGTATTGGATGGGACAGAGTAAGGTGTTGTTGATGCTGGGTGCATCTTCGGATGTAGGATGTGAGCTGATCAAAAGAAATGAGGACAGATATGATGTGATTCTTGCACATTATTGCCGCTCAGAAGAGCGGTTGAAGGCGCTGCAGCAGAAAATCGGAGAAAAAATCTGTTTGTTTCAGGCGGATTTCCTGGATCGGGAGAGTGTGGGGAACCTGATAGCCGGAATAAGGGAGAAGGGGCTGCTTCCTACTCATATCGTTCATCTGTCTGCATCCAAATTCTACAATGTAAAATTTGCAAAAAGTACATGGGAGCAGTTTGATGAGGAAATGAAGACCTCCCTGTATGCCATAGCGGAAATTGCCAGGGCGTTTTTTCCCGGGATGGCAAAAGCCGGATTTGGCAGGGTGGTCTTTATGCTGACATCCTGTGTACAGAATACACCGCCCAAGTATCTGAGCCCTTATGTGACAGCGAAATATGCGCTGCTGGGACTGATGAAAAGCCTGGCGGCGGAATATGCAGACAAAGGCATCACTGTGAATGGAGTCTCGCCGGATATGATAGAGACCAGGTTTCTGGCAGGTATTCCGGAGCTGATTGTACAGAAGAATGCAATGGACAGCCCCATCGGACGGAACCTGACCGTGGATGATGTGATCCCGGTGTTTGAGTACCTGCTCTCGGATCAGGCCGGGGCAATCACAGGGCAGGCAATTGCAGTTACCGGAGGAAGATAAAAGGGGAAAAAACACAGAATCCCAATTGTAACCTAAAGATTTTTTCTTGTACTCATTCCCTAAATCTGCTATAATCGTTAGGAATAATTAGCCGTGCCAAATGGAACACGGTTAATATGGATAATGGAAATATTTTGAAGACAAAAGGAGAGGTAACAATGAAAGGAAATATTGTTGTTGGACAGTCCGGCGGACCTACAGCCGTGATCAACTCATCAGTGGCCGGCGTATATGCTGCAGCCAAGAAGCTGGGAGTAAAGAAGGTATATGGTATGGTACACGGTATTCAGGGGTTTTTGCAGGACAATCTCTGTGACCTGGATGAGTATCTGGCAGACGAGACAGGGATTGAATTGCTGAAGAGAACACCTTCTGCATTCTTGGGCTCCTGCCGTTTTAAGATGCCGAAGATTGAAGGCCATGAGGAAGTATACGAAAAAGTGTTTGAGATCATGGAGAAGCATGATATTGAGTGCCTGTTCTATGCAGGAGGCAATGACTCCATGGATACAGTCAAGATGCTTTCCGATTATGCTGCGGCCCACAATAAGCCTCAGAGATTCATGGGGGTTCCCAAGACCATCGACAATGACCTTCCGATTACCGATCATTGTCCGGGCTACGGCTCTGCAGCAAAATATATTGCAGCCAGCTTAAAAGAAATCATCCGTGACAATGAGTCCTTTGGCGTGGAGAAGCCTACGGTGTGTATCGTGGAGATTATGGGACGTCATGCAGGATGGCTGACTGCGGCAGCAGCTCTGGCAAAGGGGGAGGACTGCAGCGGTGTAGATGCCATCTACCTTCCGGAGGTGACCTTCGACATGGACAAATTCATGGCTAAGGTAAAGGATCTGGCAGCTTCCAAGCATTCTGTTGTGATCGCAGTTTCCGAGGGTGTTTCCCTGTCTGACGGACGCTTTGTCTGTGAGCTGGCAGATGCGGACAAGAAGGTGGATGCATTTGGGCACAAGCAGCTTTCCGGTACGGCAGCTTATCTGGCTTCTTTAGTGGCAGCAGAGACAGGATTGAAGACCCGTGCGGTAGAGTTCTCTACCCTGCAGCGTGCAGCTACCCATCTGGCGTCCCTTACGGACATCAACGAGGCATTCCAGGTTGGTTATGATGCAGTAATGGCTGCAGAAGAGGGCAAGACCGGCATGATGATCACTCTGGACAGAAACGGAGATGCCCCTTACCAGTGCGGTACCAGCGCATACGACATCCACGCAATCGCAAATGTGGAGAGGCCGGTTCCCGCTGAGTGGATCACTGAGGACGGATGCGGTCTCAACGAAGGCTATGAGAGGTATGCAAGACCCCTTATCATGGGTGAGCTTCAGCCGCTGTTTGTCAACGGTCTTCCGAGACATCTTGTAAGAAAATAAATCATAAATAGAAAAAGCTCTCATGCTCCTTTGGTCTGTGCCAGGGCATGAACCGCAAGAGCCTGCTGCGAAAGCCTGTTTCCAGGAATAGCAGCAGGCTTTTGTGGTTCTGATCTGGTGTCCGGGCGCCTTTTCCTCATCTGACAGGCACAAAGCAGCATTGCCGTCATAGTTATAAGAAGTAAGGCCGGCAATGGAGGAGAAGATGGCGGAATATGATATTGCTGTAATCGGAGGAGATAAACGTACGGCTTATATGATTCCCTTTTTTATGGAAAGGGGATATCGTGTAATCGGCTATAAAGTATATCATACCAGAGAAGAGATCCGGGCGGATGGCTATGCTGATTCCCTGCGGCAGGCAATGGAGTCTGCCGGCATCATCGTAGGAGGCATTCCGATAGAAAAAAAGGGAATCGTGAACCTGAGAGAGCTGTCACGCCATATGCGGAAATGTCATACAGTATTTGGCGGTGTGATACCTGAGGCCTTCCGGCAGGAATGCGGTGAGAGAGGAATCCTCTGCTATGATTTTATGAGAGATGAGAGCCTGGCTGTCTTTAATGCAGTGGCCACTGCCGAGGGGGCCATTTTAGAGGCTCTGCTGCATAAGGAAACGAACATACACCAGAGCAGCAGCCTGGTGCTGGGCTACGGACGATGCGGAAAGGTACTCTGTGATAAGCTGAAGGCTCTTTCAGCAGAGGTGACAGTCTGCGCCAACAGCCAGCCGGAACTGGCATTGGCAGAGGCTATGGGAATGAAGGCGCTTCCTATGGGCAGCCTGACGGAAGCCCTCACAGGGTTTGAGTATATCTACAATACCATACCGGCAGTGGTGCTGGGAGGTGAGAGACTGAAGCAGGTGAAAAAGGAGGCTCTCATCATAGATATCGCATCAGGCAGGGGAGGACTGGATTATCAGGAGGCAGAGAGGCTGCAGATCAGGGCATTGCACTGCCTGGGGCTGCCGGGAAAATATGCCGCCGGGATTTCGGCGAAACGGCTGGCTGACTATGTCATCGCAAAAATGCAGGGCTGACAGCCCATCATTTGCAGCCAATTATTGATTTGGGAAAGGCGGGTATAAAAATGGAACTGGAAGGCAGGAAAATTGGAATTGCGCTTACAGGATCTTTTTGTACGTTCGACAAGGTTTTTAAAGAGCTGGAAAGACTGGCAGAAAAGGGGGCGGAGGTATACACCATTTTTTCAGATTCCACCCAGTGCATTGACAGCAGATTCGGCAGGGCAGAGGAATTTCTGGAAAGAGCCGAGGCCATCACCGGCAGGCCGCCGATCAGAAGTATTGCCCAGGCAGAGCCCATAGGCCCGAAGGGTTATCTGGATGTGCTGGCAGTTCTGCCCTGCACGGGCAATACTGCCGCCAAGCTGGCGGGCGGGATCACAGACACACCGGTGCTGATGGCGGCCAAGGCCCATCTGAGGAACAATAAGCCTCTGGTGATCTTTATTTCTACCAATGACGGCCTAGGAATGAATATGAAAAATATCGGCCTTCTGCTGAATACCAAAAATATCTATTTTGTTCCCTTCGGACAGGATGACCCGGAGAAAAAACCCAATTCCTTGGTTGCCCACTGCGGGCTTCTGCTCCCTACCCTGGAGCTGGCACTGGAGAACCGGCAGATTCAGCCGCTGCTGATCTCCCATTTCTCATAGCCTGAGGTAAAAGAAAGGAACCGGAAAGCTGCTAAACAGGGCTGAAAGGGGAATAATAGTAGCAGGCCTGCAGAACGGAAGGCATATTGGAATCGGGAAAGGCGTGGTGAAGAGGGATGTGTGGAATAGCAGGATTTTGCAATCAAAGGATGAATTACGAAAACGAAGCCCGGAGATGGAGGGCAGTGCTGGGGGACATGAACCGAGTACAGAAGCATCGGGGGCCTGATGAGGAGGGCAGCTATCTGGACAGGAGCTGCGGCCTTGCTCAGGTGAGGCTGTCTATTATTGATCCGGCATCGGGGCAGCAGCCCATGAGAAGAAGGATCGGTGAAAGAGAGTGTGTCATCGTATACAATGGCGAGATTTATAATATGAAGGCTCTGAGGAGGGAGCTTGGGGAAGAGGGAGTCAGCTTTTGTACCGACAGTGATACAGAGGTAATATTGGCCGGCTATATGCACCAGGGGATTGATTTTATAAGGAGATTAAATGGAATCTTTGCTTTTGCAGTCTGGGAGCCCGGAGAACAGAGGCTTGTGCTGGTCAGGGACAGGATGGGGGTAAAGCCCTGCTTTTATGCCATGGCAGAGGATACCCTGGTGTTTTCCTCTGAAATCAAGGGAATCCTGCGCTTTCCCGGTGTGGAGGCAGCAGTAGACAGGGAGGGGCTCTGTGAGATCCTGGGCCTGGGACCGGCCAAAACTCCGGGAAAGGGTGTATTTAAGGGGATAAGCGAACTTCTTCCCGGACACTATCTGGAGTTTGACGAGAGGGGCAGCAGTCCCCGGTGCTGCAGGCAGCATTGCTATTGGAGGCTGGAAAGCCGTCCTCACCAGGATGACTGGGAAAAAACGGTGGAAAAGATGCATTTTCTCATCGGGGATGCAGTCAGGCTGCAGATGCTTTCGGATGTTCCCATCTGCACCTTCTTATCCGGAGGTGTGGACAGCAGCCTGGTAACGGCCATCTGCAGCCGGGAGCTGCAAAAGCAGGGAAAGGCGCTGTCTACCTACTCCTTTGATTTTAAAGATAATGACCGGAATTTTAAGGCAAACTCCTTCCAGCCCACCCAGGATAGGCCCTGGGTGGATAGGGTGAGGGAATATGCAGGGACAGACCATACCTATCTGGAGTGCCGCAATGAGGAGCTGTATGACTATCTGTTTGAGGCAGTGGAGGCCAGGGATCTTCCCTGCATGGCAGATGTGGAATCCTCTATGCTCTATTTCTGCAGAAGGGTGGCTGCCAGACATAAGGTCACGCTGACAGGAGAGTGTGCGGACGAGATTTTCGGGGGCTATCCCTGGTTTCATAAGAAGGAATGCTTTGAAGCCGGCACCTTTCCCTGGTCCATGGACTTTGGACCCAGAATCATGCTCTTAAAGGAAGAGGTGAAAGACCAGCTTCACCTGCAGGAATATGTGCAGGCCGCCTATGAAGGGACAGTGGCAGAGACGCCTATCCTGCCGGGAGAAAGCGGAGAGGAGAAACGGCGGAGAGAGATTTCTTATCTGAATCTGCGCTGGTTTATGCAGACCCTTTTGGACCGTATGGACCGCACAAGCATGCATGTGGGGCTGGAGGCCAGAGTGCCCTTTGCGGATCACAGGATCGTGGAATATGCCTGGAATGTTCCCTGGGAAATGAAGTGCAGCGGCGGCATCGTAAAGGGCCTGCTGCGGGCAGCAGGAAGGGAATACCTTCCCATGGAGGTGCTGTACCGGAAGAAGAGCCCTTATCCCAAGACCTATGACCCTGCATATGAGGGATTGGTAAAAAAGAATATGCAGGAAATCCTGCATACTCCCAATGAGCCAGTCAATGCCCTGCTGGATGGCAGAAAGGTGGAGACATTCATGAGCAGTCCTTCTGACTATGCCCGCCCCTTCTATGGGCAGCTCATGGCAGGCCCCCAGCTGCTGGCCTATCTGCTGCAGATCAACTACTGGCTGAAGCATTATCATATCAGACTGCTGTAATGGTATGTGTAAAACCCCATGTGAATTCTCGGCGGCAAGGAGTTCACATGCGGGTTGAAAATATGGGGAATAGGGGATATAATGAACATAACGTATGGACAGAGCGGTGTACAGGGGAGAAAGCAGAGGAGAGAGGATGAGAGCTGGACAAAGAGGACGTAAGATAAAGGCTGCAGGTATCTGGAATTTCATTCTGATCATGGTACTGCTTTTTGCAAGTATGGGGGTTACCTTTTTGCTGTTTCAAAGAACCAGCGGGCAGTATCAGGCCCGCCTGGAGGAGAGTGGTGATGAGCTGGCAGAATCTGTCCGCAGCATAATGTATACACAGGTGGAGTATTTGGAGGGACTGGCGGAATGCTTTTCCATTTATGAGGACATTCATAGCAGGGAAGCCCTGGATACGCTTGTCCGGATAGATAAAAAAAACAGGTTTACCCGGATGTGGCTGATCAAGATGGACGGCAGGGCCATATCCTCAGAGCGGTCAGTTTCAGATGCCGGGGAAAGAGGATATCCGGAGCAGGCAGCAAGAGGAGAGAGCGGCATATGGGAGGTGCAGACCGACAGAGTGACCGGCCGGCACAGCGTAGTCCTGTTTGCGCCTACAAGCTATGAAGGCAGAGTGACAGGGATAGTAGCAGGCATTCTGAAGATGGATGCCCTGCTGGATGTGATCAATGTACGGAGCCTTGGAGGAAAGAGCTGTCGTGCTGTTTTCACAGATGACCGGGAGGTGCTGGTGAGCAGCACCGGCTGTGCAGATGTCTCAGTCCCGGACAGCCGGTACAGTTATTCTGCTGCTGTGGGTATCCTGGACTGGAATATCATGGTTTCCCTGCCTGAGAACGTGATCATGGAGGAAATCAGGGCTGACCTGTTTCTCGCCGTGGGCATGGGACTGGTGTATGTCCTGCTGTGCGGCGGGATTATGGTCAATGTCTTCAGGGACAGGAGCCGGCTGCTGTCCCTGAAGGCATCCCAGGATTCGCTTACGCAGCTGGCAAACCGGGGGGCCATTGAGCAAATTGTGGGAGATATGGGGGAAGGCGGGGAATACCATGCTGTGCTGGCTATTTTTGATATTGATAAGTTCAAGCAGGTCAATGATACAATGGGGCATAGCGTGGGTGATATCCTGTTAAAGGCAGTTGCGGAGCTGATGCGCAGGGAATTTGGAGATGCGGACTGTCTGTGCAGGATGGGCGGAGATGAGTTCGGTATTTTTATTCGTCAGGTGAAGGACAGGGAGATCTTGCTTCAGAGGATGGATGGGCTCAGAAATAAGGTGGGCCGGCTTTCTCTGGCCGGCAGCTTGAAATGTACAGTCAGTATAGGTCTGGTATTTGTGGCCGGCAGCGGAGAACTGAATACATTTGATACCATCTATCAGAGGGCAGATAAGGCCATGTATAGCAGTAAAAAGGCCGGCGGCAACAGAGTGACGGTATATGGTGCAGAAAAGGAAAGCTTAAGGGAGGAATAGAAAAATGGAGGAGCAGGAAAAACGTGGAACGGTCTCCGGTCTGGAGACGGCATTGGAGGAGCTGGCACAGGAAAGGTACGCCAAAGAGGTGGAAGAACTTACAGACCATGAGGTGTATTTCTGTCTGCTGGAGCTGACGAAAAGGGTGATGGCGGCAGCTGAGCCGATCAGAGGAGAGAAGAAGCTCTATTATATTTCCGCAGAGTTTCTGATAGGTAAGCTGCTGTCCTGCAATCTGATCAATCTGGGTATCTATGATCAGGTGGCTGAAATCCTCAAAAACAGGGGAAAGGATCTGGCTAGGATTGAAGAGACGGAGCCGGAGCCTTCCCTGGGGAACGGAGGGCTGGGAAGGCTGGCAGCCTGCTTCCTGGACTCCATCGCTACACTGGGGCTGCCGGGAGAGGGAATCGGGCTGAACTATCATTATGGTCTCTTCCGTCAAAGCTTCAGGGACAAGCTGCAGAAGGCAGAAAAGAATGAATGGATAGAGGAATGCTCATGGCTGACCAGGACGGATATCAGCTTTGAGGTAGGCTTCGGCAAAAGAAAGGTGACCTCCAGGCTGTATGATATAGATGTGGCGGGCTATCATAATGGAATCAACAAGCTTCGCCTGTTTGATTTGGAATCCCTGGATGAAGAGATGGTGAAGGAGGGGATTGGCTTTGATAAGGAAGCGGTTGAGAAGAATCTGACACTCTTTCTGTATCCGGATGATTCGGACGAGGCTGGCAATCTGCTGCGCATATATCAGCAGTATTTTATGGTCAGCAGTGGGGCTCAGTTCATCCTGCATCAGATGAAGGAACAGAAGTACGACCTGCATAAGCTGTATGACCATGCGGTGATACAGATCAACGACACCCATCCTACTATGGTAATTCCTGAGCTGATTCGGCTGCTGACGGAAAAAGAGGGCTTTGCCATGGATGAGGCCATCAGGGTGGTAAGCAGAACCTGTGCCTATACCAATCATACGATCCTGGCAGAGGCTCTGGAGAAATGGCCCTTAAAATATCTGCAGAAGGCGGTTCCCCAGCTTGTTCCCATCATAAGGGAGCTGGATCGGCGGGTGAAGGAAAAGTATAAAGATCCCAGGGTACAGATTATTGATCGGGAGGACAGGGTTCATATGGCGCACATCGACATACATTACGGCTTTTCCGTGAACGGTGTTGCCGCCATCCATACACAGATATTAAAGGACACGGAGCTGCATGCATTTTATGAGCTTTATCCTGAAAAATTCAACAACAAAACCAATGGCATTACCTTCAGAAGATGGCTTCTGGCCTGCAACAGGGAGCTGGCAGATTTTCTTTCGGAAATCATCGGAGAGGACTACAAAAGGGATGCGGGCTGTCTGGAGAGGCTGCTCCAGTTCGCCGATGACCAGGCTGTACTGGACAGGCTGGCTGAGATTAAAATGAACAGAAAGAAGGAGCTGGCCGCCTATGTAAAGGAGGCTGAGGGCGTTGTCCTGAACCCGGATTCCATCTTCGATATTCAGATAAAGAGGCTGCATGAGTATAAGCGGCAGCAGATGACTGCACTGTATATTATCCATAAATATCTGGAGATCAAGGGAGGGAAAAGACCCTCCACCCCGCTCACCTTTCTCTTTGGCGCCAAGGCGGCTCCGGCCTATGTGATCGCGCAGGATATTATCCATCTGATTCTTGTGCTGCAGGAGATCATCAATAAGGATCCTGAAGTGAATCCCTATATGACTCTCCTCATGGTGGAGAACTATAACGTGAGTTACGCGGAGAAGCTGATTCCGGCCTGCGATATTTCGGAACAGATTTCCCTGGCTTCCAAGGAAGCCTCCGGTACGGGCAACATGAAATTTATGTTAAACGGGGCAGTGACGCTGGGAACCTCTGATGGGGCCAACGTAGAGATCCATGAGCTGGTAGGAGATGACAATATCTATATTTTTGGTGAAAAGTCAGAGGAGGTCATTGACCACTACCGGAAGGCAGACTATATCTCCGGAGATTATTATCAAAAGAGTCCGGTGATCAGATCCGCTGTGGACTTTATCGTAAGCAGGGAAGCTCTGGCGGCAGGACATGAGGAGAATTTAAAGCGTCTTTACAATGAGCTGGTAAATAAGGACTGGTTTATGACCCTGCTGGATCTGGAGGATTATATTAAAACCAAGGACAAAATGCTTAAGGACTATGAGGATAGGCAGAGATGGAAGAAAATGATGCTGGTGAATATTGCCAGGGCCGGCTTTTTCTCCTCCGACAGAACTATTGCAGAATACAACCGGGATATATGGAGGCTGAAATAAATCATGGCAGTTTGAAATAAAACCCCCATCCACTTGTAAGCGCATTACAAGTGGATGGGGGTTTTCAAAGATTTTCTGCCGGCATAAAGGCTGTGTCCGGTGCATGATTTTATTTACGGAGCTTGAACTGCTCTAACATGCCGTTCAGCGTATCTGCATTTGCGCTCTGTTCCTCGCTGGTGGCAGCAGTTTCCTCTGCAGTAGCGGAATTGTTCTGTACGATACCGGAGATATGGCTTACATTCTGGGTCATCTGATTGAAGGTGGCAGTCTGGGAATCCATGGCCTGGGAGACTACATTCATCAGGTCTACGGACTGCCCGGTTTTCTGCAGTACCACATCCACGGCTTCTACGGTTTCATCTGCAATGGCCAGGGCAGCTCTGACTGCTTCGATGGCCTTTTCAATGAGCGCATCAGTATGGCTCACCGCGTTGGCAGAATCGTTTGCCAGGCTCTTTACCTCGTCTGCAACCACTGCGAAGCCCTTCCCTGCTTCTCCGGCCCTGGCAGCCTCGATGGCGGCATTCAGGGCCAGCAGATTGGTCTGGTTTGCGATTCCGTCAATGGTTTTGGTGATGGATTCGATCTCTACAGCAGCCTCCTGAATATCGTTCATAGACCTTTTCAGCTCCTCCAGCTTCTGGCTGCTGGTCATCAGATACTGGCTGGCAGCATTGGCCAGCTCTGCCGATTCCTTGGTGGTCTTTGCATTTTCCATCATCTGGGCGTTCAGGTCATTGGCGGCCGATGCGATAGCATCGATCTCGGCTGCCTGGTGGGTAGCGCTTTCCGCCATATCCACAGATGCCTGGGACATCTGCCTGGAACCCTCAGCCACACTTTCTGCAGTCTGGGTCATCTCATGGAATACCTGGTTCATATTGTCCAGCAGTACCAGCATGGACTCCTTGATGCTTGAAAATTCCCCTATGTAATTCAGATCGGCGGAAAAGCTGAGATCTCCAACTGCCAGTTTTTCAAATTTCTCCGAGAGATCGGAGATGGTAGTGGACAGGAACCTTTTCATTTTGTGGATGGAGTCGATCAGGCTGCCCACCTCAGATCCGTCCGCTTTCAGATCGAAGGGAACAGAGATGCGTCCGGAAGCGATTTGACGCATCTGCTTTTCAATCGTAATAACAGGATCCAGCAGATCCTTTTTGACGAATTTATGGTATTTCCTCATGATGTTAAAGATGAGGAGCAGATCCAAGAGGAGGATGGCCTCCCATATGAAATTAAGGATTTTCAGGGCGAGTCCCCACTGGCTGGCACGATCCTCCAGCGCGGACACCAGGGACTGGGTTTTGATGCCCACATCGGTTACTCCTGTAAGATACTCACCGGTATAGACCTGATCCAGCGCTCCCTGCCGGTCATCTGCCAGCAGCCTTCGGACTGCCTCTGATTCAAAGGTTTCCAGATAGGTGGAAAGGTCAAAAATACTGTTCAGGATAGCGGATTCCTCTTCGGTAATGCCGATGCGTTCCAGCTTGGCAACGGCTGACTCCCGTACCTGTGTATTGACGATCTCCATATAGGCATCATAATAGGCAGAGTCACCTGTAGCCACATAGGCCCGGATGTCACTGGTCAGCTCCTGGCTGGCTTCCCGCAGGGACAGGGCGGCAGATACCAGATGGTACTGGTCATCCTTGGCCCGTGTGGCCTGTTCTGTAGTAAAAAGGGTTAAGAGCATGGTTGCCATGGCAAAGGCTACGATGATGGTGAATTTCTTCCCAAGGGTGCGGTTGTATGCCAGCTGGGAATGTTCCAGGTTTTTATGCGCCTCAGCCCATCCTGCATTCTGTTGATCCTTTTTTTCTTTTGTCTTCACTTATGAACACCTCCGTACCTAGTCTTAGCTTCATCAGAATGATTTTTCCAATAGTATAACATATATAAGCGTTATTTGCTATATCCAAATGGAAATAAAAGGATTGCAAAATATATGGTATGATGCTAAGCTTTAGCTATAGAAAGGCCAGTGTACAGGTTAGGAAAGGTAGGGTGATTTGCATGAGAAAAGGAGGGATACTGCTTCCTGTTTCCAGTCTTCCTTCCAGATATGGGATAGGGACTTTTTCAAAGCAGGCTTATGAGTTTGTGGATTTTCTGAAGCAGGCCGGTCAGACCTACTGGCAGATACTGCCCCTGGGTTCTACAGGCTATGGGGATTCCCCCTATCAATCCTTTTCCACCTTTGCAGGCAATCCCTATTTTATCGATCTGGAGGAGCTGTCCCGCAGGGGATGGCTCACGGAAGAGGAGTGTGGGGCCTGTGATTTCGGCAGTGATGACAGGTATGTGGACTACGGGAGGATGAGTCTGCAGCGTTTTAAAATATTGGAAAAAGCCTATGGTCGAAGCAGGATCGGTGAAGAAGAGGAATTTCAGAGATTCCGGGAGGAGAATGCCTTCTGGCTGGCAGACTATGGGCTGTATATGGCAGTGAAGGCGTCCTGCGGAGGAAAGGGATGGACAGAGTGGGAGGAGGAGATCAGGCTGCGTAAGCCCGAGGCACTGGCGGCATACAGAAAAAGATATGAGAGAGAAATCGAATTTCAGGAGTTCCTGCAGTATCTTTTCGCCAGGCAGTGGGGAGCGCTGAAGGAGTATGCCAATGAAAGGGGGATTCTGATCATTGGAGACCTGCCCATCTATGTGGCGCTGGATGGCGCGGATGCCTGGGCCAATCCCTCCCTGTTCCAGCTGGATGAAAAGGGGGTGCCTGCTGCAGTGGCAGGCTGTCCGCCGGATGCCTTTGCCAAAACCGGGCAGCTTTGGGGAAATCCGCTGTACCGCTGGGATTATCACAGGGAAACCGGTTTTAGCTGGTGGATGGAGAGGATCGGCTACAGCTACCGACTCTATGACGTGCTGAGAATCGATCACTTTCGGGGGTTTGATGAATACTATGCCATTCCCTATGGTGACCCCACGGCGGAATACGGGCATTGGGAAAAGGGACCCGGCTATGAGTTCTTTCGGATGATGGAGGAGAGGCTGGGCAAGAGGGCTGTGATTGCAGAGGATCTGGGATTTCTCACCCCCAGCGTCATCGGCCTGCTGAGACAGTGCGGCTATCCGGGGATGAAGGTCCTGCAGTTTGCCTTTGATTCCAGGGAGGAAAACGACTATCTTCCTCATAATTATACCAGGAATTGCGTGGTGTATACCGGCACCCACGACAATGATACCACAGTGGGCTGGTATAAGTCCCTGAGCCCGGAGGACAGGGCTTTTGCAGAGCGTTATCTCAATATCAGGGAGAAGGGAGATATCCAGTGGGAGTTTATCCGGGCTGCCCTTTCCAGCGTGGCAGACACGGCCATCATTCCCATGCAGGATTATCTGGGGCTGGACTCCCGGGCCAGAATCAACACTCCCTCCACCCTGGGGGACAACTGGAAATGGCGGCTGCTGCCGGGGGAAGCGGAGGAGGGGCTGGCCCGACGGATCCGCAGTATGACAAAGCTCTATGGAAGGCTGTAGACCGGGGAATGGATTTTCAAACCTGATTTGGCTCAGGTATGGCATTTCCTTTGGCTCAGGCTGGAATTATGGTAGGCAGGCTGGCCCGTAACATCCTCGCCGAACCAGGAGGGCGGGAGAAAGGCACAGGCGGCAGCCTCTGAGGGGAATTCCACCTCGGCGATGACCAGAGGCTGGAAGGGAGGGGAAAAGACATCCAGCTCAATGGTCAGGGCTGTACTGCGCTCCTCAGCAGAGAGGGCAGCGCCCTCCCGGTATGCGGGGGCGGAAAGAGGGATCAGATACCTCTTTTTGGAGATGATATTCCCGTCAGCCTTTTTCAGCAGATGACAATAGGCCTCCCCGGTCAGAGGAAGGTTGTACTCCTCCCTGGCCATGAGGCCTTTGCTCTTATAGGTCAGATAGTAGTCCTGGTCCTGCCTGCGGATCCGGATCACCGGTTCTGTATTTAAATATGCCTGTTCAATGAGATGGAATGCATAGGATTCCAGATCGGGGGGTAGCTTCTCTACTTTGAATTTTCTTTCTATTTCCATATTTTCCATATTTACCATCATGCTCCTTTTCTGTGGGTGTCCTGTCTGTGCTGCTGTTCCATAGTCTATCATTTTACTGTAGGCCGGTCAAATATTCACTTTATGTTTTTTTTACTAAGTTATAAGACTATTTTTCTTTAAAAAGACACAATTGGATGATAAAATAGCCCTATAGGCTCTAAAATGGGAAAGGAGAATGGTTATCAAGATGGGGAAGGTATGTGTGTTTTTCGCAGAAGGGTATGAAGAGATAGAGGCTCTCACGGTAGTGGATCTGCTCAGGAGAGCAGGGATAGAGACAGAGATGGTGTCCGTTACCGGGGACTGTATGGTGACGGGCTCCCATGGGATCGCAGTAAGGATGGACAGGATCTTTGAAGAGGCGGATTTTTGCGGCGCAGATATGCTGGTTTTGCCGGGAGGTATGCCGGGAACAAGGAATCTGGAGGCCTTCGGGCCGCTGATGGAGCTGCTGGAATCCTTTTACCGGGACGGCAGAGCCATTGCTGCTATCTGTGCAGCCCCCGGCATCCTGGGCCGTCGGGGCATGCTGAAGGGAAAGCGTGCCTGTGCCTATCCGGAGTTTGAAGATCAGCTGGAAGGCGCAGTTGTCTCAGACAGACCGGCAGAGATCGCAGGCAATATGGTCACGGGGAGAGGAATGGGATGTGCCATTGATTTTGGATTGGCCATTATAGAAAAGCTTTTGGGAAGAGCAGAGGCAGAGGCCCTGGCGGATAAGATTGTCTATGGGCACTACACAGGATAGGAAAGGTATGCGTGAATGTGGTCCCGGCTGCGGGAGAGGCGATGTCCGTACAGACTGCAGGCCTGCACAGACGGTTTTTGTTTGGAAAAACTTACCGTAATAATAAATTTATCTCCGTAAATACTAACATCAAGATAAGTGATAAGGTTCAGGCTTCATCCGGACGCGGCCAGTGTTTGAGATAAGCAGGGAACAGGATCGCTTATCTCAAATATAGATAATCTTGATAGCCAGCGAAGGCTGGAAAAGAAAAATGGAGGTGAATGAAAATGTCAGGCAGCAGATCTAATAGAGTAGAGGTTCCTGAAGCAAAAGCAGCCATGGATCGTTTTAAGACCGAGGTTGCTTCCGAACTTGGCGTCAACCTGAAGGAGGGGTACAACGGAGACCTTACTTCTAAGGAAGCAGGTTCTATCGGCGGTGAGATGGTCCGCAGGATGATCAGAAAACAGGAAGAGCAGATGAAGTAATCGGCTGAAAGGACAACCCGCCTGGAGACAGGCGGGTTGCCCCTTTGTATGCCTGTTCAAATTCCCGGTTTTATTATACAATAGCATGGGCGCTGCAGCCGGATCCGGGAAGAAGTGAAGAGAAACGATAAGATAACACAGGAGAAATGGAGATATACATGAATGGAAAACGATACATATAGCCTGCTCAGCGGAAAGGATGCAGAGATTTTGGAGGCGCTGCTGGAGCGCAGCGGGGAGCTGGAGAGGTTCAGGAGGCTGGTGATGCAGTATGAATGCGCCATGCTGGAGGTAAAGACCAAGCTGGATGTGCTGAATGCACAGCTTTCCCTGGCCCACAGCAGAAATCCCTTTGAGACCATAAAGTGCAGGATCAAAACACCGGGAAGCATACTGGAGAAGCTGAACAGGAATGGCATACCGCTGAGTATTGCCAATGTAAAAGAAAATCTGAATGATATTGCAGGTGTCAGGGTCATCTGTTCCTTTCCTGATGACATCTATATGCTGGCAGACTGCCTGCTGGCCCAGGATGACATTGTGCTGATAGAAAAAAAGGATTATATCAAAAACCCCAAGCCCAACGGCTACCGCAGCCTGCATCTGATCCTAGAGGTGCCGATTTTTCTCACAGATGAAAAGAAGATGATGCGAGTGGAGGTGCAGTTCAGAACCATTGCCATGGATTTCTGGGCCAGCCTGGAACATAAGATAAAGTACAAGAAGCATGTGGCAAAGCCGGAAAGTATTTCCGAGGAGCTGTTCTACTGTGCAGAGCTGATCGCCCAGCTGGATGGGAGGATGCAGCAGATCAGGCAGAAGATAGAAAACAGCGCAGAAGGATGAGGGGCAGACTCAAGGGATGGGGATGAAGATTTTCTTCCATATAAGATTTTCTGTTGTTGTTTTTTCATATTTGATGTGATATAATCCTAAAATGACTATGATTGGGTGCGTGACACATAACCGTCCATTCTTGAAGGAGGAAATTATTAAAATGAGTTTACAGGTGGAAAAATTAGAAAAAAACATGGCAAAGCTCACCATTGAGGTGGATGCCAGTGAGCTGGAAAAAGCGATTGAGGGTGCTTACCAGAAGAATAAGAAACACATCAGTATACCTGGCTTCAGGAAGGGTAAAGTTCCGCGCCAGATGATAGAGAGAATGTATGGCAGGGAGGTCTTTTACGAGGATGCAGTAAATGATCTGCTTCCCAGGGCCTATGAGAAAGCGCTGGAGGAGTGCACGGAAGATATCGTATCATCACCAAAGATTGAGGTTACACAGGTGAAGGCAGGAGAACCTTTTATCTTTACTGCGGAGGTAGCGCTGAAGCCGGAGGTAAGGCTGGGGAAATACAAGGGTGTCAAGGTAGACAAACTCCAGACTGAGGTTACGGAGGAGGAAGTCAATGCAGAAATCGATAAAGAAAGAGAGAGAAATGCAAGAACCATCACGGTAGAGGACAGGCCTGTTCGGGATGGAGACATGGTCACCCTGGATTTTGAAGGCTTTGTGGATGGAACTGCATTTGAGGGCGGCAGGGCAGAGGACTATTCCCTCACCATCGGCTCCGGGGCATTCATTCCGGGCTTTGAAGAACAGCTGGTGGGAGCAGAGATCGGCAAAGAGACAGAGGTGCAGGTTACCTTCCCCGAGAATTACAATTCTGAGGAGCTGAAAGGCAGGGCTGCTGTATTTAAGTGTACAATTAAGGATATCAAAGTGAAGGAGCTGCCTGATGCAGACGATGAGTTTGCAAGTGAGGTATCTGAGTTTGAAACTCTGGAGGAGTATAAACAGGACATCAGAAAGAATCTGACTGAGAGGAAGGAAAAGGATGCCGGAAATGCCAGGCAGGATGCTGTGATCGAGGCTATTATAGCAGATGCGGATATGGAGATTCCCGAGGCTATGCTGGAAACCCAGCAAAGACAGATGGCAGATGATTTTGCACGCAGGATTCGGATGCAGGGTCTTACTATCGATCAGTATTTCCAGTTTACAGGAAGCAACTACGAGATGCTGCTGGAGCAGGTGAAGCCCCAGGCAGATAAAAAGATCAAATCCAGGCTGGTGCTGGAAGCAGTAGCAGCGGCAGAGGGCATCCGGGCCACAGAAGAGGATTATGAAAAAGAAGTGGAGAAGATGGCGGAGATCTACCAGATGGAGGCTGACAAGGTAAGGGAGATGCTGGGAGACAGGGAAAAGAAGAATATCATGGAGGATCTGGCTATTCAGAAGGCTGTCAGCTTCGTGGTAGAAAACGCAGAAGAAAAATAATAAACGGATCAGACTGGAGGATTTAAAATGAGTTTAGTGCCTTATGTGGTGGAACAGACCAGCAGGGGAGAAAGGTCCTATGACATTTATTCCAGATTGCTGAAGGACAGGATTATCTTTCTGGGTGAAGAGGTGAATGACACTTCTGCCAGCATTGTGGTGGCTCAGATGCTGTTTCTGGAATCCGAGGACCCGGAGAAGGATATCCATCTCTATATTAACAGTCCGGGCGGCTCGATTACTGCAGGCATGGCCATCTATGATACCATGAATTATATCAAATGCGATGTGTCCACTGTATGTATCGGCATGGCGGCCAGCATGGGAGCCTTTCTGCTGGCAGGCGGAGCCAGGGGAAAGAGAATGGCACTCCCCAATGCAGAGGTTATGATTCATCAGCCTCTGGGCGGCGCCAGGGGACAGGCAACGGAAATAGAGATCACAGCCAGACATATTCTGGCAACCAAGGACAAGATGAACCGCCTGCTGGCTCAGAATACAGGACAGCCCTATGAGGTGATAGCAGCAGACACGGAGAGGGATAACTGGAAGACTGCCCAGGAGGCATTGGATTATGGCTTGATCGACAGGATCATCGAAAACCATGCAAGCCTTGAAAATCAGTAAAAGAAGTAAAAGCAGGGAGAAAAGATGGCAGGAAAGAATTCCGATAATATCAGATGTTCTTTCTGTAATAAACCGCAGGATCAGGTGAAGAAACTGATTGCGGCTCCGGCTGGCGTCTATATTTGTGACGAGTGTGTCGAGATCTGTGCGGATATTATTGAAGAAGAATATGAAGAAAGCTTGGCAGAGGAAGAGGAAGTTGATATTAATCTGCTGAAGCCGGTAGAAATTAAAGAATTTTTGGATGAGTATGTAATTGGGCAGGAAGAGGCGAAAAAGGTTCTTTCGGTGGCCGTTTATAATCACTATAAGAGAGTTACTGCGCCCAGCAGCAATGATGATGTGGAGCTGCAGAAGAGCAACATCATAATGATGGGCCCCACAGGCTCGGGTAAGACATTTCTGGCTCAGACACTTGCCAGAATTATTAATGTACCCTTTGCGATCGCAGATGCCACTACCCTTACAGAAGCCGGCTATGTAGGTGAGGATGTGGAGAATATCCTGCTGAAGCTGATACAGGCCGCAGACTACGATATAGAACGGGCCCAGCTGGGGATCGTGTATATTGATGAAATCGACAAAATCACAAAGAAAAGTGAGAATGTTTCTATTACCAGAGACGTTTCAGGAGAAGGTGTACAGCAGGCCCTCCTTAAGATTGTAGAAGGGACGATGGCCAGCGTACCCCCTCAGGGCGGAAGAAAGCATCCCCATCAGGAGCTGCTGCAGATTGATACGACCAATATACTGTTTATCTGCGGCGGTGCCTTTGACGGCCTGGAAAAGATCGTGGAGTCCAGGCTGGATCGCAGCACCATAGGCTTTAATGCAAAGATAGTGTCCAAGAGCACCAAGGACATTGGTGCCCTGCTGAGAGAGGTATCCCCTCAGGATCTGGTTAAATTCGGTTTGATTCCGGAGTTTATCGGCCGGGTACCCATTAATGTTACTTTGCAGGGATTGGACAAGGAGGCTCTGGTCAGAATACTGAAGGAGCCCAGGAATGCATTGATTAAGCAGTATCAGAAGCTGTTTGGCTTGGACGGGGTAAAGCTTTATTTTGAAGAAGATGCGATAGAAGCCATTGCTGAAAAGGCTTTTGAACGTAAGACCGGTGCCAGGGGGCTCCGTTCCATCATGGAAAACGTCATGATGGATGTGATGTACAGAATACCCTCTGATGAGTCTATCGTGGAGTGCAGGATCACAAAGGGGGCAGTGGATGGAAGCAGCCAGCCCCTGCTGATCCATCGAGAGGTAATGCGTCCGTCTATATAGGAATGGATGAAACAGGTAAAACGCCGCCGGCTCAGGCGGCGTTTTATTAGAATAAGTAATGAGGATTGTTATGGAAATGAAAAATACGGATGCAATAAAGGAAGGACTTCTGCCGGTTGTTCCGCTGCGGGGAATGACGATACTTCCCCGGATGACCATACATTTTGACCTGAGCAGGGAGAAATCCATTGCAGCGGTGGAACAGGCGATGCTGGAGGGGCAGAGAGTCTTTCTGGCAACCCAGAAGGCAATAGAAGAGAATGATCCGGGTTTTGACCAGGTTTACCATATAGGAACCATTGCGCTGGTCAGGCAGATCACCAGGATGCCGGGGCATCTCATCAGAGTGATGGTGGAAGGCCTGGCCAGAGGGGAGCTGCTGTACCTAACAGAGAAAGAACAGTATCTGGAGGGCAGTGTAAGAGAGATAGGGGAGCCGTTAAGCCTGCAGGGAACTCCCAGAGAAAAGGCCATGGTGGAGGAACTGAAGGATTTGTTTTCCGGCTATGCAGGCTATTATCCCAAAATCGGAGAGGCCTTGTCCCGCTATATGTATGAGGCCCATGAGCTGGGCAGCTTCCTTGACCAGATGACGATCAACATGCCCCTGAGCTTTGAGGATAAACAGCGGGTGCTGTCTGCTGTAGATTTGGAGGAGCGTTATGAGGCTATGGCAGACATCCTGTCCAACGAGATAGAGGTGGCTGGGATCAGGACGGAACTGACAGGGAAGCTCAAAGAGAGAGTGGACAGGCATCAGAGGGAGTATATGCTCAGAGAGCAGCTTCAGCTGATCAGGGAGGAGCTGGGAGAGGAAGACAGTTTCTCTGATGCAGCCCAGTATGAGGCAGACTTAAAGAAGCTGAAGGCCGGGAAAGAGATAAAAGAAAAAATAAGGAAAGAGATTTCCCGTTTCAGAAATCTTCCCCAGAGCAGCTCCGAGAGTGCAGTGGAGAGAGGATATATTGAAACGCTGCTGGAGCTTCCCTGGGACAAGCGTTCCAGGGACAATACGGACATCGTCAGGGCAGAGGCGGTGCTGGAGGAGGATCATTACGGACTGAAGCAGGTGAAGGAGAGGGTGCTGGAGACTCTGGCAGTCCGCTGTATGTCGAAGCAGGGAGAGGCTCCGGTCATCTGCCTGGTGGGACCTCCCGGCACGGGAAAGACCTCCATTGCCAGGAGCGTGGCGAAGGCCATGAAAAAGGAATATGTTCGAATCTGCCTGGGCGGGGTGAGAGATGAGGCCGAGATCAGAGGACACAGAAAAACCTATGTGGGTGCCATGCCCGGCCGTATCATCAAGGCATTAAAGCAGGCAGGAGTGAAGAACCCCCTGATGCTGTTAGATGAGATAGACAAGGTGAGCAGTGACTATAAGGGGGATACCTCCTCCGCCCTGCTGGAGGTACTGGATGGGGAGCAGAATGAAAGATTCAGGGATCATTATGTGGAGATCCCGGTGGATCTTTCAGAGGTGCTTTTTATCGCTACAGCCAATTCCACAGAGACGATACCCAGGCCGCTGCTGGACCGTATGGAGCTCATCGAGGTGACCAGCTATACAGCCAATGAAAAGTTCCATATCGCCAAAGAGCATCTGGTGGAGAAGCAGATGAAAAAGAATGGGCTGGACAGGGGACAGCTTTCCATCAGTGACGGGGCATTGAAAAAAATGATCGAAGCCTATACCAGGGAAGCCGGCGTCCGGGAGCTGGAGAGAAAGCTGGGGCGGATCTGCCGAAAGGCAGTGAAGGAAATCCTGCAAAGCCGTGAGTCTGCAGAGCGCCATGAGACAGAGCTGCCTGTAAAAATCACGGATTCCAACCTGGAGAAATATCTGGGGAGGGAAAAGTACAGCACCAATAAAGCCAATGAAAAGGATGAGGTGGGTATTGTAAGAGGACTGGCCTGGACCAGTGTGGGAGGGGATACGCTGCAGGTGGAGGTCAACAGAATGCCCGGCAGGGGTGAGTTGGAGCTGACCGGTCAGATGGGGGATGTGATGAAGGAATCGGCACTGATCGGCTTAAGCTATGTGCGCTCTGTAAGCAGGGAGTACAAAATAGCCCAGGATATGTTTAAAAAGAATGACTTCCATCTCCATATTCCGGAGGGGGCAGTGCCAAAGGATGGGCCCAGTGCGGGGATCACCATGGCTGCGGCCCTGCTGTCAGCCATTACCATGATACCGGTGAAGGCTGATCTGGCCATGACAGGAGAGATCACCTTGAGAGGGAGGGTATTGCCTGTAGGAGGCCTGAAGGAAAAGATCCTGGCTGCCAAAACAGCCGGGATCAGTACGGTTCTGGTGCCGGGAAAAAACAGGAAGGATGTAGATGAGATATCTGATGAAATCAAAGACGGCCTTGCCATATATTTTGTAGACACCATGGAGGAGGTGCTCTCCTATGCACTTGTCAGAGAGTCTGCCGGGATCAGGGAGAAAGGAGGGGCAGTTTAATTATGGTAATAAAAAACGTGAGCCTGGAGACAGTCTGCGGTGTTACCAGCAGGCTGCCGGAGAATCCCTGTATGGAGTTTGCATTTGCGGGTAAGAGCAATGTGGGAAAATCTTCCCTGATCAACGGGCTGATGAACAGAAAGTCTCTTGCAAGAACCAGCTCCCAGCCGGGAAAGACACAGACCATCAACTTTTATAATATCAACGACCAGCTGTATCTGGTAGACCTTCCCGGCTACGGCTATGCCAGAGCCAATGAGGAGGTGAAGGCTGCCTGGGGAAGGATGGTGGAGAACTATCTGCACAGGAGTAAGATGCTGAAGGCGGTCTTCCTCCTCATTGATATCAGGCATGAGCCCTCGGGCAATGACAGGATGATGTATGCATGGATCCTGGAACAGGGATTTAAGCCCGTCATCATCGCAACAAAATCCGATAAGATCAACAGAAGCCAGATACAGAAGCATGTGAAAATGATCAAAACAGGGTTAAAAACGGAGCCGGATACGATCGTCATTCCTTATTCTGCACAGACCAAGCAGGGAAGAGAAGAAATCTACGGGCTATTGGACCGATATCTGGAGGAAAAGTAGCAGGAGGTGTCCTGATGAAAACGTTGCTCAGAACTTATCTGAAGGTATTTGTCAATCTGGGGGTGGCAGCGGCAGGATTGCTGCTGGTGATCGTCCTGCTTCCCAGGGTGGTGTTTTTCTTTATGCCCTTTGTGGTGGGTTGGGTCATCGCCCTGATCGCAAATCCCCTGGTGCATTTTTTTGAAAAGAAACTGAAGATAAGGCGGAAGGCAGGGACTGCCTTCGTCATTATTACAGTCATCGCCCTGGTGGTACTGGGAGCCTATCTGATCGGTGCCAAGGTGTGTGGAGAGGCAGTGGGTCTGATCGAGGATCTGCCCCGGATCTGGCATGGATGGGAAGAGGATTTCCGAACCATTGGGAAGAATATGGATGATATCTACAGCCGCCTGCCGGTAGGGGTCAGGGAGGCAATTGTGGCTGTGGGTGACCAGATGGAGGATTTTGTGGGAAAGGCAGTCAGCATCCTGGGCACACCTACGATAGAGGCCCTGGGGAATTTTGCCAGGCATCTGCCCTCTATCATCATAGGCATCATTATGAGTCTGCTGTCCGCTTATTTTTTTGTTGCAGAGAGAGACTACCTCTCCGTGAATATGAAAAAGCATGTACCGGAAGGGATCAGGCTGCGCTGGGAGTTGGTTGCCTGCAGTCTGAAGCGTGCAGTAGGTGACTATTTTAAGGCACAGTTTAAAATCGAGATATGGATGTATCTGCTGCTGGTGATAGGGTTTTTCATATTGGATGTGGACTATGCACTGCTGATCGCATTGGGCATTGCCCTCCTGGATTTTCTTCCGGTATTCGGAACGGGCGCAGTGCTGATACCCTGGGCTGTGGTCAAGGTGCTCAGTTCAGACTATAGGATGGCGCTGGGACTTATGATCATGTGGTGCGGAGGACAGCTTGTGCGCCAGCTCATCCAGCCTAAAATAGTAGGAGATTCCATTGGGATGCCGCCCATCCCTACTCTCTTCCTGCTCTATATCGGGTATAAGCTGGGCGGGGTGATCGGCATGATCGTGGCGGTCCCTCTGGGCATTATCCTTGTGAATATGGATAAGGAAGGGGTGTTTGATACAGTCAAGAACAGTCTGAAAATACTGGTGGCAGGCATTAACAATTTCCGCAGGCTGGAGGATGCCGATTTGGGAATCGTACAGGAATACGAGGAATATCAAAAGCAGAGAGGGACAGAGTATAAGGGAGCCCGGAAGAAAGGAAAAAAGGAGGATTCATAAGGAAAGGGAGAATCCAGGGGAGGTTGCATTATTGCGGAATATAAAAGTAATACTTCAATATGAAGGCACACGCTATCAGGGCTGGCAGCGGCAGGAAAGCACGGAAAATACCATTCAGGGGCGGCTGGAGGCACTGCTTGGCAGGATGTGTGGGGAAAGGGTGGAGGTACATGGTTCCGGAAGGACGGACGCGGGAGTCCACGCACTGGGACAGACGGCAAACTTCCATATAGACACGGATAAAACACCGGAAGAAATCATGGCTTACATGAACAGATATCTGCCGGAGGATATTGCAGTGATCCATGCTTCTGAGATGCCGGAGCGGTTTCATAGCAGGCTGCATGCCAAAGGGAAGACCTATGTCTATCGGGTGCTAAACAGTCCGGTACCACATATATTTGATAGAAGGTATGTATATCAGATGGCAGAGGAGCTGGATATAGAGGCAATGCGTCAGGCTGCCGGACTGCTGGAGGGCACCCATGATTACCGGGCATTTACCTCCCGCAAAAGAGGGAAGAAGTCCACAGTGCGCAGGGTGGAAGCCATCGGAATAGAAAGAGCCGGGGAGGAAATACGTTTTACCTTCCGGGGAGAGGGATTCCTATACCACATGGTACGTATCCTGACAGGGACTCTTCTGGAGGTCGGGCTGCACAAGAGAAAAGCAGAAGAGATGGGCCGGCTGCTGGCCGGGGGTGCGAGGGAGTCCGCCGGCCCGCTGGTGCCTGCTAAGGGATTGACTCTGGTGGAGGTTCGTTATTGGTGAATAAATTAAAAAGCATAAAACCTGTGTTTTTTATTTATATAGCAGTTGTTGTAAGGGTCATTATTTTCAAATATCCCTGGGACAGCCTAAAGGCTGTAGTGGATACATGGGAGAAGGGAGTCATCCTGGCAGGGCTGGAAAGTGCCAATTTTACCCCGTTTAAAACGATAAAAATGTATATAGAGTATTCCTATAAGCTGAACAGCTTTGAAAACCTGGCAGGAAATGTGGTGGTCTTTATCCCCCTGGGATTTCTCCTTCCTTATCTGCAGGAAGGATGCAGGAATTTTGCCCTGCTTATGCTGAATGCCCTGGTCTTTGTTCTGGGAATTGAGGTTTTTCAGCTTTTCAGTGCCTTCGGAGCCTTTGATGTGGATGATATACTGTTGAATTGTCTGGGTGCAGGGCTGGGCTGGGTGCTCCATATCTGGTGGGAAACAATAAGAAAAAATGCAGGAAATATTTCAAAATGAACGTTGTCTGATAAAAGTTTGTTTTGAAATATTTTTTTGGTTTTTGCAGTATTTTCATGTGACAGCGGATATTACTATTAAAAGCCTTCATGACTTAATAACAGAAACAACGGGGAAGAGATGTGACATACATATGGAAAAGATGGGCAAGGCCACTGGAATGTCTGCTTCGCATCCCGAAGATATAGAAGCAGTGCAGAAGAAGATTGATGAGTATAGCCGGATGCTGTATACTATAGCCTTTCTGCAGCTGAGGAATAACCATGATGCGGAGGATGTGGTGCAGGAGACATTTTACCAGATGATTAAAAATAAAAAGGAATTTGAGTCGCCGGAACATGAGAAGGCCTGGCTGATCAGGGTAACGCTGAACGGCTGCCGGAAGGTGTGGCGTTCTGCCTGGTACAGGCACAGAGGCAGCATGACGGAAAAGGGGATGAGTATAGAGAGTGAAGCCGAGGACGGTATGGAGAGGGATTTCCTGCAAAGAGAGAGAAACCGGGAAATTCTGGAGGCCGTGATGAGGCTGCCGGTGAAATATCGTGAAGTGATACATTTGTTTTATTATCAGCAGATGAGCATAAAAGAGATAGGCTATGCTACCGGGCGAAAGGAATCGACGGTAACCTCCCAGCTCACAAGAGGCAGGGAGCTGCTCAGAAAAAAACTCAGGGAGGAGTATCGGTATGAATGATTTTAGAGGTTGCTATCGCTCAGCAGTACAGGATATGGACAGGGTGGGCATGAAAGAAATTCATATAGATGCTCGTGGCTGTATGGACAGGAGGAGGCATAGGAGACGGGTGGCAAAAAGGCTGCAGAGAGCTGCTGTTACTGTGTCTTCTGTTATAGGCATCCTTTTCGTGTGTGGCTACGGTACAGTAAAGGCAGCCACATATATAGGAAACGCCATTAAAGTAAGAGAGTGGGGGTTCGCCTCCGGAGATTTGGCCTCCATGGAAGAGAATGCGCCGGAGCAGATGACAGAAGAGTCAGGGACGGCAGAGCTGAAGGTATACCCGCCCATGGAGGAAGCGTTTCGGATAGAGGAGGAGGCTCCCGTCAAGCATTATTCTTCTATAGAGGAATTTGAAAACAGCGAGGATATCCTATTTCCTCAGCCGTCCATGGAGATGGAGGGAACGGTGGAGATAGCAGTCTGCGGAGAATGGGCAATGATCCGTTATGATATGGGCAGCAGGACGCTTTGGCTGGAAAGGACAAACTATGCCCATACCCGGGGGCATGCTGCAGCCAAGGTTTTTCCGGAGGGAGTATGCAATGAGAGAACCTACACCAATGCGCAGGGTTATACCTATACGCTGGTGGATTCCGTGAGGGCAGAGGAAGAAGAGACACTGAGGATCCATGGGGCGGCTACAGCAGGCACCTATGAGATATTCATTGATTTTTCGGGATATACGGAGGAGGAAGCCAGACAGGTTATGGACAGTATCGACCTGAGCCTGTATGAAGGTGCAGAATGAATGAAAGAGATGTTTTTACAGGGGAGGATATAATTCATTATGAGAAATATTCTTATTTATAATCAGAAGGAAGCGGATCGGGAGGCACTTGGGATTTTTCTGGCACAGGAGGGGTACCAGATATTTGCAGAAAATGAGCTGGAGGCTGCATTAGAGAGAATTTTGAAAAAGGATATCCATTTGGTGATCATGGATGTGGATTTCCCCCGGAGAGATGGACTGGAGAGGCTGAAAGCGCTCAGAAGGGCGTATCAGATGCCCATTATCGTGCTCTCGGCCAACGATACGGAGCAGATGAAGATTGCAGCCCTGAATGCAGGAGCGGACGATTATGTGATCCATCCCTATCACCCCCTGGAATTCATGGCCAGGATCAATTCCCAGTGCAGACGCTATACCCAGCTGGCCAGGCTGTGCGACAATATTGACAGAATATACAGGGTGGACGAGCTTGTGATAGACGATGTGATCAGAAAGGTGACAGTGGGGGGCAAGGAGGTTAGCCTGACTCCTTTGGAATATAAGATTCTGCGGCTGCTGGTACAGCAGCGGGGGAGGGTGCTTTCCATCGGTCAGATCTATGAGTCGATCTGGAATATGCGGGCAGTGGGAGTAGAGAATACCATAGCCGTACATATCAGGCATATCAGGGAAAAGATCGAAAGAAACCCTAAGAAGCCCAAGTATCTCAAGGTAGTATGGGGGACAGGCTATAAGGTGGGATAGGTCGTCTTTCTATCGCCGGGGCATGCAGCAGAGGCTTCCGGGAAAACGTCTTGTAAAATCAGGATAATTCTACTATAATAAAATGCAAAAAGAGTAACGGAGGGGTAAAATGGCAATCTATGAGATTAGCAACGGCAAAATTACGGCTGCTGTGGACAGCCGCGGCGCAGAACTGCAATCCTTACGCAGGGCGGACGGAGAAAGGGAGTATCTTTGGCGCGGAGACGGGCAATATTGGGCGCGTCGATCCCCGATTCTGTTTCCGGCAGTGGGAGGGCTGAAGAATGGGAAGTACCGCTTCGGAGGTGAGACCTATCCTTTGGAAAGGCATGGATTTCTGAAGGATACAGAGTGTAAGCTGGTGTCTCAGAGTGACACAGAGATCTGGTTTATGCTGGAGGCGGACGAGGCTACGAGGAGGGTCTATCCCTTTGAATTCAGACTGGAAATGGGGTATCGTCTGGAAGGAATGACGATGAAGGTGCTTTGGAGGGTGGAGAACCCCTCGCAGAATACGCTTTATTTTTCTATAGGAGGGCATCCGGGCTTCAACTGCCCATTGAAGGAGGGAGAGAGCCAGGAGAGCTATTACATGGCTTTCGATGTGGAGGACTGCCTGCGCAGTACCGTTATAGAGGAGGATGGGCTGGCAGGCCACAGGCAGGCTGTCTATGAGCTGGAAAACGGAATGACGGCCATTAAAAAGGAGCTGTTTGAGTATTCCACACTGGTTATGGAGGATTTCCAGCTTCACAGGGTATCCCTGCTGACGCCTGAAAAAAAGCCTTATATTACAGTGGAATTTGATGCTCCGGTGCTGGCGGTCTGGACACCGATAGAAAAGAATGCTCCATTTATCTGTATTGAGCCCTGGTACGGCCTCTGCGACCATACCGATTTCACCGGCGCCTGGGAAGAAAAAAAATGGACCAATACGCTGCAGCCGGGTGAAAGGTTTGCAGCCGAATACAGTATTACAATAGAGGAATAAAATGCTGAAAGGTACCATAGATATCTTATAACAGGTTTTGTATATATCATCAAAAAGAAATGGAAGTAATGTTATGAAGGTTTTGCTGATCAATGGAAGCCCCAATGAGAAGGGCTGTACCTATACTGCGCTGGGAGAGGTCGCAGGAGAGCTGGAAAAGGAAGGAATAGATACGGAGATATTCTGGACAGGTAAGGCTCCGGTTCGTGGCTGTATCGGCTGTAAGGGCTGTGTGGGCAGGGGACGCTGCGTCTTTGATGACGATGGGGTGAATCAGATCCTGGCAAAAGCTGAGGAGGCTGATGGCTATGTGATAGGTTCTCCTGTATATTTTGCATCACCTAACGGCGGGCTGCTGGCCCTGCTGGATCGTATATTCTATGCAGGCAAATGCTTTGCCTACAAACCGGCAGCGGCAGTGGTGTCTGCAAGACGGGCGGGCACTACTGCCAGCCTGGACGGACTCTGCAAATATTTCTCTATCAGAAATATGCCCATCGTATCTTCCAGATACTGGACCATGGTACATGGGAATACACCGGAGGAGGTGAGGCAGGATCTGGAGGGAATGCAGACCATGAGAGTGCTGGGCAGAAATATGGCATGGCTTTTAAAATGCCTGGAGGCAGGTAGAAGGTTCGGAATTTCCGTGCCGGAGGAGGAAACGCCGGTGAGGACAAATTTTATCAGGTAATCCGCTTGCTCAGACCATGGGATCAGGCAAAGCCGACAGATGCTTATGCACTGCCGGCTTTTTGCTGTTCAGGGATCAGTTTTCGTTCCAGAGCTTCTGCGGGTAAAGGCCGTCTGCCTTCATCTTTGCAATGGCATCCATGACGGTCTGCTTATCCTCCTTATAGGTTACACCGTACCAGCGGTCAAAGGATTTCAGTACGGTGACCTCAGCCTTATCCTCCGTAATCAGCCTGTCTACTACACTGGGCAGGAAGTATTCGCATTTCAGAGGATTTTCCTGCAGGCCTTTTTCCAGGAAGGGGGCAAAGCCCGCCTCCAGCTCCTTCATAAAGCCGGAGGTAAAGCCCCACATATTCATGGAAACGATGCTTCCGGCAGGAATCACGTGCCAGGTGGCTCCGTCATCCTCTGTGTAAGCAGTTTCATCTCCTTTCCGCTCAATACGGGTTCTTTCGGTGATCTCTGCCAGATGGCTGTTCTCATCTGTCAGGCAGACCCCTCTTGCCACATGTCCGTTTTCGGTCAGGGTATTTTCCAGTACATAGCCAACCATGGCATACTGGTATTTTTCCCCATCCTCATGAGAGACAAGGTAGTCATAGAGCTGTGCAAAAGCACTCCGTCCATAGTAGTCATCCGCGTTGATCACCACGAAGGGGCTGTCGATCAGCTCCCTGCAGCTGAGTACTGCGTGGGCTGTGCCCCAGGGCTTTACACGGCCCTCAGGTACTGTAAAGGGCGACGGAATGTCGTCTATATTCTGGAAGGCATATTCTGTCTGCATCACTTTAGCGATCCTGTCTCCGATCACCTCTTTGAAATCCTTCTCATTTTCCTTTTTTATAACAAAGATTACCTTTTCAAAGCCTGCTTTGACAGCATCAAACAGAGAAAAGTCCATGATGATGTGTCCCTGATCGTCCACCGGATCGATCTGCTTCAAGCCGCCGTAGCGGCTCCCCATCCCTGCTGCCATAATTACCAAAACCGGTTTTTTCATTTCATGTCCTCCTTTAGCCCCCATATTGATTTCATTTGCAATTCAGTGCTTTCTTTTTCTGCACATTTCATTTATACTTTCAGTATGGTATTTAACATCATTATAAAGAAAAAGCCTATCATATTTCTTTATACAATTATGCATCTTATTGTTAAAATATGCTGAATGGGGAGCCGTATGGTTTATAAAAGCATTACTTTAAAAAAAGAGCTGACCATAGACAAGATCATTTCCATCCACTATTTCGAATATATGTGTGATTTTGTTTATGAAGGGGAGGCTCATGACTTCTGGGAATTTTTATATGTGGATAAGGGCACGGTGAATGTGGCAGCGGGAGAGGCTGTTCATATTCTGAATAAGGATCAGATTATTTTCCACAAGCCCAATGAATTTCACAATGTGCTGGCCAATGGAGTGGTGGCTCCCAACCTGGTGGTGATCGGATTTGAGTGCAGTTCTCCGGCCATGGATTTTTTCCAGGATAAGATTCTGGAGATCGGTCCTGCTGAGCGGACTCTGCTGGGAAACATCATCAAGGAAGCCAGGATGACCTATTCCAGCAGGCTCAACGATACCTGGTGTGAGCAGCTGGTCCGGAGGGAGGAGGGCAGCATCCCCTTTGCTTCCGAGCAGATGATCCAGATGTATCTGCAGCAGCTGCTGATCCATCTTGTACGCAACAGCGGCAATGACAGCTCGCTTGCCTCGATTCCCAAATCCAAGCGCAGAAGAAGCGAGGATGAGCTCTTTTATAACGTCATAGCCTATATGGAGGAGAACATCCATGAGCAGCTTACCATAGAGCGGATCTGCAGGGACAATCTGGTAGGACGTTCCCTGCTGCAGAAGATCTTCAGGGACAATACCGGCTGCGGCATCATCGACTATTTCTCCATGATGAAGATCAATGCAGCCAAGCAGCTGATACGCAGCAAAAAGATGAATTTTTCCCAGATCGCTGAAGCCCTGGGATATAATAGCATCCACTATTTTTCCAGGCAGTTCAAGAAGCTGAGCGGAATGACACCTACAGAGTATGCATCCTCTGTCCAGTCTATTGCCGAGCGGCATGAAAAATAAATCGATCAGTGGCTTCCGGCAGGCTCAGGCGGCAGACCGGGGGAGATTTCCTATGAGGGGGATTTCCTCCGGTCTGATTTTTGTATGGGGGATATTGACAGGATAAAATAAGGTGATATAATAAAACATATGAATAATTGTTCATGTGTTTTATTGTTTGAGCGTCAAAGACAAAATGCAGACTTCATGCTCTGAGGCCGTGCTGGCGAAGCTGGAAGGCAGCAGGGAGGAACCAGGGGCTGGAGGCGTTGAAAGGAGTGTGTAAATCAGGATGAAAGACAGAAGGGAGCAGGCGGAGGAGTGGGGATGTGAGTACATGCATGAACCTCATGAGGAGATATCGGAAAAGGTAAATGCACAGATGCCGGAGGAGGATAAACTGTACGATCTGGCAGATTTTTTTAAGGTGTTTGCAGATTCCACCAGGATTAAAATACTCTATGTACTCATGTACTCGGAGGTATGTGTCTGTGATCTGGCACAGATACTGAATATGACATCGTCTGCTGTTTCCCATCAGCTCCGTACACTGAAGCAGATGGATCTGGTGAGGAGCAGGAGAGAGGGGAAGGCAATATTTTATGCACTGGCTGACAGCCATATTGAGACTATTTTAAGTCAGGGCCTGGAGCATATTGAAGAGGAGTAAGAGAATGATAATCAGAGACAGACAATGGAAAGGAGCGGGATGGAAATGAAGAAAACCTATATATTGGAGGATTTGGACTGCGCACACTGCGCAGCAGAAATTGAAAAAGCGGTAGGCAGGCTGGAGGGAGTGAGCAGCAGCAGGATGACCTTTCTCACCCAGAAGCTGGTGGTGGAGGTAGAGGATGCCAGGGCGGACAGCATCACAAAGGAAATCAAAAAAATAGTAAAGAAATTGGAACCTGATGTAGAGGTGACAGAGAAATAGAATCGAGGAAGACATGAGCAAAAAATTAGTGAAAAGAATCAGGCGGGTGAGTGCAGGGGCGGTGGTTTACCTGGCAGCAGTCCTGCTTTCCCTTTTTTTTCCTTACAGTGAAGCCAGGGCAGTCAGCCTGGAGCTTCTCGTTTATCTGGCAGCCTATTTTATCATCGGCGGCGATGTAGTCAGGAACGCGGTAAAAAATCTGGGCAACAGGAGAATCCTGGATGAAAACTTTCTGATGATGACAGCCACCGCAGGTGCTTTTCTGGTGGGGGAATATCAGGAGGCCGTAGCAGTCATGCTTTTTTACCAGGTGGGAGAGTGCTTCCAGTCCTATGCGGTGAACAGGTCCAGAAAGTCCATTTCGGACCTGATGGATATCCGTCCTGATTATGCCTGCGTGGTCAGGGAGGGAGAGACACAGGCGGTGGATCCGGAGGAGGTGGCAGTGGGTGAAACCATTCTGGTGAAGCCGGGAGAGAGGATTCCTCTGGACGGCGTAGTGATCAGAGGCCGGTCTTCTCTGGATACCATGGCATTGACAGGGGAAAGCCTGCCCAGGGATGTGGCGGAGGGAGAGGACGTGGTCAGCGGCTGTGTCAGCCTGTCCGGGGTACTGGAGATACGGACAACCAAAAAGTATGAAGAATCTACAGTAGCCCGAATCCTGGATCTGGTAGAAAATGCAGGCAGTAAAAAATCCGAGGCGGAGCATTTTATCACCAGATTTTCCAGATACTATACACCTATTGTGGTGGCCTGTGCAGTGCTGCTGGCGCTGCTCCCTCCTTTGCTGCTGGGGGGAGGCTGGACGGAGTGGGTCTACAGGGCACTCAGCTTTCTGGTGATCTCCTGTCCCTGTGCATTGGTGATCAGTATTCCCCTGAGCTTCTTCGGTGGGCTGGGGGGTGCCGGCAAAGAGGGGATCCTGGTGAAAGGCAGCAACTATCTGGAGGCTTTGGCAGCCACCGAGGTGGTGGTTATGGATAAAACGGGGACTCTGACCCAGGGAACCTTCAAGGTGATGGGAGTTTTCCCCCGGAAGGAGGGGGTAACGGAAGAGGAGCTGCTGAGGACTGCAGCCTATGCTGAAAGCTGCTCCAATCATCCCATTTCCGGGTCTCTGCTTGCTGCCTATGGAAAGGAGATAGACGGTTCCCGCCTGCAGGAGGCAGAGGAGGCAGCAGGGGAAGGTGTCTGTGCCACTCTGGACGGAAAGCAGGTCTATGTGGGGAATGACAAGCTGATGAAGCGTCTTGGCCTGGCTCCGGCAGATGCAGAGGAAGCCGGAACTATCGTGCATGTGGGCAGAGGGAAGGAGTATCTGGGCTATATTCTGATAGCCGACGAGATCAAGAGTGATGCAAAGGCCGCAGTGGAGGCACTGAAGGCAGGCGGGATAAAGAAGATCGTCATGCTTACAGGCGACAGAAGGGAGGCAGCAGAGCAGGTGGCAGAAGGGCTGGGCATCAGCCAGGTATATGCCGGCCTGATGCCGGGAGACAAGGTGGAGCGGGTAGAGCAGCTGCTGGCAGAGAGGTCTCCCGGAGGAAAGCTGGTATTTGTGGGTGATGGTATGAATGATGCACCTGTGCTGGCTCGGGCAGATATCGGCATTGCCATGGGGGGCCTTGGCTCCGATGCAGCCATAGAGGCCGCAGATGTGGTCATTATGACGGATGAGCCCTCCAAGATTATGAAGGCTGTCAGGATTTCAAAGAGAACCCTGGCTATTGTAAAGCAGAATATTGTATTTGCCATAGGGATCAAGGTGCTGGTACTCCTGCTGGCTGCCCTGGGTGCGGCCAGCATGTGGGCAGCAGTTTTTGCAGATGTGGGGGTGGCCGTGATCGCCATATTGAATGCCATGAGAGCCATGAGGGGGAGCCGGGAGTAGAATAATAGGGCCGAACATGCAGAAAAGTACAAAATCTATCTTTTTTCGACCCAAAGGAATTGACTGGGGGATATGTTATATTATATATTAAAAAAACAGTAATGGGGGTGCGTATCAGGAAGAGTGCGGGGATTGGAGGAGGTATCTATGGTAGTAAAAAATAATCTGATGGCAATGGGCAATCAGCGGTATCTGTCCATTGTCACCGGTAGGGAGGCCCGGGGAGCCGAGAGGCTCTCGTCCGGCTATCGGATCAACAGATCTGCGGACGATGCAGCGGGACTTTCCATCAGTGAGAGAATGAGGCGGCAGATCCGGGGGCTGACACAGTCCTCTGCCAATGCGCAGGATGGTATCTCCATGGTGCAGTCTGCAGAAGGTGCCCTGGACGAGGTTCATGAGATACTGCAGAGGATGAATGCCCTGGCAGTGCAGGCGGCAAATGGCACCTACAGTACAGTTGAGCGTAAGGATATCCAGGATGAGGTGGAACAGCTGAAGACAGAGGTGGACAGGGTATCCTCTGGGACCAAGTTTAACGGCGTCAATCTGCTGGATGGAACCTGGGAGCAGCAGCCCGGCGCCACCAGTCCGAATATGGGATTTTATAAGGTGATAGCACATCAGGTGGAGACGGTACAGACCCAGTCGGGCAATGCCACGATAGCGGGGTATGATGTGCTAAAGAGTGTCCTGCAAAACGAGATTGTGCCCCAGGCGGTGGCAGCCATCGTAAATACCTTTGATGATACCTTTGGTTATCTCAACGGCTCAGATATTGGAATCGGCCTGAAGCTTTATTCCGACAGCAGGTCTTCAGCCCTGGCTTATGTGCAGCTGGGCTTTGGAGGTACCGGCAGCAGTATGCAGCTGGGCTACACCCTGGCAGTAAACATGGCGGCGGTCAACCTGAATCCGGGCACAGGACAGCTGTCTGCGGCCAGCAGGGAGAAGCTGGAGGTGACTGTCACCCATGAAATGATGCATGCTTTGATGGATGAGGCCCTGACCAGCGGGATGATCGGATTGAGGGATAATTTCGGCTTTACCGAAGAGTTTCCCTTATGGTTCAAGGAGGGAACATCCCAGGCTGCTTCCGGCGGCTCCTATAACGGCAATGACTGGGTGCAGGGGGGACTTGGAATTACCCTGTCCCACTCGGAGGCTGAGATCCAGAACATACTGGGCAGTACGGCCAACAGGCTGGGCTCCGGCAGCAGTGCCTCCGCCTACGGCACAGGCTATCTGGCGACCATGTATCTTGGGTACCTGGCCAATGGGGGAACCTCCATAGCGCCAGCGGATGTGGCGGAGGGGCTGGATAAGCTTTTAGATGAGATAAAGGGTGGTAAGAGCCTGAATCAGGCCATTGCAGACAATAGCTCCTACAGCGGAATCACTGACTTTGAAAATAATTTTGCCCGGGACGGGGCAAGTTTTGTACATCAGCTTGTGGCAGCCACAGGAAACGGATCAGGAGGCCTGGTAACGGGCAGCTATGCAGACAATGACCTGCTGCCTGATGTGCAAAGGGAGGATAAGCTTTTTAAGCTGGATATTACCAATGATGAGGTGATGAATGAATATCCGGCGGGCTATGTGGTAATATCCGGCGGCTCGGCTACCCATTCCGGAACCCCAGGGCCTACCGGCAGCGGAACCGGGGGCACAGGCGGAACCGGGGGCACAGGCGGAACCGGGGGCACAGGTGGAACCGGGGGCACAGGCGGAACCGGGGGCACAGGCGGAACCGGGGGCACAGGTGGAACCGGGGGCACAGGTGGAACCGGGGGCACAGGCGGAACCGGGGGCACAGGTGGAACCGGGGGCACAGGTGGAACCGGAGGCACAGGCGGAACCGGGGGCACGGGCGGAACCGGAGGCACAGGCGGAACCGGTACACCCTCCCGGGGTGGGATGGTGCTGCAGATCGGCAATGAGCCGGGCGAAACCTTCTCGATTTGTATAAATGCCGTAAATGTGGACAGACTTGGAATAAGGAATGTGGATATGAGTACACAGGAAGGAGCCGGGCAAGCCATTCCCCTTATTAAAGAAGCTCTGGATATGATATCCACCCAGAGGGCTCAGCTGGGAGCCTGCCAGAACAGGCTGGAGCATGCCATACGGAATATGGACAACGTGGCGGAGAATACACAGGCTGCAGAAAGCCGGATCAGGGATACGGATATGGCCAGGGAAATGGTGGACTGGAGCAATCAGCAGATACTCAGGCAGGCAGGACAGGCCATGCTGGCACAGACAAAGCAGTA
>JALESH010000071.1 GCA_022781985.1 Lachnospiraceae bacterium | reverse complement strand
GAAGTCCTTTTCGGGATTGACAGCGTACTTTCTTGGATCAGCGGCGATTTCATCAATTGCCGCCATGAGTAATGCTTTGATAGCGTCAGAATTTTTCATAATGTGGTGCTAAATTGGGAAAGAGAACTTTCCACTCTCTGGGACTGTTATTGAAGGCAGAAAAATTGGATATTCTTAAAAGTTACGGAAAAACAAAGAATAAAGTATATTTTAGAGAATAATGCAAATGGATGGTAGAAATGTTCCCCAGGTTGGTTTAGATTGCTTTTCGCAGGATGCCATAAAAGAGTATGAAGAAAAATATTTCAGCCTATTGGAGAAAGGAAGGATTGAAAACAAGACCACTTCCCACAAATATGCGAAGCAGGAGGACAGAGTTGTCTGAAGGTGGGCCGGTGGACAGTGGTTCGACGGAAAACAGTGCTCCCTCCGAGCCGGTGGATACCTTGCCCGCTGATACGATGAATCTCCCTGCCAGCGGCATCCTCTATTTCTTCCACGACTGTTCTATGGACGGTATGCCTTGGGGCTTCGATCCCGATGATGCCGACGGTAAGGTCGTGTACTATTATGACGGTGATTTGTCCCGGCTTGAGTGCAGGGAAGCGCCGGAGAATATTGAAGAGAACGGCTGTGTGTTTGGTGCTGCCAGACTGACTTTGAGACCGCCCTCGAGCTTCCTATCTATGGGAGCAGCTCCTTTTGGTTCAACGGAGGTGAATAAAATGACAGAAATGATGATTGGATTTACGATATGGAGCATAGTGGGATGCTCGTTTATAGGTTTGGGAATATATTCCTTCTTCTCAAAAAAAGCAGTGGGATTTTGGGCCAATGCGGAAAAATTTGAGGTTACAGATAGAAAGAAATACAATGGGGCAGTGGCTAAGCTGTTTTTTGTCTTTGGCTTTGTATTTATTTTACTGGGATTACCGCTATTGTCAGGACAGAATTCAGCATGGATTGTTCTTTCTGTAGTGGGTGCGATGGTTGAAAGTATTACAGCCATGGTGATTTATACAACGGTTATTGAAAAGAAATATAGAAAGAAATTCCCAAACACGGTAAAGGCAGAAGAATAAAAAACAGGGACAGCCCAGCCATCCCTGTTTCTCAGCATTATAATAGCTGGATCCCCAGCTTCTCCGCTTCCTGCATCACCTCCTCCGGCCACAGTGAGCACTGTACCTCGCCGATATGTGCCTTACGAAGGAAGAACATACAGATTCGGGACTGGCCGATGCCTCCGCCGATGGTGAAGGGCAGCTCCTCATTGATGATAGCCTGCTGGAAGGGGAGCCTGGCCCGTTCAGGACAGCCAGCCTTATCCAGCTGGGAGAGCAGTGCGTCCTTATCCACGCGAATGCCCATGGAGGACAGCTCCAGGGCGATATCCAAAACCGGATAGTAAACCACGATATCCGCATTCAGCGTCCAGTCATCGTAGTCCGGGGCACGGCCGTCATGCTTTTCACCGGACTCCAGCAGGTCTCCGATCTGCATGATGCAGACCGCGCCCTTGGCCTTGCTGATATGATATTCCCTCTCCTTGGGAGTGTATTCGGGGAACATCTCCTCCAGCTCCCTGGTGGTGACAAAGAAAATATCCTGAGGCAGGATCTCTTCTATATAGTCATACTGGATAGCCATGTATTTTTCTGTCTTGCGCAGCACCTTGTAGACCGTTCTCACCACATCCCTGAGGGTATCCAGGGTGCGCTCCTCCCGGGTAATGATCTTCTCCCAATCCCACTGGTCAACATAGATGGAGTGAATATTGTCGGTATCCTCATCCCGGCGGATAGCGCTCATGTCGGTATAGAGCCCTTCTCCGGCAGAAAAACCATACTTTTTTAGGGCGAAGCGCTTCCATTTTGCGAGAGAATGGACGATTTCGGCCTCCTTGCCCTCCTGCTCCCTTATGTCAAAGGTGACAGGGCGTTCCACACCGTTCAAATTGTCATTCAGCCCGGAATCAGGAGTGACGAAGAGGGGAGCGGATACCCTCAGCAGATTGAGGCGCTCTGCCAGCAGATTTTGAAAAAAATCCTTGACAGTCTTAATGCCGATCTGGGTGTCGTACAGATTCAGTGCAGACTGATAGTCCTTGGGAACAATAAAATTTTTCATAAAAAATATCCTCACTTTGTTGTGCAGTCTTTAGTTCCTTCCTTACATATTTAACCCCTTTTTGCGGCAGAATGCAAGCAGAATCTCTGTA
>JALESH010000069.1 GCA_022781985.1 Lachnospiraceae bacterium | reverse complement strand
TACACATATGGGGAATATAACCATTGACAGTGAAGTGATTGCCCAATATGCCGGTTCAGTGGCTATGGAATGCTTTGGGATCGTGGGTATGGCCGGAGTCAACGTGAAAGACGGCCTGGTCAGACTCCTCAAGATGGATGGCATGACGAGAGGCATTAAAGTAATTTTGAACAGCAGCAACAAACTGATCCTGAATTTTCATGTGATTGTTTCCTATGGAGTGAGCATACTTGCCGTTTCTGATAATCTGATCAGCAATGTAAAATATAAGGTAGAGGAGTTTACCGGCATTGAAATTGAAAAAATTAACATCTTTGTTGAAGGTGTGAGAGTGATTGATTAAGGAGGATTTCGTTGTGGTGAATACAATCGACGCTAAGATGCTTGCTAAAATGTTCTTAGCCGGAGCAAAGAATCTGGAAGCAAAAAAGGAGTGGATAAACGAGCTGAATGTGTTTCCGGTTCCGGATGGAGATACGGGTACCAATATGACGTTGACCATTATGGCGGCTGCAAAGGAAGTGTCGGCGATGGAGAATCCGGATATGGCTTCGCTGTGCAAAGCCATATCCTCCGGTTCTTTGAGAGGTGCAAGGGGAAATTCCGGTGTCATTCTTTCTCAGTTGTTCAGAGGCTTTACCAAAGAGGTGCGAAACTATAACGAGTTGAATGTGCCTATCGCTGCCGATGCCTTTGAAAAGGCGGTGGAAACCGCCTACAAGGCTGTAATGAAGCCTAAGGAGGGAACCATCCTTACAGTAGCCAAGGGGGGAGCGCAGAAGGCAAGAGAACTGGCTGACAATGGGGAGAAGGATCTGGCAGTATTTTTTGAGAAGATCATCAGGTATTCAGATGAGGTGCTGGCAAGGACTCCGGAGATGCTTCCGGTATTGAAGCAGGCAGGGGTAGTGGATTCCGGAGGTCAGGGGCTGATGCAGATCCTCAAGGGTGCCTACGATGCCTTCCTTGGAAAGGAAATTGATTTTACCATAGAGTCAGAACCGGCAGCACCCGGTAATACAGTGAGGAATGTGGATGGGCAGGCGCAGGCTGATATAAAATTTGGCTACTGTACAGAATTCATTATTATGCTCAGCAGAAATTTCAATATCAAGCAGGAAATGGATTTTAAAGGATATCTGGAATCTATCGGGGATTCTATTGTAGTGGTGGCAGATGAGGATGTGGTCAAGGTACACGTACATACCAATGACCCGGGACTTGCTATCCAAAAGGCATTGAAGTACGGAGCACTCTCCAATTTAAAGATCGACAATATGCGTCTGGAGCATGAGGAAAAGCTGTTCAGAATGGCAGAGAAGCAGGAGGGGGCTGCAGCAAGGATGCCCAGGAAGGAAGTAGGCTTCCTTGCTGTTTCCGTGGGGGAAGGAGTGAATGAAATCTTCAGAGGGCTGGGAGTAGACTACATTATTGAGGGTGGGCAGACCATGAACCCCAGCACTGCAGATATGCTGGATGCAATAGAAAGAGTCAATGCGGATACCATTTTTATCCTGCCCAATAATAAGAATATCATTCTGGCGGCAGAGCAGGCATCCCATATGGCAGAGGATAAGAGAATCATTGTGATCCCCACCAGGACAGTGCCCCAGGGAATTACAGCAGTCATCAACTATGTCCCTGATCTGTCAGTGGAAGAAAATACAAAGACCATGCAGGAAGAGATCAAAAAGGTTCGGACCGGCCAGGTGACTTATGCAGTCAGGGATACAGTGATTGACGACAAGGAAATCAGGCAGGGGGACTATATGGGGATCGGGGACAGCGGCATTCTTTCCAATGGCACTGATATGACGGAGGTCACATTCCAGATGCTCGAAGAGATGATGGATCAGGATAAGGAACTGATCGCCATATATTATGGACAAGAAATTTCTGAAGAAGCTGCGAAAGATCTGAGGAACAGGGTAGAGGCAAGATATCCCAGATGTGATGTGGAGCTGCAGTTCGGAGGGCAGCCTATATATTACTATATTATCTCTGTAGAATAGGGATGCAGCAGGATAAAGGCAGGTAATGAGAGGAAAAAAAGGACGGAATGCCGTCCTTTTTTATGTAGTGTGTCCAGCGAAGATGGATCACACTTGCCGGGGTAAGTCCGGTATACAGGAGGAACTATGGATGGACAGAGCAATGTGAAAGAGCTGAAGGGGATCGGAGAGAAGACGGCAAAGCTTTTTAACAGGCTGGGTATCAGGAATGTGGGAGAATTACTGCATTACTATCCCAGAAATTATGAAAACTTCTCAGAACCCATTAGGATTGCAGATATGAAGGCAGGGGAGCTTTGCTCCATACGTGCCGCTTTGGCAGGAAATATTTCATCAAAGAAGGCGGGGAGCCTGACCGTTTTCAATCTCACGGCAGGAGATGGCAGCGGACAGGTGCCCATAACCTATTTTAATACGCCTTATATCAAAAATATGTTAAAAAGGGGAGTCTTCTATATTTTTAGGGGGATACCCCAGGTTAAGAACGGCAGGCTGGTGATGGAGCAGCCTAAGATTTTTAAGCCGGAGGAATATTTCAGGCTGACCGATATGCTGCAGCCGGTCTACGGACTGACGGCAGGACTTACCAGCCATATGGTTGCCAAAGCGGTGAGGCAGGCACTCTCTGCCTATGCTTTTGAGGAGGATCGCCTGCCGGAAGAAATACGGAACCGGCAGCGGCTGATTCCCTATAGGCAGGCTCTGGAAAGTATCCATTTCCCGGCAGATTATGAGAGAATGCTGGAAGCCAGGAAGAGGCTGGTCTTTGATGAATTTTTTTTCTTCCTGCTGGCCCTGCGCAGATGCAGGGAGAAGAATCAGAGGCTGGAAAATAAGTATGTAATGATGGAGACTGCCCAGGTAAGGAGACTGCTGGAAGCGCTTCCTTATTCCCTGACCCCTGCCCAAAAGCGGGTGTGGGGGGAAATTTCAGAGGATCTGCAGAGTGAGAGAGCAATGAACCGCCTGATTCAGGGAGATGTGGGCTCGGGTAAGACGATCCTTGCCTTTCTGGCTCTGCTGATGTGTGTTTCCAATGGCTGCCAAGGGGCCATGATGGCACCCACAGAGGTGCTTGCCCGGCAGCATTATGAGGGACTGCAGGAGCTGGCGGAAAAATACGGACTGCCTTTTGTGCCAGTGCTCCTGACAGGCTCCGTTACAGCCAGGGAAAAGAGAGGGGCCTATGAGGAAATCAGATGCGGAAGAGCCAATGTAGTCATTGGTACCCATGCCTTGATCCAGGAAGCGGTGGAGTACAAAAAGCTGGCTCTGGTGGTAACGGATGAGCAGCACCGCTTCGGTGTGAGACAGAGGGAGGCTCTGGCCGGGAAGGGGGAAAATGTCCATGTGATGGTAATGAGTGCTACGCCCATCCCAAGAACCCTGGCCATCATTCTTTACGGCGATCTGGATCTGTCTGTGGTGGATGAGCTTCCCGGAGGAAGGCTGCCTGTAAAAAACTGTGTGGTGGGGACGGATTACCGGGAAAAGGCCTATCGTTTTCTCACCCGTCAAATAGAGGAAGGGCGTCAGGCCTATGTGATCTGTCCCATGGTGGAGGAGGGAGAGCTGGAGGGGGTGGAAAACGTGGTCTCTTATACAGAGAAGCTGCGGAGTGTACTGCCTGCCGGCATCCAGGTGGGCTGCCTGCATGGGAAAATGCGTCCTGCGGAGAAAAACAGAATTATGGAGGAATATGCGGCCCACAATATTGACGTGCTGGTTTCCACCACCGTCATAGAAGTAGGCATCAACGTCCCCAATGCTACGGTAATGATGGTGGAGAATGCGGAGCGTTTTGGACTGGCCCAGCTTCATCAGCTCCGGGGACGGGTGGGCAGAGGCCGGCATCAGTCCTACTGCATCTTTGTCAGCGGCTCCGGAAGCCGGCAGACCATGGAGCGGCTGGAAATACTGAACAGATCCAATGACGGCTTCTATATTTCAGAGGAGGATCTGAAGCTGCGGGGGCCGGGAGATCTGTTCGGCATCCGGCAGAGCGGCCTGCTGGAGTTTGGAATCGGGGATATTTATCAGGATGCAGATATGCTGAGAACAGCAGGACACTGTGTAGACCGGCTGCTTATGCAGGACAGGGAATTGGGGATGCCGGAGCATGCAGGGCTGCGTCATTATTTGGATAACAGATGGGATATGGTTGACTTTAGAATCATTTAAAAGTAATATAGTTTTATAAAATCGGACAGGAACCGAAAGGAACAGAAAACTGCCCTGCAGGATGGGCGGATGGAGGTAGATTAGTGAAGATTGCAATAGTAACGGACAGCAACAGCGGCATTACACAGGTACAGGCAAAAGCTATGGGGATCCATGTTCTGCCCATGCCCTTTATGATTAACGAAGAAAATTATTTTGAAGACATAAATCTGACGCAGGAGGAATTTTATCAGAAACTGGCCAATGGAGACGATGTGGTGACCAGCCAGCCCTCTCCTGAATCCGTGCTGGAGCTGTGGGATGAGCTGCTGAAGGAGTACGGGCAGATCGTGCATATCCCTATGAGCAGCGGGCTGTCAGGCTCCTGCCAGAGTGCGGTCATGCTTTCTCGGGACTATGACGGAAGAGTACAGGTGGTGAATAACCAGAGAATATCCGTGACTCAGAGACAGTCAGCCCTGGATGCCCTGGAGCTGGCTGCAAGGGGGATGGATGCAGAGCAGATCAAGGATTTTCTGGAAGCAGACAAATATAATTCCAGTATCTATATCATGCTGGATACTCTTTATTATTTGAAAAAGGGCGGGCGAATCACACCGGCTGCCGCAGCCTTGGGAACCCTGCTGAAATTGAAGCCGGTACTCCAGATCCAGGGAGAGAGGCTGGATGCCTTTGCCAAGGCAAGAACCACCGGCCAGGGAAAATCTATCATGATCAATGCACTGAAAAACGATATGAACAGCCGGTTCGGCGGTGTGGATAAGGACAGAATCCGGCTGCAGGTGGCTCATACCAACAATCATGAGGCGGCTCAGGCCTTGAAAGAGGAGCTGCTGGAAGAATTTCCGGGCTTTGAAATTCATGTGGATCCTCTTTCCCTGAGTGTAGCCTGTCATATTGGTCCCGGCTCCCTGGCGGTTGCCTGCACCAAAAATATATAAATTTTCGGCTGATTTTAAAGAAACAGAGCGGGCTCACAGCGACGGGTGTAATTCTCTTCCAGCATGGCCACATGGGAGAGGAAGGCCGGATCCGCAAAGTATTTGGCATGAGCATGGCATTTTCTGATGCAGGCATGGCATTTGATGCAGACACCGGGAACCTGCAGCGGATCTGCCTTACTGATAGAACCCATGGGGCAGGCAGCCGCGCAGACACCGCAGGAGTCACACAGCTCCGCGTGGGTTTGGGGTTTGGCCTTCAAAAAGACAGTGGGCCTGCCGTCCAGGCCAAGAGGTGTATAGTAGGTAAGCGGCGGATCCTCACCGGGCACCTGGATGGGTTCGGGGAGTACGCCTGTCTCCTCCGTTTTCTTTATGAGGGCGGCAACGGCTGAGGCAAATTCCTCCAGAACCGTCCAGTCCTTTTCGTCCGGACGGCCGGGAGCAATTCTGTCTGAAAAAGCGTGGCTGGTGGGTATAGCAGCTCCTGCAATGGTGTGGAAGCCGTGATTTTCCAGTTCATTCCTCAGCTCTGTCAGCCCATTGTCGAAGCTGCGGTTGCCGAAGGTGACCACAGGGACGGCCAGCGCATTGCCGCCGGTAAAGCCGCTTTGCACATAGGGCAGGAGCTTGTTTGGGATGCGCCCGGCATAGACGGGAGTGCCGAAGATGACCAGTTCCTGCTCGGTGCAGGTCAGGTGGGTCTCCCGGCTTTGGGGCAGCGTGTAGTCAAACTGTGTCATGGGTAGCTCCAAGTGACCGGCGATGGATTCAGCCAGTCTGGTTATGACTTTTTTTGTGTTTCCGGTAGCACTGTAGAAAACGGCAGTAACTTTTGAAATATGCATGGCAGTCCTCCTTTTTTTGCATGAACTTTGAAGGTGATGAACAGTTATATTTATTTTAGCAAAAAGAGCAGTGATTGACAAACAAAATTCAGGTCTGAGGAAGGGATAAAAGGAATGAAACAAAGAATAGGAGTGCTCCGTATCGTGTTTGGTATAGCGCTTAGCATCATACCTGTCAGAGTCTATGGGGCAGAGAGGGAAGAGCTCGTTGGTCAGAGGCAGGAGGCTCTGGCACTGGAAACGGTGCCGGAAGAAGAGGTTTCTCCACGGGGAAATACAGCCCAGGTTACAGATTTTATGCTGGTATCTGCCAATGCCGGGCTGAATAATTATACAGGGAATTGGAGTCGTCTGGTTCATTCCTATCTGCAGGAGGACAGCGATGGACGCTATGTCCGTGTACAGTATGCGGGCGGATATGTATACATAGAGCGATATCAGAAGGATTTTACCCTGTATTCCAATCAGAAGCTTCAGGAGGAGCTGCCCAAATTCGGGGGCTTCCATGATGATGGAAGCAGTTATTATCTGGTGTTTGCACAGGACAATAAAAAGGAGGAGGATAACTGTGAGGTATTGCGGGTGGTTAAATATTCCCATGACTGGCAGAGGCTGGGCGCTGCTTCAGTATATGGGGCCAATACCCGCACTCCTTTTCTGGCCGGCTGTCTGCGCATGGACTCCCGCAATGGGGCCTTGTATCTGAGACTGGGCAGAGAAATGTACCTCAGTGAAGATGGCTACCATCATCAGTCCTGTATGACGGTGAAGATCCGAACCTCAGATATGACGGTAGCAGATATTGCCAGTGCGGTTCAGAACAATTCGGCGGGATATGTCAGTCATTCCTTTAATCAGTTTATCAGGGTAGAGGAGGATGGGAGACTGATTGCCCTGGATCATGGAGATGCCTATCCCCGTTCGGCAGTGCTGTCAAAATATGCGGGAGACGAGCTGGGCATCAGCGGAACGGTATCTACCATTGACACCCTGGCCTATGCCGGAACCATAGGGCAGAACTATACCGATGCTACCTTAGGCGGACTGGAAATATCCAACAGTGCATACCTGACAGTGGGAAGCTCCGGCCCCCAGGATGGTACGGACGGCGGAAGGGTCAGAAATATCTATCTGACGGCCACCCCCAGGAATATTTTTACAAAGGATGCCACCCGATTTACCTGGATCACCAATTATACCGGGAATACACCTGTGTGCAGCAATCCTCAGCTGGTAGAGATCAGCAAGGAGCGCTATCTGCTGCTGTGGACGGAGACAGATTACAATAATCAGGAAAACCTGCGCTATGTATTCTTAAGCGGAAGCGGAGGTTTAATGAGTGAGATCTACACTGCCGCCGGTCAGCTGTCGGACTGCCAGCCGATCTATGACGGGAGCAGGACTGTGTGGTATGTGGCAGACGGAAAAAATCTTACCTTCTATACGGTAGACGACAGCGGGAGGCTGAACCGGAGGACAGCACAGAGCCCCGCCATGTTTGAGGATATACCGGTTGACCAGGGTTATTGGAAGTTTGTGAGTACCAGGTACGTGGGCCAGCGCGGTATCATGGGAGGGGTGGGAGGCACCAGGCTGTTCCTGCCGGACAGCCAGCTGACCAGGGCCATGTTTGCCACGGTATTATACCGTATGGCAGGAGAGCCGGCAGTGAGCTACAGCACAAAATTTGCTGATGTAGAGGAAGGAAAATGGTACAGCAATGGGATTCTGTGGGCGTATCAGCAGGGACTTGTATCCGGCTATCAGGATGGCAGATACGGGCCAAATGACAATATTACCCGGGAACAGATTGCCAAGATGCTGTATCTGTATGGAAGCACACAGGGCTATGATGTCAGCGGAACGACTTCTCTTGAGAAATTTACGGATGCAGACAGTGTCAGCCCATGGGCGGTGGGCTATATGCAGTGGGCGGTGGATACCGGCATGATCGGCGGAAAGCCCAACGAAGGAGGCGGCTACAGGCTGGATCCCAGGGGAGAGGCGACCAGGGCAGAATGTGCCAAGATGCTGATGATGTTTTTGGAAAGC
>JALESH010000058.1 GCA_022781985.1 Lachnospiraceae bacterium | reverse complement strand
ACTCTGGCATTCTATGTGGTAATGCCTCCCTGCCCCACTGCCTGAAATCACGAAAGAAGAATCTGTGATCCTTTTTTCCTCTCCCCCGTCCGGCTGCTTCAGGAACAATTCATTTTCCTTTAATGTTACCGTTTCCTCTCCCGTGTAATTTTCATGGAAGATCTCATTGACCACCGGGATGATCAGGCTGCTGCAGTCTGTGAGCAGGGTTCGGAACACATCATCGTATGGCGTATTGACATTCGTATTTCTCATATTTACCCTTTTCTTATGTTGATGTAGTATATGTTTATTATATGGCATCCGAATGGCTTTATCAAATATATTTTCCCCCGCCAGCAGGGAAGAATCAATGAAATGCGCCTCCAAATACAGGAAGCCAACAGTCCAGCTGTCGGCCTCCACTTTTTTCGCTAATCCCGCACTCCAGTCTATCCATACTGATGCCGGAATGCCTTGTCTGAATCGATATCTCCACTTGCGTGAATGCATCATCGGTCAGTACTGCCTTATCCCCACCCTTCGTCTTTCGGAAACAGATCAGAAGAACAATGGGTAAAACAAATTGCACACATGATACCAGTGCAAAATGATAACGATGCCCGGTTCCGCTTATTTACTTTCCTCCTCTTTTGCAACCTCAACACAAAAGCCATGATGAGAGCAGGATGGGCAGGACAGCTTCCTGGTTGCCGGTGTATGTCTTGCCCAGAATGCCTCCTTAAATTTCGGCTGAAATACTGTATGGCACTGAGGACAGAGGTAAGCTACATGGCTGAAATAGTACTTCGACACCCAGATAGCGTAGGGAATAGCCACCGCTATCCAGATGATAAGTGGCCACCATATTCCTTTGAGCATAAGCATGATGATGGCTGTCCATTGCACGACACCGACAGGGATTCCGGTAAAAAGCAGATTTCTATGAATCTTCTTTAGTTTGTCTTTACTCGTCATCGTATACGCTATGTCACCAATGGAATCGATGGAGAAATCTTTGACACTTTTCAGTTCCTTCTTTAGCGCTTCCAGCTTGTCCAGTTTTTCTTTTTTCTCCCTGATTTCTTCCCTAAGTGAATGTTCCTGCTGTCCAAGCAAGAGCGAAATAACACTACCGGGATCGTCTTCGGAAAGAAGCTGAGAAATGGAATCAATCGGCAGCCCAAGTTCCCGCAGGAAGCAGATGATTTTCATGCGCTTCAGGTCATCCTCGGAATACAGGCGTCTGCCTCCTTCAGACAGCTCCGCCGGGACAAGGATTCCACGGGTATCATAATACTGTACGGTTCTGACCGTCACACCGCAAAGCTTTGCAATTTCTCCTGTTGTGTATTTTGACATAGCATTTCACCTCCTTCACGTCTAAGAATAGCTTATAACGCAGCGTCACAAGCAACCCCTGACGCAAGGGAATATTCAAAAAAACTTAGTTTTCCAGTTTTTCCACTTTTGCTCTACATCGGAGACACTCCTGTTCCGAGATGTCTTAACTGTGCCCCCATTCCTGAGAATTATCTGCACTTGATAACGGCTTTGTGCCGGCGGATATCGATGTGACACTAGGAATCGGAAAACTTACTGCTGCAGGCTACCTCAGGCTCCCCTGCCATATGGTACAGCAAGCGGATGAAAATGGGAATTCTATTTTTTCATTCGGACGGATTCAAAAATGTAACCTTCCCCCAGACAAGGCAAGAAAGAAGCGCTCCGCAATTCTCAGTGGAGTGCCTGACATGCCTATCGGTGTGGATAATATTCCGGCCGCAAGACCGATCATCCAAACATACTTCCAGCTTACAAAAATTCCGACAAGGATAATCATAGCGGCGATAATGAACCAGTATGTGAATTGAAACCTTCCGTGCCTGATGCTTTGATCTTGTCCTCAAATTCGCTGAACGAATAAAACCTGACCGTGTTCCCACGCCGAACAAGTTCCGCCGCAACCGGGAGCATGGGATTTGTATGACCATGTGCAGGGATACAGAAGCAAGCTATTTTTTTCAATCGCCGTCACCATCCTTTTCTCCATATGCTATGCCGAACAATTCGGCAAACGCTCCTTGTTTGCTTTTCTTTCCCATTATTCTCCAACTCCTTTTCTTTTGCCTGCGCCTACAGGGGATAAATCCTGTTCTCCCCCATCCTGTACATGTCCCAACCTTCAAAAGTCCCAAGATATTCACAGCCGGCCATCCATTCCAGGGTGCCATTCAGATGCCCGCTTTGACAGATTACAAGGACTTCACCGGGATAGTCTTCCGGATGATCATAACAGGTATAATCTCCCCAATGAAGAAAGCTGCCGTTATCCATCACCTGTTTGTATATCCTGGAAGCATCTATTACCCTCATGTTTCTGGAGGCCACCTGTGTCTCCGGCTGACTCCCATAAAAATACACAACCTTTGTATCACTGTATTCCCCCACTATGTTTGACAGCTGTACCAACTGGTCATAATTGGTTTTTGTAGAGCTATAGGTATGATCCGACTTAAGATCCATGGCCGCAATCGAAGCAATCAGTGCCAGACAGCAGACATGAGAAGCAATATATTTCCTGTTCAGATGATCCACCCACATCCCCACACAAATGAAATAGCCCAGCATCAGCGGAATCAGATATCGGATCTGAAAATGGCTTTCCTGACCAGGATAAATGGAATAAGAAAGAACCAGTACCGCTGTATTCATAAGCAAAATAGATGCCAGAAGCAAATCGCTGTCTTGTCCGCCCCTTTCCTTTGCTGCCTTTCTGAAAAAATAAATACAGCCTGCCACAGTAAATCCTACTATGGCAATGCCCGCACACATGAAGATCCCTGTCCGGGAAAAAATGGGAATGTCTGATTTTGGAGAAACAGCTGTAAGAGCCTGTGGATAGCCGGTCAGAAATAAGCCCAGGTTTTGCCAGAACTGCTCATGTCCACACCAGTTCATCCCCGAATCCCTGGCGCTGAACCCAAAGCAGACTGCCGCCAGCTTCTTTCCTGCTAAATTTACAAGGCCACAGCCGATGATGTACAGAACACCGGGCAGTTTTACCCTCCTGAAATCATTTGCTATCAGAATTTTCAGCATAAGACATCCTGCTGCCGGCAGAATAGCGATAAACAGAATATAGGTCCCACTGGACAGGCCTGTTACAAAAATGAGGGCAATAGTGGAAATATACCGAAATATATGGACCGGCTCCCTCCGTCCCTTTTCCATATCCAGCACCGAGACGGCTACCATCAGAAAGGTCAGCATTTTAAACGCATACATGGATGCAGAAAGAAACATCATGGCCCCATAGCCAAGGTCATTTGAAATCAGCCCGTAGCCGTAATGATCCACCAGACAATAAGTGCCTATGGATAGATTCAGGGCAACTAACCTCCCCTGCAGCCTGCCGATATAATGGGACAATAATACCTGGTAGGCAGCCAGAACAGCCGCCAGCATTATCAGATTAGCCCAGCCCCAGGATAAAAAAAGCTTTCCTGTGAGCTGATAAATCAAAGCCGCCAGGGGACAGTTGAATCCCAAAAGAGTCATCCTCCATTTCAATTAAAAGGGAATCCTTCCTACCGTAGCATGAAGGATTCCCTTTCTATAATCAGGGGGCAGTTATTTTACCCTCTCCAAATCTCCTCATAAGTCACATTCTCCAGGCTGGTATTCTGCTCATCATAGAAAGTGCCTCCTATGACAGTGTTGGATATCCTCACCCCTGCGCCGGAATAATTTCCGCAGTCTCCGTTAAATCTGCAGTTGTCGATGGTTATATCCCGGGCCGATATGATAGAATTATCCGGGTAGTTTATGGTCATAAAGCAGAAGAACTGTCCCCAATAATCACCCTTTGCCCGCACATTTACAGTGGTATTCAAAATCCGGATCTGTGTGCAGACAGCATCCTCCGGAATTCTTCCCGAAGCATCCCGGTTTGGCTCAATATTGATCCCGCACTGAGGCGCCTTGCCATTTGCATCGGTGATGGTACATCCGTCAATGGTCACATTGTCCGCATCCACAATGGAGATATTGCTTCTCCGATTGTCATAGATCCTGCACTTTTCTATCCGGATATTGCTGCAGCCGTCCAGATCATCCTGGTAGCTTGTGGTGCCAAGGTAGATGCCGTCTCCCCAGTTGCGGCTGATGCTCATATTGGAAATGCAGACATTATCGCTGTCATAAATGCCCACTCCCATCCCCCATTCACCGGAGGAGCCTATGTGCTTATAACGCTCGCCGCCGATCTGCCCCCCTGAGATATACACATCATGCACATTCTCCAGGCGCAGCACACTGTAGCCTTCCAGGGCATTCCCCCTTACCTCCAGCAAGGCAGAGGGATCCATCTGCAGGGTGGTGCCGCTCTTCAAACGGATGCCGCTCTCCGCATTGATATCATACACGCCGGCAGGGATATAGACCGCTTCCACTGCCTCCTCTGTGTAAGCCCGCTCAATGGCCCGGTTGATGGCATCGGTATCATCCCCTCCGTCCCCGGGCACTGCCCCGCAGTCCCTTACATTCAATGTGGTGGCCCAACGATGCAGGAAAGTCACTACCTGCCCCCTGGTACAGCCCTCATTGGGGGAAAAGGTGTCCGGGCCGGTTCCGGTTGTCACCCCATTTTCAACGGCCCAGGCAATGGGAAGCTTGTAAAATCTCCACTCCTCCACATCCGAGAACCGGTTTCTATCACTCTGGAAATCAGAGATCTTTAAGGAACGGAAGAGGAAGGTCACAAATTCCCCTCTGGTACAGAGCCCATCCGGATCAAAGACAGAGGGATTTTTCCCTGTGGTTATTCCATTCTCCACCGCCCAGGCTACAGCCTTTTCATAGTAGCTGCCGGCAGGCACATCCACAAAGCCGGTTTCCAGGCTTGTTGGCTCCGGCTCTCCTGCGATCCTCCAGAGAAATGCCACTGTCTGCCCCCTGGTGCAGTAGCTGTGGGGGGAGAAGGTGGTGGGTGAGGTTCCTGTTGTGATCTGATTCTGCAAGGCCCATTCCACCGGCCTGGAATAATACCTGCCTGCATCCACATCCGTAAAGCCTGCTATACCGGACTGATAGCTCTCTTTGCTTTCTGCTGCCTGCACTGCGCCCGGCGTGTAACCGGACAGAGGCTCCGGCATGCCGGCCGGATTCCATAATCCGGCCAGCACGCCCGCCAGCAGAGCTGCTACTATTTTTGTTTTTTTCATATTCATCCTCCTTACTGATACTTCTCGTTAAACATCCTCAGCATCTTGGCACACTCGGCCCGGGTGGCCTGTCCCTTGGGATCCAGGCGGAAGGTGCTGTCTCCGTTGGGCTTGCCGCTGATCATGCCTGTGTGCACAGCCCACTGCATATAGCCTGCCGCCCAGTCACTGACCTTGGTTCTGTCGGTGAAGCTGTCCAGGGATGCCCTGGCGCTCACATCATACTTTTGGGCTTCTCCGTAGAGGCAGAGCATCTTGGCGATCTGCTCCCGGGTGATGTTGTCGTTGATGCCGTAGCTGCCATCACTGTAGCCCTGCACGATGCCCTTGCTGTTGGCCCAGAGGATGGCACTGCTGTACCATTTTCCTGCCGCCACATCGGAAAATTTACTGCTGTAGGCAGTTTCCGGCTCCCCTGCCATACGGTAGAGGACGGTGGCGAACATGGCTCTGGTGAGCTGGTTATCGGGCTGGAACTGATTGCTTGCACCCACCGCTCCCATCAGACCCTGGTTGTACACATACCTTACCCCCTCGTACTTCCAGTTTCCCGGAACCACTGACACATCGGTAAAGATCCATTTCTTTTCCTGTGTGCCGGATCCGTCACCTGCAGACTCCGAGTCAATAACCAGGTAATCGCTGTCCACCAGCCGGTTTTCCTGATCCCTTAACACCACGTAGTAGATATCATTTTCCCGAGCCTTTACCAGGAAGGAAACCGTGGCAAGGCCCAGGGACTCTACAGAGCCCACAGGCTTGGTCTGGAGAACCTCTCCCTCCGGGGAATCCTTCACCAGACTCACGGAAAGTCCCTCCCGGCTATGATAGCCGCGGTTTACCACATCGGCATGGATGACCGCGGAGCCGTCCTCCTTATAGCCCCAGTTCAGGTTTTCCAGCAGCACGGCCTCATAGAACAGGGATACATGCATAGTCTGGTTCCTCCCGCAATCATAGGTATAACTCCCCACCGTCACCCCTTCCTCGAAAGAAAGGACATTTCCTGTCAATGTGATTCCTCGAAGCTCGGATACCCTTTGCGGATTAAAGTTAGGATCGTACTTGAGCATATCCCTTCCGGCAGTGGGGATGCTTAGCTTATTATTACTACACCTCAAAATAGTTAAGGACGTATTTTGGCTTACATCCAGACTGCTTAGATTATTATTATTACAACTCAAAGAAGTTAAGGACGTATTTTGGCTTACATCCAGACTGCTTAGCTTATTATAACTACAATCCAATTCAGTTAAGGACGTATTTTGGCTTACATCCAGACTGCTTAGATTATTAAAACTACAATTCAACCTAATTAAGGACGTATTTTTGCTTACATCCAGACTGCTTAGGTTATTACTATGACAACTCAAAACAGTTAAGGACGTATTTTTGCTTACATCCAGACTGCTTAGGTTATTTCCAACACAATCCAAATAAGTTAAGGACGTATTTTGGCTTACATCCAGACTGCTTAGGTTATTAGAATCACACCACAAATAAGTTAAGGACGTATTTTGGCTTACATCCAGACTGCTTAGGTTATTACCACCACAACTCAAATGAGTTAAGGACGTATTTTGGCTTACATCCAGACTGCTTAGGTTAGTATAACCACACCACAAATCAGTTAAGGACGTATTTTGGCTTACATCCAGACTGCTTAGCTTATTACCACCACAATTCAAATAAGTTAAGGACGTATTTTGGCTTACATCCAGACTGCTTAGGTTATTAGTATTACAATTCAAATCAGTTAAGGACGTATTTTGGCTTACATCCAGACTGCTTAGGTTATTAGAATAACACCCCAAAGAAGTTAAGGACGTATTTTGGCTTACATCCAGACTGCTTAGATTATTATTATTACACCTCAAAGAAGTTAAGGACGTATTTTGGCTTACATCCAGACTGCTTAGGTTATTAGAATCACACACCAAAGAAGTTAAGGACGTATTTTGGCTTACATCCAGACTGCTTAGGTTATTATTTTGACACCACAAATCAGTTAAGGACGTAAAATATTTGATTCCTTCCAAGCTCCTAATTTTCATATCTCGTACGTCAATCTCTGTACATCCACTAATCTCACTCTCACTCAGGCTGCCATTTCTATCGGTATCCATCCATCTGCTCACATAGCTGCGGAACTCTTCATCTGGAAAGTTCCTCTCATCTATAGCCACCTCCTCAGCCACTTCCGTTCCTTCTGGGTTTTCAGGCTCTGCAGCATTTACCGGGCCAAAACACAGTCCCAGCAGAATGCCCAGGGCAACTCCCGCCATTGTTTTTCTCCTGTTTCTCATTCTCTGCCTCCTTTTCAGGATGATCTGATCCTGCTTCCTCTCATCATTTTCATGTTTCGTTCTCTCTCAGCACTCTGTTACACCTGCATCTCCTCTTCACCTCCTTTCCCCCCAAAAATCAACATCCTGTTCCCCTGCTATCTCCATTCTTCCTTTTCCTATCCCTCCTCCCCCTGCCTTCCTATCTGCAGCCAAAGATATGTAAAAACATGCTGTGATGCCCTTTTGCGCCCAGGAATCCCCAAAACTTCTTCACTGGTATTCCAGACGGATTTCATAATCCCCGGCTTCCAGCGCCAGTCCCATAAATCCTATATTGGCCAGGAACAGCTCCCGCTCCTCTCCATTCACATAAACCCTCCAATTCTGGTCATAAGGAATGGTAAATACCATGATGCTGTCCTTCTCCAGGCTGGCCCTTCCCTCCATCCTCTCCTCTGAAAAATACTCCATGGCCAGACCTCCCCGGCTTCTTTCTTCCGTCAATTTCACATACTCAGCAAAGTATATCTCCTCAGGGATCACATACAGCTCCGCCCCGGCCAGGCGGAAAGGCTGCTCTCCCTCTGCCTGCAGCAGGATTCGGCCCGCCCCCTCTGCCCGGAATTCCTCAAAGTGCTCTGCCCTCCCCCTGGCCAGCCTGACAGAATTCTCCATCCGGATGCTGTTTCCCTCCATACAGTACATCCGGCACCAGGCTTCGGCATCGGCTTCTGTGACCGCCTGAACCACGATCACCTGACCCTTCTCCGCCGGCTCAAAGGTAACCTCTCTTTCTCCCAGGCTGATCTCCCTGCGGTAGTCCCCCCACCTCTCCCGAAACTCTGTCCGGCCCTGTCCCTTCACGATTCCCGATGGCAGCCGAGCCATTGCCTCCTCCCCCAGGATGCACTGCTCCAGCATCAGCAGCCTGCGGTCCCCGGCTCCATAGCCCCAGGCCTCCTCCTCCGGGATCCAGCTGTGGTACACATAACCAAAGGGCAGGGCATATTGGTTTTTATAGAGTGAAAGCTCCCCCTCCTTTTTCAGCAGATTCAGACCGAAGGTGCTGATCTCCTCTCCCTGAGCAAGCACATATCTCACATTGAACAGGGCATCCACCACCGTACTCTTATCCGTTCCCATCTGAACATGCTCCAGGGCAGGAAGCTCCAGATACTGATACAGCCTCCTGGTATACCGGCTGTCTCCCACCCCTCCTATATAGGAGGCTGCTCCCCGGTATCTCTGATAAAGGGAATCGCAGGCTGATACCGGAGTAAACTGCTTGTCCACCCGATAAAAATCAGGATCCTCTATGACTGCCAGCATTTCCGCCGTACCGTCCTCATACCCGCTTTCCTTCAGATACTTCGGATCCACTGCCGCTTCATTATTGATGATCCGATAGGAGGAGCAGAACACCTCTGCCGCCGCTGCCATCACCAGCAGATACTGCAGATACTGCTGCCGCTCCCCCTCCTTTTCCCTCCACAGAAAAAACAAGAGCAGAGAAAACAGCAGACAAAAGCTGATGGCAGCCCACAGATAAGGCCTTTGTACCCCTTCCCCATAAAAAATTACGGAAACCCCTGTCAGGCCAAGATTGGTCAAAACCAGTATGGCTCCTCCCCCGGCCGGCTTCGGTGGTGGATTCCCCTGCCATAATGCTGCCGTCACCAGCAGCATACATACGATGACCCACAGGGAGGACAGCTTCCATCCGGTGCCGGAAAATCCATTGGCCAGATTTCTTAGCCCATCAGAAGCATTGTAGAGAAGGGCTCCGGCCAGCGGCAGAAGGTACCATCTTTTTTTCGCTCCGGACATGACAGAAAAGCCCAGAGGAAGGAAGACCACTGCTGCCAGACCGCAGTAGTAGACCGGATCCTCCAGCCAGTTAGCGGTCCCGCTATAGGTATCCGACCACATCCCCAGACTGTCCGGGGACAGCATCCTGTAGAACATGGTCCTCCACACCGGCAGATCGGCAAAGCTGAATACACTCCCCGGCTGGGAGGCCGATTCTGCCCCCAGCCTTACCCTGTCACTTCCCAGCATTTTCATCAGAGAGGGAAGCCAGGCTGTCCAGGCTGCAGCCGCCCCCGCTGCCATGCTTCCCACCAGTGCCCCTGTTTTTTTCAACAGCAGTCTCAGGGGCTCCTGCTTCTCCCTCTCTGAGACCAGCCGGAATACCCCATACAGCAGTCCAATACCTGTATACAGGATGATACTGTAGCCATTATAATTCCAGCAGCAAAAAAGGTTGACGAAAAGGAAGGACAGCCAGCACTTTCCGGTTTTAAAGCCCTCAAAGCCCCATAGCCACATGGCAAGGCAAAGGGCTTCATTGGGGTAATTCTGCCACATCCCCCTGGCTATCATGTAGGAATTGCAGGCATACCCCAATGACAGCAGGAAGCAGCCCAGCTTCTCCGTTCCCATTCTTCTCAAAAAACCATAGAAAAACAGCCCTGAAAATAAAATCTTGAGCATGTGGGCAAATCCCATGGCCGCTCCCAGATTTTCCCTCCCGAATAGGGCGCAGAAATTGCGCAGATTCAGGAGCAGGGGATCTTCTGCTTTTCCCAGCGACTCATAGAAGGTGTAGCCTCTTCCCCACTCCCCTGCCGCGATCCGATCCGCTGCATGGGCCAGCCCGGGATAGGTCTGATACAGGGAGTCACCGCTATATACAAAGACCCTTTCCCCCAAAAACATAGGATGGAAAAGCAGCAGTACCAGGCTGACAAGCAGCAGGCAAAATACCCAAAATGCAGACCTTTCCCGGGAGACAGCCCCCCGAAATACCGTGTATAGACTCCTGATCCCGGGCAGCCTGTCCGCCCAAATAATCAATATCAGCAGCCCCCCTCCCAGCAGCAGCCTCAGGATATAGCTCCTGTCAATATAGTAGATGCCGGACTCTGCAGCCAAGGTGCCCACAGCCAGAGGCAGAAACATCATCCCCAGCACCAGCAGCCTTCCCGGCTCTTCTCTGACCCCATTCCCAATCCGCCCCAGCTGTCTCCCTGCCCATCTATAGAGACCCCTGACTCCCGGCAGGCTCTCTCCTGCCACAAGTAAGGCCAGAACAACAGAAGCCTTTGCCAGACTTAACAAATAATGCAGCAGGATGTGCCTGACGATAATACGGGGCAGAGTGTTTCCCAAAAACAGGGATGCAGACTCCCCTGAGGGCCTGATGTAATAGTCCTCTCCCACGCTGTAGACGGTATCTATCTGCTCCTGTCCTTTCACCATGGCGGCCAGATCGTCAGCGGAAAAATTTTTTCTCCACTTCTCGCCTTTGTATAAATCAAAGGATGAAATACCCAGATCCAGGTTGGCATCCATAGGATCCAGACGCCATTCCACGTCCCAGCCCAGCATCCCCCTCTGAACAGGTATATATATATCCTGTCCCAGGATGGCCGCCTTATAGGAGTTCTTATCTGTATAATCCCCTTCCTCTGTCTTCCAATATATCTGCATATGCTGCCCGGTCCTGTCCTGACGAAGCCTTAGCTGAAGAGAGTAATCCTCAAACCGAGGCCATATCAGCAGCGCAGCAAAAAGAACGCCAACACACCAGAGACCCAGTCTTTTACGGACATATCCTGCTGTCATTGCTCTTTCCTTTCCTGATATCCGTACCTTCCGGAGAATTTGAAATCTGTCCCCCTTGTCTGAACAGGAGGCAGACAAAAACAGGAGCTGTTGCCATGATGGGGAAATAGTACCTGACATAGGCATTCACCGGTGAGGCAATGCAGATCAGCAGGAGCATCAGGGCCGGCGCTATGCTCACCCAGGAATCTCTTTCCTTTCTGATCAACAGCAGCAGCACAAAGCACAGAAGCCAAGTATAGGCCCCCGGTGCATAGCTCAGGCTTAACAGCAGAACCCTGTCTACACTGCCCCTGTTTATCCATAGGGCGGCAGCCTCTTTGATTTTTTCAAACCGGGGATTTTCCGTATAAAAGTCAAACAGTGTTTCATGCACCAGCATTTCTGGAAAGGCCTTTACATCCAGAAGAGTATAAAATCCCTTTTCTCCCATGGGATTGGCCATTGGATAATAATAACCATAGGTATTGTCTATGGTGGCATCCAAATATATTTTAGGATGCCTGCAGAACTGTAGAAACCAGACCCGAAGATAGCTCGCCCAATCCCGGAGTGTGGCTGATTCCTTATAGGTGCCCTTGACCGGATCCGAAATATAGGGCCGATACCGGTCTCCCAGCCTGTCATATTCCAGCACGCTGTCTATGACTTCTATTTCCTCCTCACTCATTTCCTCTGCATAGTATTTTGTGTACCTGGCTGTCTGCTGAAAGGGAATGGACATCACCTCGGCTATACTTCCCTGATGTATCCTCATGGCTGCCACCACGCTGCCCTCTATCACCAGATATAAAAAAATAGGGATCAGGAACACCCCCAAAACCCTCTTCTGCCTTCCCTTCCGGATCAGCAGGAAAACAAGCATTCCTGCGATGATATAAATACCGTTTTTTCTGGTCAGACATGCTCCCAGCATAGCACCCATCCAGACTGCTGTCTTGTGCCGCTTCAGCAGAAAGTCCCCTCTGCCGGTATATTCATAAAATAAATATTCATAGAATAATAGGATTGCCAAGATGAGAAAGACTGCATGAATATTGTCCTTCAGCATGCCATAATAATATCCCGGAAACAGCGGATGAAGCCCATACCATAAGAGTACTGCCATCCTGATGCCCCAGGGCACCTTCCACTGTTTCAGCAGGCAGATGGCATAGGAAAATACCCCTGCCCCTGACAGCATCTGTGCAAAAGACCAAAGAAACACTCCCAGATTGTCATCTGCCGCAAGTCGGCCGATTTCTATACATTTCCCCATGAGAAGTGTGGTCAGTACAGGGTGCTTATTGGTCATCACAGTTGCACCTGCGTACTGGTTGAGTTGATCCATGGTATCATATATGAGGCCTCCCGGATAAAATACAACCATATGGGGCAGCCACAGGAGCAAAATGAACAGAAAGGGCACCAAGATGGGATGTCTGTCCAATACATAGCTGCACCACTTCTGCAGGCGGCTTGCGGCCTGTATTTCCCTGTCCTCCTTCTTCAGATACCAGCAGATTCCTTTTTTCAGGAAATGACTCCACATAAAATACCAGCCAGTGACTGATACTGTAAACAGCAGAATACTTTTCCAGGAGTTTACTAAAACCGTTGTAGATTCCTCTGCTCCAAAGGCCGCTCCTACGGGCATTATGACTGCTCCGGCCAGACAGAGGATTTTTTCCCGGATCTCCAGCCCTGTATCATACTCCGTACCATAGAGCCTGAATAACGCAAATCCCCCAAGCAGAACCAAAAAGGTATACACCCTGCCGTCCTCTATCAGTGCATACAATTCAATATGAAAATAAACTGCCATCCAGTTTAACACTGCTGCCATGGTCAACACGGTTTTTCCTATATTGATCAGGGGGCTTTTTCCCCTCCTGCCCTCATCCTGTATTCTCATAACTCCTTCACCCTGCGCCCTCTTCTTCCTCTGAATATACAGGTATCCTCCGCCACTGCCCGGAATCAGTGCATGCCGGGCTGAACCCCTAGGCATCAGAAATTTTCGTAGAGTATCACACTCTACGAAAAAACACCGAAAAAGACAGTAATCCCTGCATTTCAGGCCGTGCCGACGGTTTTAGTTGACAGCTAATAAAGAGGAGAGCTTCTGCATATTTTCTTTTTTCAGCTCCAGTGTTGGATGAACATAACGGTTCATTGTGATATTGATAGTGGCATGACCCAATATTTCGCTTAAGCTCTTCACATCAAATCCCAATTCTATACATCTGGTTGCAAACGTATGGCGCAATGCATGAAAGTTTGCCGGTTCAATACCGCTGTTCTTTAATGCTCTCTTAAACCGATTCTGCATAGTCCGCGGCTCAATAAACCTGGACTCACTATTTGTCAGGCAATATCCAGCTGAAGCTCTTTTGTGCCCGGTGAGAATACCCAGCAGGGCATCCGGGATAGGGATGATCCGAACCGAGCAGGCGCTTTTGGGGACAGTAACTGCTATTTTTGTTTTTTTATCAGCCCCTGATTTATCCTGCACCCTCTGCAGGGTATGCCGGACACAGATGGTTTGATCTGAAATGGAGATATCCTCCCAGCGCAAAGCACATATTTCACCCACACGCAGACCTGTAAAAAGGCATATCAGTATTCCCACATTAAATGAATCAGGTTCTGAATACAGGTACCGGGACAGCTTTTCCTGTTCCGACCTGCTTAGAACCCGCATCCCCCTGGGTCTTTGCTTTACCCTGACCCCATTTCCGTCGCAGGGCACATTTTTTCCTTTTTTTATGGCATATTTTATGATACTGCGGACCACCGACAGGATATCCGCTACAGTTTTCGGTGACAATCCTGTCCCCTTCCTGCCTCCTGACAGCAGGAGCGCATTGCAGTGGCTTTCCATAAAATCGCAGGTAATGTGTTCCAATGGCTGTTCGCCGTATATGGGGAGAATATAAGAATGAAGCAGGTTCCAATACCTGTTTCCGGTAGATTCCTTTGTTTGCAGCCTGATCTGATCAAACCATTCCATGGCCACCGATGCAAATAAATCCGAATCTGTTTCCGGAGCAGCCTCTGATCCGAAATATAAAGCAGCTTTATGCAGCTTTGCTTTTGTCTCCCGGTATGTTTTCCCATACACATAACCATAGGCTGTTTTGCCGGCACAGGAGCGCGGCTTGATGTACCGGCCTTCCCATCTGCCGTCTTTTCTTCTATAAATATTTTCACCTTTTCCTGCCATAAGACATATCTCCTTTCTGTGGCTATAAATCGGACGATTCGTTTGACTTCAAACAGCGTATTGACAGAGCGAGCATAAATCTGTAGAATAAAGTAAATATTTGTATAAATATAAATGAATCAGTTCGTAGAGTGTGATACTCCACGAAAGATTTTTAGGCCAAATTAAAAAGCTGCTGCAAAGGCAGGTTCCACCTCTGCCTTTGCAACAGCTTTTCATAAATGTGCATCACAATGTGCATCACAATGTGCATCATAGATTGTTTTTCAGAAATTACTTTTCTCTCAAATTGGATGAAGAAAGCCTCCAAATCCTTCGATCTATTTATACCGTACCTCAAACCTCTGCACCATGGCAGCGATCTCCGCTCTGGTAGCCGTCCCCCTGGGATCCAGATAGATGCCTCCCTTGCCGGTGATAATGCCGGCAGCGTTGGCCCAGGCCATTGCCTTCCCTGCATAGGCGGAAATTTCTCCCCGGTCAGGAAAACCGGACAGATCCTTTGTCTCACTGGTATCAAAGCCGCGGTACTCCGCATACCTGTACAGGAAGCTGGCCACCTCCTGCCTGGTTACACTCCTGTCAGGGGCAAACCGATCAGGAGAGACTCCAGTGGTGATCCCCTGCTCCAATGCCCATCTCACCGGCTCCTCATACCATTTTCCTGCAGGCACATCCGCAAAGGGATTCTTATGGGAAGATGCAGGGGCTCCCATTGCATTGTGCAGGATCTTTACCACCATGGCTCTGGTGGTCTCCCCATAAGGATTGAACTGATCACTGCTGCCCATACCGGTCATGATCCTGTTGGTATAGACATAGGCCACAGCCTCCTTAAACCAGTCCCCCTCCTTTACATCGGAAAATATGGCGGTGATATCCACTGAGGGGATCGGCTCCTTATCCCCTGCCCCGATCACCGGGAAGCTTACCGGGCCCGTGCTGACGGGGCTGCCTGCCAGAGTATTGGCAGTCTCCTTCATCCGGGCGGAAAAGGTATGACTGCTGCCCGGGGCAATGCTTTCGAAGGTTGGGCCTTCCTGCCATGGACCGTCATCCATCCGGTATTCTGCCCCGGCGGTTTCCGTTACCCTGTAGGTATATGTCCCCAGATCCTGGCTTAAAGCAAGGCTTCCGGCAACTGATGAAATCTGTGCCCCCTGGGCCTTATGGATAGTGAATATCCCTGCGGCGCTGCCTGCATACCCATCCCTTCCTCGGATGCTCAGCACTGCCGTCCCTGCATTCACATTGTTGGTGGCAGTAAAGGAATAGCCTCCCGGATCCACCACCCTGCCGTTTAAGGTCACAGTCACATCCTCTGCTGCCGGTATGATGGCCCTTCCAGTATAGACATAGGTTTTATCCACCGTCACTGTGGCTGTGCTCAGGTCAATTTTTTTTGCCTCTGCGGTCCGGAAGCTCACTGTCTCTGTGCTGCTGTTTCCTGCCTGATCTGTGACTGTGGCAGTAAAGGTATATTCCGCAGAAGGCGTCAGGCCGGAAAGGCGGAATACTCCCTTCGTCTCCGTCTCTGTCACGGCTGCCTCTCCTTCCCCGCCGGTCTTCACCAGACTGTAGGAGGCGATTCCCCAATCGTCATTTGCTGTCACTGTCACCACCGCTGTCTCAGCCGTCACCGCAGAGGCCGTCACTGCTGTGATGACAGGCGCTGTGACATCGGGAGCCTGGGGAACCTCCGACTCTGCTCCATCCCCTGTGATCGTCAGCCTCAGTGTACTCTCCAGGCTGCCGTTCTCCTCCGGCGCCTTCATTTTGATCGTATAAACCGCCGGATACACCTTCTTTTCTCCGTCTGCGGCATAGATCCAGAGGGAACCGTTTTCCTCACTGCCCCAGGGCAGGAACTTCAGATTCAATGGAGCGATGACCGCCTCATATCCTCCATCCTCCGCCCTGACCGACTTCCCGCTATAGGTCTGGCTCAGGCACTCTATCTCATAGGCAAAGGGAATATCCCCCAGATCAGGCCATAGAACTGTATCTGCAAAGGCACAGTCCACATCCACCTTGTATCCGCTCAGGGCATTGATCTGGTCAGCCCGGGCTGTCACCTCAGGGGAGGAAAAGGACAGGCTGGAAAGGACAATCATGTTTTCCTCTTCTTTTCCAGGGCCCACTGCCCGCCAGACATCATTCACCTTCTCCAATACAATGGACGTCTGGGTAGGGTAAGGACTAAAGGTAAAGCTGCCCTCTCCTTCTGCCTCGCTTACATCAATATAGCCATGCCCCTCTATCACCAGACCGGAGCTGCCTCCGTCGGTGAGGCCCACAGTCTTAAATTCGGTGACACCGGCGACAGTCCCGGTGATGGCCAGTGTATCATCCATATTCATCTCCAGCGTGCCGCCGCCGGTAAAGTCACTTACCTGGAAAAAGCTTTGGTTTGCTGTCATGACTGCAGACAAATCCAGTGCAGCCCCCTGGGCTACAGAAAGATTCACCCCTTCATTCAATGCGGCAGGCCGCAGCTTTCCGCCGGTCAGCGACAGGCTTGCGATATCCGCCAGGCGCAGGCTGGATTCCAGATTTGTGGTAGAAAAGGTTACATCTGCCCGGTCTCCGGCTTCATTCATTTTTCCGTCTACGCTGCCCACACTGTTGCCGGTGATACGGACGGACACCCGGCCTGTCATGGGAAAGGCTGAGGCACTGGGGGCAGGTGCGGTTGGCTCTGAGTTATAATCCAGGAAAGCATCTTCGTCATACTGCCCCTGCAGCGCTCCGCTGGCATAGATGTCTCCCAGTCTCATATTTACGGCTCCCTCCACCGTAATCTGGGCAGGTACAGCAAAGCCTCCGTTCATGCTGCCGGCATAAATATTTCCCAGGTTGGTTTTGGAGCCTTTGATGATGATCTCTCCCTTGGGGCCTGTTCTCTGGCCCACGGGTGCAGTGCCGTTTCCGCTGCTGTTGGCAATATACATATTTCCTGCAAACACATGAACCAGCCTGGCACTGCTGTCACTGACCACATTCTCCAGCTCCAGCCGGTGTCCGTTGGCACAGATGGCTGCCCGGGTCTTGTTGGTCAGGGTAAGGTTGATATTCCTGAGTGTTACATCCGCCTCCAGCAGGATACCGGCCCTGCGCAGAGAGAGGCTGGGACTTCCCGACTCTCCCTCAATGGTAACAGCCTTATCCAGTACCAGCGGAGTCATCTCATTGCCTGTCTCCGTCCCTATAAAGGCACCGCCCGCCTTAATGATGATAGTATCTCCATCCTCTGCCCTGCTCAGGGCGGTGGTAAAATCCTTATAAGGGAGCTGCTGTGTTCCGCTGCCTGTGGCCGATGAACTGCCATCCACATAAATTGTCCTGCCGGCAGCAGTCTCCCCGGACTCTCCTGAGGCTGCATGCGCACCCCCTGATCCGCCGGCAGCATTTACAGCTGATGCTCCCTGAGCTGCAGGCATCAGCACGATACAGGCGCATAACAATAAATTAACTATTTTCCTTTTCATACTTTCCCTTTCATCCTTTCTGTCATCCCCTAAAGCACGCTTGAAATCCGCTCCTTTTTCCTATTGATCCTATCATATCATCCGGAAGTTGCCAGGTCAATAAACCACTGCTGTTAAATGCAAGCTACCCTGTCCTGCCCGCGTCTATCCATGGACAATCCTGGGATAGTATGCTAGAATGTTAAAAGAAATAAAGGAGAGGTAGCTATAATTATGAGGAAAGTACTTATCATAGGCGCCGGCCCCGCCGGCCTTACTGCCGCCTATGAGCTATTGACTGACAGACAGGCCGGCAGCCCTGATATAGATAATGACTACGAGGTTATCGTATTGGAAGAAAGCGAAGCTATGGGAGGCATCTCCAGGACAGTAAATTACAAAGGCAACCGGATGGATATGGGCGGACATCGTTTTTTCTCCAAGGTTCCGGAGGTCAATGCCTGGTGGGAAAGGATGCTGCCGGAGCAAGGGGCTCCCACCTATGATGATATTCTTCTGGACCGCTCCATGCCTCTGGCTCCCGGGGGACCCGACCCGGAGAAGGAAGACCGGGTGATGCTCAACAGAAACCGGGTGTCCCGGATCTACTTCCAGAATAAATTTTTTGACTATCCCATTTCCTTCAAATTTGAAACCTTTAAAAATATGGGACTGGGCACCACCCTGGCAGTGGGGTTCAGCTATATAAAATCCCTGATCTATAAGCGCAAAGAGGACTCCCTTGAGGATTTTTACATCAACCGCTTCGGGCGCAGGCTGTATTCCATGTTTTTTGAAAACTATACAGAAAATCTCTGGGGGCGAAATCCCCGTGAGATCGCTCCCGACTGGGGTGCGCAGCGTGTCAAGGGCCTTTCCATCATTGCCATCATCCGGGATGTTTTCGGCAAAATGCTGCCCGGCAGGGAAAACCGCAGGGTAGAGACCTCTCTGATCGAACAGTTTAAATACCCCAAACTGGGGCCGGGGCAGCTGTGGGAGGTCACTGCTGAGGAGATCACCAGGCTGGGAGGCCGCATTCTGAAAAACTGCCGGGTCACCGGACTGGTAAAGGATGAAAATAACCGGATCACCGCTCTTACCTGTGAACATGAGGGTGCTGTCTCTGTGATGGAGGGCGACATCTTCATTTCCTCCATGCCCATCCGCGATCTGGTGGGGGGCATGAACGATGTGCCTGCGGACATGGCTGCTATTGCCGAAGGTCTTCCCTACAGGGACTATATGACCCTGGGAGTTCTGGTTCCCCGTCTGAACCTGAAAAACAAAACCAGGATGAAGACAGTGGGCAATATCGTACCCGACTGCTGGATCTATGTACATGACAGAAATGTGAAGCTGGGACGGCTCCAGATATACAACAACTGGTCCCCTTATATGATCCGGGATCTGGAACACACCGTGTGGATAGGCCTGGAGTATTTCTGCAACGAGTCAGACTCCCTCTGGAATATGTCCGAGGAGGATTTTACCAGGCTGGCTGTGGGAGAGCTGGTGCAGATGGGACTCATCGACAGTGAAAAGGATGTGCTGGATACCCATGTAGAGCGGGTAAAGAAGGCATATCCCGCCTACTTCGATACCTATAAGGATATGGACAGGCTGGTGGACTATCTGAATACCATTGAAAACCTCTACTGTGTGGGGCGCAACGGCCAGCACCGATACAACAATATCGACCACTCCATGTGCACCTCCTTTGAAGCCGTCAAAAATATCAAAAACGGCATCCGTGACAAAAGCAATATCTGGAGTGTCAATACAGAAAAGGAATACCATGAGGAAGCCCAGTCCAATGAGCTGGAATAATCCGCATCATAATAAAAAAGGAATAAAATCCCCCTATGCTGCAGGGGATTTTATTCCTTTTTTCATGCATTGCTCTCCCATCCTCCTATTTTCTGAACATACTCTGCCTTGCCCCATGCATGGTCTGGCTGTTTTTCAGCCTGTCATCCACTGCATCCATCCGCAGTCCTGCATCAATAAAGTCACAGTGTCTGCAGAAGGGATAGTTCTGCCTTCCCGTCCTGATGGCCTCCCGCAATTCCTGATATTTCCGGCTGCTCCAGCCCTCCCTCAGGGTCACCTTATGAAGATCCGCAAGATCTGTCACCTCAAAGTTGTCACAGCAGCAGATGCCCAGCCTGCCATTGGGCATGATCCACATGTCCGTATAGGGCATCAGACAGGTTTCCTTTATCACCTTTTGGGTGGCCTGCTTATTGGGCGCACTGCCTGCCCGATTGGTCAGCACCTCCTTCAGATAACGCATCTGTATCAGGATATCCACCTCCCCGAACTCCTCCGGGTGGGATTTGATATACTCATAGATCACCTGGATATTGTCATGCAGCTTCATATCCAGACAGTAGTTGTTGATGATGAGCTGGTCCACATAGGGGATGACAGCCTTTACCTTTTCCACGTCCAGAATCAGCCCATTGGTAGACATAAAGATAAAGGCATCCGGCAGCTTCTCCCTGGCATACCTGTGGAATTCTACGATACGCACATCCAGCCAGGGCTCGTTGTTGCCATACATGGTCAGATGTCCCTTATAGCCCCAGTCCGCCAGCTGATCAATGATGCTGTAGAACAGTTCATCCTCCATCTTTTTAAAGGGACGCTTCTCCGCATTTTTATTCGCTGTACAGAACTCACAGGTACTGTTGCAGCGGTTGATTGTCTCCAGGTTTACCACCAGGGGATGGGGCGTCTCCTTCTGAGACATAAAATATTCAATATATTCCCTCTGCAGCTTCCTCCTAGTAACAAACTGCAGCTTCAGATAGCTTGAACTGGCCAGCATGGGAAAATATTTTCTGGCATTCCAGCCGAATTTACCTAAAAAATTATGCACTCTAACCGGCATTTCCGTCTCCTTTGCTTTTCCTTGTTATGATCTACGTTCTCCATCATATCATTCAGCCTGTAGTTGGTCAACTGCAGTTGGTCAACTGTAGTTGGTCAACTGTGGCCGGTCAGCAGGCTTCCGTTTTTACGGTATCAGCATCTGCCCGCACTGGGAAAACAGATTCTCCCCTTCCATATAATAAGGAATAAATCTGACAAACAGGCTATAGGCAAAGGCCAGCGCCACATATGCCATTGTTCCGATACAGACCCATCTGCCCAAAAACAGGGCGGCTTTTTCTATCCCCAGCGTCACCAGATACATAAAGGGAAGCAGCACCGGCAGAATATACCTGCCCTGGGGCTGGTATTCCCAGGTATAGGAATAATAGATGCTCAGGCCTATGGTAATCATACAAAACAATGCCATGCTCCCATAGAAAATAAGGGTCTTTTTTCTTCCCCATCTTTCCCATGACACCTCTCCCTTTATCCGCTCTAAAGGCAGCGCTGCGGCAGCACAGGACAGGATCCAAAGCCATTTGTAAAAAATATATATCAGTCCATGAGTAGGAATGAGCATGGGGCCGAACATGGCCACAAAGCTGTCCCTGAGCAGGGTTAGATAGCCTGTGGCAGTGAGCATCTCCCACACAGAACGCCCGGATTTCTGCCAGGTAAACCTGGTCAGCGGATTATACTCCTCTGTGGCTGTCAGGATGGCGCACTCCCGTCTGGCGCTCATGGCGATGATATCCCCCTGATACAGGATCCCATTTCGTATAAACCACCAGCCGATGCCTGCCAGCACGATGACAGAGATCAGCATCCCCTTCCCAAGCAGCGGCCTCCACTCCACCCACAGCCCCCGGCGGCTCTGCCCGGCCCGTCCTCCCAGATGGACAAATTCCGAGATAAAGATAATGATAGCTGCCAGCACAATACCGTAGGCATTATAGTAGGACATGGCGCAGAGAATAATCCCTGCGGCCAGCAGGATGCAGTCCCCTGTTCCATAGCCTGTCCTCTGTGCCTTCAGCAGCACATAGAAGATCACCGCCACCGACAGCATAGCCATAGAATCTGTATTCACATAGGAATGGATAAATATATTCTGGGGCAGGAACACTGTCAGCAGGGTAAAGGTCCACTGCAGATATGGATTTCTCCATGCCTCCCTGGATATCCTCCGCACAAAATAGGCCATCGCCACGCCAAAGACCGCATTTACCATCCTTGCTGCCAGCAGCAGCGCATATCCGTCCTCTGTAAACAGCCTCAGCGCCCTCAGCAGGAACCCCTGTATCATATAGGTAAGCATAGGCTGAAAAGCATAGGAGGCGCCATATCCGTCCAGAAGCACCTCCGGATCGTTTCCCACCGGCAGCCTGCCGTATCGGCAGATATAGCTGACTACTTTAAACCGGTTGATCTCATCCGGCGGATCTCCAAAGGTCTGAAGGACGGCAAAGCAGGCGATGGAGAGGAATACAAGAAGATAGAAAAGGGAGTCGGTGATAAGCTCCCTTTTGGTCTGGGGATTTTGGGGGTGCATGGGTGATAGGCTCCTTTCGTGGTTGGGTTGGGGGGAGGAGGGTTGGAGGGAGGCTGTGAGGGAACGGAAGGGGCAAGCCGCCCCTATGCCCCTTCCGTTCCTTCACAGCCTCCCAATCTCACTCCTCCACCGCATACAAGTACACCCTGTACGCTTCCCCCTCATAACTGTTTACCAGCTGCAGACCTGCCTCCTCTGCATTGCTCAGCCGGATCCGGGAGAAAATATATCTCCCTCCCAGCTCCGCAAAGGCCTCTGTGTCTATATAGATATCCCTGTCTGTAACGGTAAATTCCTTTGAGGCACTGACCACCGACAGGTCGGTGCCGGAATAGAGGTAGGCTCTGGCTCCCCAGTCATCGTAGTAGATTCTGCTGGCCTCTACCCGCTCCAGTGCAGGGGCTATTACCCTGCGGAAGTCCTCCTTGTACTGCTGGGAATAAAAGCCCAGGTAGCCGTCCAGGGTGGAGATGCCGCTGTATTCCAGTACCGCCGGATGGAAGCCGTAGGCTGCTGCCCATTCTCCCATATAGCCGATCTCCGACTTGATCTCCTCAAACAGCTCCGGGGAATAAAATTCTCCATAGCTGAAGGCGTCAGACTCCTTTCCCCTGACCAGCTCCAGGGCCTTGTTCCGGCAGGTGGCATACAGGTCATTGTACCGGGTAGGAGTGAGCAGGATGATGGCTGCCGCCGCCAGTGCCAGCCCACAGGCGCCGGCCCGGATCAGCCGGCCCCTGCGGCAGCCTTTGGGAAAAGCTGCATACATCCTCTGCAGTACCATGAAAAAGGCCGCATACCAGAGGAAGGGGCTGAAAAATATGGTACGGTTGAACTGAAAGCCCTTCAGGGGGGGAAGAAGGGTTTCTATCAGGCGGCGAAAGCCTCCCCAGCTGTAGATGCCGTAAATCAGACTGTTGAAAACCAGAAGCAGCATCAGCAGGTTATAGGGATCCCTGAGGATCTCACGCCCCCTCTTTTCCCGGAGATGCCTGAGACTGCGATAAAGGAAGTAAATCACACAGACCCACAGCACCAGCTTATGATGAAGGCTTTCCGCGTGGAACATCCCGTATTTCCACACCTCCAGGGACTGGGCCAATATCTCTCCCCCACTCAGATCCGCCTCCACCATGGTGGAACGGATGGTCTGGGTATCGCTGAACAGCATCACACCGAAGAGGCGGTATTCAAAGACCACATAGCCGGCAGCAAGCGCCGGCAGGGCTGCCGCTAGGGGCTTTGATACCTTCCTGTCCCGAAAACCCAGCCAGATCACCGCAGCCGCCAGATAAGCCAGGAGGAAAAAACCAAAATAAGAAAAATAGGAGAGAAAGGGATAGCAGAACAGGGCGGCATAAAGTCCCGCCGAGGGCTTTCTGTAGATGCGGCGCAGAAGATATACTGCCAGGGGAATGGAGGCAAAAGGAATGCCGAAGGCAGGAAACAGGTTCAGAATCCCATAGGTAAAGCCAAACAGGGCAGCAAGAGGCTTGTATTCTTCAAAGCTGTCCCCATACCAGTCCTTTGCCAGCAGCCAGACCGATGCCACTGCTACCGCCACCTTCAGGAGATAGCCTGCAATATAGGCCGTGAAGGAGGGAAACAACACATACAGCAGGGTATACAACGACAGCTCAGAGGGCAGGTTGTCCCTGCTGATCCCTCCTAAAAAGGGCACCTCCGCGCCATGGGCAAAGAAGCTGCCCGTATTCTTCATCATCTGCATCTGAGCCACGAACAGATCCAGGTTATCATGCACTGCGATATAGCTGCCCTCTCCAAAATATGCGTAGACAGCAGCTGCGCTTACCAGGAACAGCCCGATCAAAACTGCATACCAGTATTTTAATATCCTTTTTCCCATGCCTGCACCATACCCTTCCGGACACTTATTATACAATCATAGACCAACAAGGACAGGGCCCCATAGAACAGCCCCATACTATAGATCATATACCTGGGCTGGCAGAAGATCATCGCTCCCACCACCAGGGCATTGATGATGATGCCTCCCATTACCACCTCTGCAAAGGCCAGCGCCCGATCCCTCTGCCCCTTCTTTTTCCGGCTGAGAAAAATATAAAGACTCAGATACAGCCCATAGGCAGACAGGGCGAAGGGATTCAGCACAGGATGAACCCGGGCGATGGAGTTGATGAACCCCTTCAGGGTATTGGCCCCATAGACCCTCAGCAGATCTCCCTTTTCCTGAGAAATCAGCGCCTGTGCCATAGCACTGCAGTACCCGTCATACAGCCGGGCCTCTTCCACCTCTGTGACCTCCCTGCCCTCCCGGATCACTCCCTGCACCACAGGATTGATGATGCCGTAGCCGATGGCATCATAGCTGTCCGCATAATGGGTGGACAATCCCTCCCAGCCCTCGGGCGCAAAGGCTATGTTCAGCCCCTGCTGCCAGGCTTGCTCATGGATCTCCTGATACATCCTGCGCAGCTCCTCCTCCCGGAAAAGCCCTGCATCCTCCTCTGAGGAGGTATAGATCAGCGTACACAGCAGTCCCATGGAATTGCCGGAGTGCTCGATCCAGGCCCCTCTCACACAGTAATTATAAAGCCTGTCCGTCAGTCTGCTCAGAAAAAGCAGGCCTACCGTCAGCACAGACAGGAAAAGCAGCTTTTTTATCCTCCTGTCTTTCAGCAGATTATACAAAACAAAGACTGCCGCCATCAGGCAGAGGGTAATCAGCATCTGCTTTCTCAGGTTTACCAACAGCAGGGCGAGACAGGCTGTGGCTGCCAGATCCCTCCCCTTTTCTCCCGTCACATACCGATAGAGCCGGAGGATGAACAGCAGATACAGGGACAGCCCCAGTCCCTCCGTCATGATGCTTCCCGTATAGGCTGAGCCCCTGTTGGCAACAAAACGGCATAAAAAGGTGACGCCGAACTGGAATCCCATGGCCAATACTGCCATAGGCAGACTGCCCTCTGTCTCCTCCCTCACCGTCACCGCCAGCCTCCAGGCTGCGTAACCCGCAATCAGGCTCTGGACCAGCGCCACCGGCATCAGATAGGCTTCCTCTCCGAATATGCTCCTGAATATCCACAAAAACACAGGATACAGGGGCTCCCTTGTGATATGCATGGAAGCGTAGCTGGCAGAATCCACACACCACACCGGCCCGTCATAGAGGGGGAAAAAAAGATAAAAGCCCATGCAGATCAGCAGCAGGATCACATCTGTTTTTTTCTTAATCAAAGTCCTCATGTTTTATTTTTCCCTGAATCATATTCAACCGGAATTCAAAGTCCCTTCTGTTTTTTAAAGCCATATTGGAGAGAATCAGACCTGAAAAGAAGGACTGAATGGCTGCCAGCATGACGAAGCCGCACACAAACAGGGTGGGAAACCTTTCCACTGTCCCCGTTTGGATAAAATCTACCAGTATGGGAATAAAAAAGGCAACAGAGACCAAGGCCAGCGCCAGTGCCAGCAGCGCAAAGAAGCCCAGAGGCTTATAGTCCTTATACAACCGGCCTATGGTTCCAAGTACCTTGAGGCCGTCGGAATAGGTATTGAGCTTGGACTCACTGCCCTCCGGCCTGTCCCGGTATTCTATGATGACATTTTCAATCTGCATATTGTTGGAGACTGCGTGGATGGTCATCTCTGTCTCTATCTCAAAGCCCTTGGACAGTACCGGAAAGGTCTTGACGAAGCCATAGCTGAAGGCCCGGTAGCCGGTCATGATATCCTTGATCCTGCAGCCGAAGAGCCGGTTGATGCAGCCTCTCACCAGGCTGTTCCCCATATTGTGGAAGGGTCTTTTGTTTTCCTGGAAATAGGTGGAGGAAAGCCTGTCTCCCACCACCATATCCGCGTTGTGCCCCAACACCTTTTCCACCATCTGAGGGGCATATTCCATGGGATAGGTATCGTCTCCGTCCACCATCACATAGCATTCTGCCTGGATTTCCCGGAACATGCGCCGAATCACGTTTCCCTTACCCTGCATATACTCACAGCGGACCACTGCCCCGGCCTGCGCAGCCAGCTCTGCCGTCCTGTCCGTGGAATTGTTGTCATATACATATACTACCGCCTCCGGCAGTGCCTTCTTTGCATCTGCAACCACCTTGGCCACTGTCTGCTCCTCATTATAGCACGGTATCAAAACAGCAATTTTATCCATTGTCGTATTTTACTCCTTTCGGGGCACGGCTTTCCTGTTCTCTATCATGGCCTTTATTTTAGCAAAATATTCCTCTGCCGTCCATAGCCACAGACCTGCTCAGAAGCCCTGGTAAATAAACTCCACTGCGCTGTACCCAGGCCCATAGTACCCCAGCAGAATGGTATAAAATAAAAGCGCATACCAGATGATAAAGCGAAGGGGCAGCCTCTGCCTCTCTATCATCTCCCTGACAGAGCCCCTCTGCTGCAGGAGGGAAACCGCCAGTAAGATCAGCAGGGACACCAGTGCAATCACACTCTCTATCACATCCAGCCCCAGTGTGAAGACAGAGCCGTCCAGCAGCACATGGGGATTCCATACCCCCACCGCCTGCTTCAGCATCCCTGCCGCCGCTCCCACCGAATCTGCCCGGAAGAATACGAAGCCGATATTTACCAATAAGAAGGTACGGAGCATACGGCACACTTCCACCGGACGGCTGCTGTAAGCAATCCCCAGCCTTTCCATCCCCTTTTTAAAAAAAGGTGCCAGAAGCTCTCCGGCTGTGATATAGGCCCAGTGCAGCAGGCCGGAACCGATGATGTATTTCCAGTCCCCTCCATGCCAGAGACCTACAGTAAACCAGAGTGCCAGCATGGCAGCAAAGGTGGTGAGCTGCTTTCCCCTCTTTTTTCCCGCTTTTTTTTTCAATTCCTTCCCCAGCCTGGCAAAGACCCCTGTCCTGAGCAGCGGATAAAACACATATTCCTTCATCCATACCCCCAGAGTGATATGCCACCTCCGCCAGTATTCCGCAATGGTTTTGGAAAAGAAGGGTGTTCGAAAATTCTCCGGCAGCTTCAGACCGAAGGTCTGGGACATCCCCAGGGCAATATCCATACAGCCCGAAAAGTTGGTATAGAGCTGAAAGGCAAAGCAGGCCGTAGCCAGCCATATATATATGCCCGGATAGCTGCGCCAGTCACCGTATACGGTATTCACCACCAGATTCATCCTTTCGGAAATTACCAGCGTCTTAAAGAGCCCCCACACCATCCTCTGGAGTCCCATGGTGACCTGCCTGTAGTCAAAGGGATGGGGCTGAAAAAACTGTTCCCCATCCTCCCTGTACCGAAGCACCGGCCCGGAAAGTATGGCCGGAAAATAGAGCCCGTACAGAGCCAGCTTAAGAAAATTTTTCTGAGGCTCTGCGATCCCGTGATATACATCTATGACATAGCCCAGGACAGTCAGGGTGTAGAAGGAAACTCCCAGCGGCGCCAGGAGGCCGGAATCTGCATACTTCAGGAGACAGAGGCCTCCCAGCAGGAGTCCCGCCACCGCCACCAGGATCCACCGCCTTATTGCCGGCTTCTCAGCCCATGTCATAAGGCGGATCCCCCCATAGGCTGCCAGACAGGCTCCCACAGGATACAGGATCAGAATGCCGTTCCCTGTCAGCAGATAATATGCCGTGCTCGCAGTCAGCAAAAATGCCCACTGCAGCTTTTTCGGAATCAGATAATATATGATCAATACCCCTGCATAAAAGCACAGAAAATAAAAGGATGTAAATGTAGCCTGCATACAGCCCAATCCCTTCCGGTATACTTATAACCTCCCTACTCTCCGATCTGAGCCAGGATAATGTCCACCATCTCTCCCACATTTTTCATGGTGACCACCTGGCCCATAGTGAATTTCACACCCAGCTCCTGCTCCACAGCAGCCACCAGATTGATATGCTCCAGGGAATCCCAGTCCTCGATGTCATCGGCAGTGGTCTCCTCCTCCACAACGATGGACTCATCATCGAACACATCCCGGAATACTTCATTTAATGTCTCAAACACTTTTTCTCTCGTCATAGCTGTTTTCCTTTCTTTTCATACCTTTTTATACCCGGCAGCCTGTCCCGCCCGGGTTATCCTGTCACTTCTATATACCGGTTCTTTTTCTCATAGTCCCGGGGAATATCGTACCGCCATACTGTATTTCCCCCTTCATCCCCGCTCACCCTGGTGAAGCCCTGCAGTCCATAGAAGTCTCTCACCATACGGTTCTTGGCTGTGGGATAATAATAGCCTATGACTGTTTCCACGCCGGCCTTCCGGCACTCCTCCACCAGCCGATCCATCATGGCATATTCCATATCCCGCTTCAGAACCCGGCAGCTCATGATCCACAGATCCATGTGGAGCTGGCTGCCCCTTTTATTTCCGATCACTACGGACACCACGCCATTGTCTCCAAACCGGTCCTCCAGCTTGCCGTACAGGGTGATATAGTCATCGGAGGCTGCCGTCCGTTCGATTTCACCCTGGGTATACCTTCTGGTGGTCAGGTTGAACTGATTGCTCTTATTGGTGAGCTGGGCGATCCTGGACATATAGACCGGCTCAAAGGCCCGTATGGTTCCCTTCATCTTAAGGGAAGCAAGATATTCACCGTAGTCCGTAAAATCAGCCTGCTGCTTCTCCCGCATCAGATTGGCCCTGTACATCTCATTCCTGTTTCTGTCATCCTCAGAAAGGCCGATGACCTCAAAAAAGCCGGAACGATCCAGGATACGGATATACTGTTCGGGAGCCTCCATCTCCGGCACTGCTGCCCCCGGCGCCTGGCTTCGCACGATCTCCCTTTCTGCCGGATTATCATCCACAAAGACCAGACTTTCCGGCAGCAGCTTCAGCTCTTCGGCGATCTCTGTCAGGTTTCTGCTCTTCGGCTCCCAGTTTGCCTTGATGACGATAAAATCCTCCGGCCTCAAAATCCCCTCCGGGTGCTCCAGTCCTGCCAGGGCATTCTCCATCTCATTTTTGGAGTTGATACAGAGCACCACCCCTATCTCCCTGTGTGCCTTGATATAGCTCTGGAACTCAGCAAAGACCTGTCCCATAGAGGTTTCCTGCCCGATTTCCAGATTTTCCGGCCCATCGTCCCCTACAATGCCCCCCCACAGTGTTTGATCCAGATCCAGAACCAGGGCCTTTTTATTTTTTCCAAAAACAGCCTTGATTATATGGCTTAAGTTATACGAAAATTCAGGAACCGCCTGCAGACACATACAGTATTTGTACATATGCCAGTAAAAAGGGTCTGCCCATTTCTCCAGTCCATAGGCAGCCGCCATATAGTTGATATCATGGATAAAAAAATCCTCATGAGCCTCTGCATATTCATAAAAACGCTCATTCAGCCTGGTCAGGAAGCGGATGCGCCCGCATCTGTCACTGGCCTCCCTATTCCCCATGAGCCGGTAATAGGGGTACTCAAAATTATTCTGTATGACGGGACAGCCGTATCTCTCTCTGAGACGCTCCCACATGCCCCTGAAATGCTCAAACTGAGACTCCAGCAGTGCCTCCGCCTTCCGGCTGCCCTCCCCCGGGCCGGGATAGGCCGCGATATTCCTGCTGCTGGTGTGTATATATATGATGTCCGGCCCAAAAGCTGCCAGCTCCTCATTTTCAAACATGGCATCCTGATAATACTGTCCATATTCGGATTCATAAAAGGAAGGCTCTATGCCCTGCTGAAGCAGAAACAGCTCCAGCATACGGAGGATATCATGGGTGGTGCTGCCGCCCAGCACCGCTATCTTTTTTCTGACGCGCACAGTATCCTCCTCCAGAAGCAGACGCTTCAGCCTTCTGGCGTTTTTTAAAATGTATTCACTATCAAAGGGATATTCCAGTTCTCTCAACTCATCCGTCTCCTGTTTCTATTGATCTGCCTTTCCATGCCAAAAGCGGATGCCTGCAGCATCCGCCTTATTTTACCATACTTTATTATGTGCCGCTACACCTAATTATTTTTTGTAGCCTCATACTCCAGAATGATCTCCGACAGCTTCTCCGCATACTTATCCCGGCCCTTCTGAGACAGATGCACGCCGTCCTCCAGAAATTCATCTGCCGTATAGGCATCCAGCCCGATTCCATTGTAGCCATCCAGGAACAGGGTATGCATGTCGTTGGCCACATTCTCACAGACCCGGTGGTAAGCCACCAGGGTCCCCCCGCCGTTGTTTACCATATTGCCGTCTCCCAGAAAGGCACCATCCTGCCCCCAGAACTGCGCATAGTTGGGGGAACAGAGCACGATGGCTGCATCAGGGAAATTGTCCCTCAGACGCTGGATGGCGATCCGCAGGGCTCCCACATAGCTGTACTCATCATAGAAGTCCTCTTCGTCATTCATAGTGATGCCGCTGAGAAAGTCATTCATCCCATATTCGATCACAAAGTAATCCGTCCGGGAAAAATCACAGGTGGCAAATACCTCCCCTGCCCGATAGCCCTCCAGGATCCCCGGATCCACATCGCCGCAGATGGCATGCACCACGCCCTGCAGGCTGCGGGAGGTCCATTTGGCATACTCCGCGCTTTCGTAGGTGGTCAAAGCCGCGGTAGTGCCTCCCATAGCCAGGTTGTATACGTCCGCATTGCATCTGACACCCGTGAGATAGGCGATTCCTGTCTCGTTTCTATAGCCGTCCAGGATGCTGTCGCCCAAGAAAACGATCTGCAGCCGGTTTGTATCGTGCTGCTCCGGCAGGGTCTCCGTCATCTCCTGCTGGGTTATCTCCGGCTCGTTCAGCTGGGCGGGATCCACCACGATCTCCTCCTCAGCCCGGGTCTCCTCCTTCGTCTCCGGGGTTACGGGCTTCCCCTCTTTTTCTGCCGGCTCTGTCTTCTGTCCCGGATCCGTGTCCTCATTGATGACGATAGCATTTCCGTTGGCGTCTGCTCCATCCGCTGCTTCGTCCCTGCTGCCGCATCCCATCACACAGAGGAGGCACAGCATCAGCGCCGGCAGCCTGCTCCATTTTTTCATAATCCTTTCCTCCCATATAAATAACAACAGTTCTTCTGCATTATAGCACAATATGATTCCTATGCCAGTATATGCAGAAAACTTAAGGAAAAGTTGCGGCATCCTTAAAAATTTCTTAATGATTATAGCTGTTGCAGGCCCGGATGACCAGATCCTCCTCCTCTTCTGTCATCTCCGGAAACAAAGGAAGGGTTACGCAGTGCTCCGCCAGATACTCCGCATTGGGACAGTCTCCCTTCCCATATCCCAGATGGGCATAGGCCTTCTGGAGATGGCAGGGGATAGGATAATGCCGGTGGCACTCGATCCCTATGCCCTCCATATATTTCAGGAAGTCCTCCGGCTCCGGCACTGTCATGACAAAGAGGTGGAACACGGGCTCCGTATTCTCCGGATGAGCCTGCATCCCAAACAGAGGATTCTGAATCTCTCTCAGATAACGCCAGCCGATCTCCCGGCGGCGGCGGGTCCACTGATCCAGATATTTCAGGCTGACGCTCAATACCGCTCCCTGTATCCCCTCCATACGCATATTATACCCCACTACATCGTGGCAGTAACGTACCTCACAGCCCTGATTCTTTAAAATATTAATATAATCAATGTATTCCCGGCGGTTGGAGGTGACGCAGCCTCCTTCGCCAAAGGCATAGAGGTTCTTGCCCGGATAGAAGCTGAAGCACCCCAGATCTCCCAGACTCCCTGTCATCTGCCCTTCGTATCGGGCAGAGTGGGACTGGGCGCAGTCCTCCACCAGATACAGTCCATGCCGGTCTGCGATTTCCCTGACCTCCCTGTAGGCAAAGGGCTGCCCATAGAGGTGAACGCCGATGATAGCCTTTGTCCTCTCCGTGATCCTGTTCCGGACGGAGGCCGGGTCGATCTGCCAGGTATCTGCCGTACAGTCCGCAAAAACAGGTGTTGCTCCCGTATAGGTGGGGCCCCAGGCAGTGGCAATATAGGTATTGGCCGGCACGATGACCTCGTCCCCCTCTCCGATGCCCAGGGCCAGCATGGCAAGCTGGAGGGCCGAGGTTCCATTGTCCACCCCGGAGGCAGCCTTTACCCCGATATAGGCTGCAAACTCCTCTTCAAATCTGTCGGCATACTTCCCGCCGGAAAAGGCCGTCTCCTCACAGACCTCCCGGATTGCCTTCAGATATTCTTCCTTATGATTTCTGTAGTTTCTTCCCAAATCAATTCTTTTCAGCATTCTTCCTGTCCTCTTTCCAAAATTCCCTCTTCAGCCTGGCCGTCTGTATCAGGTAGTTTTTGATCGTCTTCCACACGCGGACTGTAGTATCATAATCCTCCTGCCATTTCACCGGCAGATCCAGGATGGAAACCCCCATCCGTTCCGCCCGAAGGAGAAATTCTATCGTATAAAACCACCCGTTCTCCCTGCTGCAGGTTGCCGCCAACTGCTGCGCTGTCTGCTTTCTTACAAAAGTAAAGCCGCAGACCGCATCGGTGCACCTCATCCCGAATACTGCCTTCAGAAGCAGCAGCAGCCCCCGGGAGGTGATCCTCCTATACCATTTTCTCCCCCTGGTTTCCGATCCCCTGCCGAATCTGGTTCCGTTGATATAGTCAATCTCCGGACAGGTCTCAAGGATATGGAGGGCCTGCCCCAGATGCCTGATATCTGCGGACAGATCGATATCCATATAGCCTACGATATCGCTCTTGTTCAGCGCAATGCCCTTCCGGAGGGCTGCTCCCACTCCCCTCTCCCTGATGCGGACATAGGATACCTCCTCATATTTTTCACACAGCCTTCCCGCAATCCGGGGCGTCTCATCGGTGGAACCGTTATCCACGATGATCAGCCTGCAGGGACTCTCTATATTTTTCCTTATATACCCTACTGCTTTCTCAATCCCCTTCTCCAGCCGCAGACGCTCATTGAGAACGGGAAACAAAATCGTCACATCCATCTCTGCACCTTTACTCCTTCCACAGGCTGTCCGCTGTCAGCCCGTTATTTTCTCCACGCTTTCCACCAGATATCTCTGATGCTTAAAGATCAGGTTGAGCATGACCGACAGATACTTCAGGATAATAGTCAGCAGGGTGAAGACGCCGAAAAATCCCAGAGAAAGAAATCCCATGGTAGACAGCCAGCCCTCCACCGGCTTGCTGGCACTGAATACAGAGCCTCCGATATACAGAGCCGCTCCCAGCGTAAAGAGGAGGAAGATACAGCTCAGCAGAAGGGAAAGCCTTTCCATCCCATCCGTAAAATAGATGAAAGAGTCCACCGCCAGCCTGGTTCTCTCCCTCCTGCTGCCCTTTTTATCTCTTCTTTTTGCTCCCTTATAATGTATCGTATCCGTTTTCAGCCCACAGTTCATATATATGGCCTTCCGATAGGGGATATACTTTCCCACCGACATCACTCTGTTGACCGCCCTTCTGGACAGGATGCGGAAGGTTTCCTGACCGATCCTGTTGCCCGAATGGCTGGTCATATTATACAGCCAGTAAAACAGATCCGAGGTCAGCCTGCCCCCTCCCCTTCGGCCGGCTGCCACCACATCATAGCCCTCCAGCAGTCTGTCATACACCTGCCGGACCAGCCCGGCGGGATAATCCTGCCGGATATCGTCAAATTCATATACGAAATCCCCGATGGCCATATCCCTGCCCGCATTCATGGATGCCTCCACTCCCTGAAAGCCGCTCATATGGATGATCTGGATCATATTCCTGCAGCCATCCCCCTTGGTTTCTGCAAAATAATCCTTCAGCCCTTCCACACTGCCATCGGCAGAGCAGTCATTCACACAGATGACCTCATAGGTTTCAAAGTTCTCCTCCATCACAGGCAGTACCATATCGAAAAAAGGCCGGATACTCTCCTCATCGTTTCGGATATACACCACCACAGACACAAATTTGCTTTCCCTGCCGTCTCTTTTCAGTATCTTCTGTATCCCATCATTGCCCATTAAAGAAATTCCTCCAAATCATATACTGTATTAATTTTGCCCGACAGGACGCTCACAAAATGTGGATATTCCGAATCCACCCTTATCCTGGTAGGCCTGGAATCATCCACCTCCGAGGATTTTAAAATGGGCTTCATGGAAAAAAGGGAGCTTACATATTCATACTCATACTCCTCCCTCATATATTTCCTTGCCAGATGATCCATATACTGCCAGGCAGACTCCGGCCTGGCGGGACAGGTATTGCAGTTGGCAAGCTGGTCCGGGCTGCATTCCACCCCTCTCTGGCAGAGAAAGCCGGGCAGCTTTTTATAGCTGGTCACATGGGGGGTAAAGGTAACGGAGGTAAGGGAGTGATATCCCGATCTTCCAAAGGGCATGATGGAAAAAAAAGGGCCGTCCATTACCGTGATACCCACAGGCTCCAGCCTTTTGGACGGACGGCAGAGGATGATCTCACATAGCTCATACTTGATGTCAAAGGGCGCAAACCCTCCCTCCGCAAGCTGCAGGATCTGATTGGCAGAGGCATAGGAGGCATTCAGGATATATCCTGCAGCAAAGCTCTGACCGCTGCCCAGATCCACCCTGTATGCCTCCCCTTCCCGGCAGATCCTCTCTATCCTGGCCCCATAAACCGCCTGCACATTCTTCCTGGCGGCCAGCTCCTTCACATAAAAATCCCTCAGCAGCACGGCATCGTAGGTATATTCCTCCGTGAGAAAGGCCCCATCGCACATCCCCTCACGGAAATAAGCAGAGGCGGGAACCTCCTCGCAGCGGATTCCTGCGGCCTGGCAAAAGGACTCAAACTGCTTCCTGTCCGTCCATGAAAAACGGGAGGATGTGGCATAGATCTGAGAGAAGGAGGAATGGATGCAGAAGCCGAATTCCTCCACAAAGCGCCTGAAATATCCCGCCGATTTGACCGCTGTAGATAGGCTCCGGGGATAGTGATAGCCCATGTGCACCCTGGCCTGATTGATATAGGTGGCCCTTTGAAAGGGTGCTTCGTCATACTCCAGCAGGAGCACCTGCTGGCCTTTTTTTGCACAATACAGGGCTGCATACATACCATACAGCCCTGCGCCGATTATAATTTTGTCAAACACTCTGCCCATCCGTACCCAGCCCTTTCTCTGTTTATCAGCCTGTCATCTCTCGACTATTTCATGGCCTCCCACTCCTCCCGGGGAACTGCAGATATACTGTTCACCCCATAGTAGGTGGCATAAGCCACGTTTACCCAGTAGCCGCTGTCCTCACTGCTCAGCTCCGACTTGTAGGCATCGGTGTACTTATTCTCAAATTCCGGCCGCAGAAGAGGTACCGTAATATCCATATTGCCAGCCGCCTTCTGCTCCTCGATATAAGCAAACCTTTCGCTGCTCTCCCTGTAGACCCTGATCACATTTGCTCCGCTGTCCATATAGGTAAACACAAAATAGAGGGAAAATATGGCCGTGGCTCCCAGCTTCAAGGTTCGCAGATAGAGATCCTTGTCAGCCACATCCACAATGCCCTGTATGCTGGCAACCATCATAAAAATACTGGCTCCGAAGTAGACCCTCACCACCGGCTCCGGTGTCAGCACCAGCGCATAGCAGGTAGCCAGGGAAGCCAGGAAAAAGATCCCCATATTCCTGCTCCTCTCCCACTCTGCCTGCTGCTGTCTGACCAAGATAAAGGTCACGATGCATATGGCAATGAGAAGAAAGAGGTTGTCCCGGACCGCCAGATTGATCTTCAGCCATCTGGACAGAACAGCCAGCCACCCGGTATGCTCCTCCTCCATGTACTGCATTCGGTTGGCATTGCCCGGAGCCAGTGTCATAAAAAGGAAACCGGTCAGATTGCCCAGCAGACCCAGGATCATCCATGCCCTCACCCTTCTGTTCTTCCAGACATAGACAGCTACCCAGATACCTGTCAGCAGGATACAGCCGCCGGAGGTATTTTCATTGCACCAGCCGGCTACAAGGCCGGCCAGAAACAGCCCCACTGCGGGAGCGATCTGAGACACTCCGGCATAATCCGCCTGCATACAGTAACGGACTGCGGAGATATAGCCCATGATGATGGCGCTTCCCCACAGATAGTGGCAGGCTCCTGTTTCCCACAGCACCGTCTGGGCAAAGGATACGGCAAAGGTCCAGACAAACAGGTTGACCAGCAGATAAACAAAGACATCATACTTCTTTTTTCGTTCGATATTGTAATACATGAAAAGGGTCAGCAGCACAAAAACAAGGCTGTTGCAGATATTGAAGATCCACTTATCCCCTTTCAGAAAGCATCTCAGTATCATACTTCCCACGCTTCTGCCTGTCCAGGTCATATATTGGTACTGCTCCTGCCTGAGCAGATCCCACAGGCTGTCCGCGCCGGCCACCACACTGCCGTAGGAGAGATCGTCCGTCATGGCCGGAGTGAAAATATTGTATATCAGCACAGCCAGAAAAGAGAGGAGAATCAGGCCTGCAAAGATAAGCCTCCTGCATGCTTCCGCCTTCATATCAACCCCTATCCTTCTTCCTCCCAAGCTTATCTCCATCTCTATCAACCATCCTTTCCTGCATCTTTAAATACGAAAAATTTCTGTCCCATAAAATTGAACACGATGAACAGTCCCATACCTGTCACAAGGGCTATATTTTCTACGATTTCCTTAGCATATCCAGCCAGCGCCATTTTTACCAGAGGCTTTGCGATACCGTAGGCCAGAAGGTAGCACACCAGAATATGCAGGGCAAACTTCACTGCATACCTTCCGCTTCCCCCTTCCACGTTAAAGGTGTGCTTTTTATTGGCAAAATAAGAAAAAATACTGCCTATGGTATAGGATACCGCGCTGGACTGCCAATAGCCCATATGGAACACATTATAAAATACACTCATCAGCACATATCCCAGGACGGTATTCAGCACGCCGATGATGCCAAAATGCAGTACCTCCTCAAACAGTTTCTTCATAGCCATAATACTCCTTAAACCACCCCACAAAGCGCTTCATCCCCTCATCCAGGGAGGTAGCCGGGCGAAATCCGAAGTCCCTGACCAGATCGGAGACATCCGCATAGGTCTGATAGACATCCCCGGGCTGCATGGGAAGGAACTCCTTCCTCGCCTCCCTGCCCAGATATTTCTCCAGGATAGTCACAAAATCCATCAGCTTCTCCGGACGGCTGTTGCCGATATTGTATACCCTGCAGCGGGCTCCCAAGCTGTCCGGGGCCGGCGGATTGCAGAGCACGTTCTCTACTCCCTGTATAATGTCATCAATATAGGTAAAGTCTCTGTACATATCTCCGTTATTGTAGATCTGTACAGGTTCTCCTGACATGATCTTCCTTGCAAACTTACAGCAGGCCATATCCGGCCTGCCATAGGGACCATACACCGTAAAGAACCGTAATCCGGTGGCAGGGATTCCATACAGCTTGCTGTAGGAATATGCCATCAGCTCGTTGGACTTCTTTGTGGCCGCATAGAGGCTCACCGGGCGGTCCACCGGGTCATCTGTGGCAAAGGGCACCTTTTCGTTTCCGCCATAGACGGAGCTGGAGGAGGCAAAGACCAGATGCTCTGCCGGATAGCGGCGGCAGGCCTCCAGAATATGAAAAAAACCTACCAGATTTGACTGGATATAGGCATCCGGATTGTCAATGCTGTACCTGACACCTGCCTGGGCTGCCAGATTCACCACAACCTCCGGCCTCTCCCTTTCAAACAGGGCCAAAACCCCCTCCTTGTCTGCCAGATCCCCCTTGATAAAGCTGTGATTTCCGTACTTTTCCAGAAGCCTGAGACGATCCTCCTTCAGAGATACCTCATAATAATCATTCAGGTTGTCCAGGCCCACTACCCTGGCTCCCTTTTCCAGCAGCCTGGCTGCCAGATGAAAACCGATAAACCCGGCGCTGCCTGTTATCAAATATTTCTTTTTTATATCCAACTGCCTCATACAATGCTCCATAAAAGCTTCCTTCCTCTTTCCATCAATGTCCCGTTAAAATCAGCCATATGAACTGTGCATTGGAACGCACATATCTTTTGAGCAGCCTCCTGGGATCCTGTATCAGCCTGTACAGCCATTCCATATAGCACTCCTGCATCCACTTGGGCGCCCGCTTAGCCGTTCCAGCATGGAAGTCAAAGGCTGCACCCACTCCCAGCATCACAGCATTGATCCTGCCCCGGTGCTCATACATCCACCGTTCCTGCTTGGGTGCGCCCAGACCCACCCAGACGAAATCAGGTCTGGCAGCATTGACCTGCTCTATGATGCGCAGATCCTCCTCCTCTGTCAGCTTCCTGAAGGGCGGCGAATACGTGCCCACAATCTGCAGGCCCGGGTACTGTGCCCGAAGATTCCTTTCCAGAGATTCCAGGGTCTGCTCTGTACTCCCGTAAAAATAATGCCTGTAGCCCCTCTTCTCCGACAGACCCAATATGGTCGGCATCAGATCAGGGCCTGCCACACGCTGGGCATTTTTATATCCCCGGATCCTGCAGATCAGAGACAGAGGCTTGCCGTCCGGCACTGCCATCACAGCGCTGTTCTGCACATTTCTATAGGAAGCATCGTTATAGGCCATCACTGTGGTATGCACGTTGGAAACACAGACATATTCTCCCCGCAGCGCCTCCAGATTCTTCGACAGATAATAAGCTACGGATTTCATATTTGTCACTGCAATGTCCACACCCAGGATGTTGCAGGACTTGAGCTCGCTGAATCGGAGCTGCTTTCTGTATTTCATAAAAATAGGAAGAATCTCCACGTCATCCAGCAGATACCTCTTATACAGGCGGCGGGGCTCCTTCATCAGGCGATAAAGCCACTCCATCCCCATGTAGCTCATCCATTTGGGAGCCCGTTTGACCACTCCCGCTTCAAAATCTATGGTAGCTCCTATGTGGAGAGTCAGAGGCACTCTGAAGGCATCCTTGTACTGATAATAGAACTTCTCCTGCTTGGGTGTCCCCAGGCCGATACAGAGGATATCCGGCCTGGCCTTGTTGATCTTTTTTATGATATAGGCTATTTCCTCTGCATCATTTTCAAAAGTATAGCTGGGGGAATACACGCCTGCAATCTTCAGGTTCTTATACTTTCTCATGAGATTGACAGCTGCTTTTTTGGCCACGCCCTCAGCGGCGCCCAGCAGAAAAATGGAAAATCCCTGGCTGGCCGCCATCCTACAGACCTCCGGAAAGTAATCGGAACCGGAGATTTTCTCCTTAATGGGCATCCCCAGCAGCCTGGACATCCAGATCAGCGGCTTGCCGTCTGTCAGGATCAGATCCGCATTTTCATAGATCTCCCTGAACAGAGGGTCGTGCTCGATCTTGACGATATGGTCCACATTGGGTGTGACCACATAGCTGCTCCTCTTTTCCAGAATCAGCCGCTTTGCCTCCTCTACGGCCTCTTCCATGGTTAAATTGTCTACCTGTGTATTTAAAAATTTCATTCTCATATAAATATCCTCATTATCTATACTACTTTATCATTAAAAAGAAGTTTTTTCCAGTCCTTTCTGCAGTTGTAAATATTTCCATGTATTGCCTGCTGCCGGTATTTTTGTTATACTGCCTATATAAAAAAGGATTGATTTACCACAATGATTTGGAGGACTTATGAAAAAAAGGACATTATCTGTTTTGCTGTCGTTTTTGGTATTTTCCCAAAGCGCCCTGCCGGCTGCAGCAGCCGCTGATCTTTCTGTGGGCGTAGGCAGGGAGGAGCTGCTGGTGTCTGACGAGGGCGCAGAACATAAAGCAGCCGCTCCTGAAACTGCCGGCTCTGCCCTGACCCCGGCTAAGGAGGCGCTGGCCGAACTGCTTTCCGGAAAAACGGTGTCGGCTCTGGTCTATCTGTGCGATTTCTATGACCTGAAGGAAAGCCCTGATGCCCTCAGCAGCAGCCTGGCTTCCCTGCCCAGCGGCCAGCTGGTACTGATCCGGGATGTGGAGCTGGACGGTATGCAGGACATATGGTATCGGGTATCCTGCCTTATGGACGGCAGGGAATACAGCGGCTACATACAGAAAAAGCATCTGGCCTACTCGGATGAAGATTTTCTGGCTTGGGAGAAAAGCCATCCCCTGAATGGTTCCCAGTCGGTACAAAGCCTGAGATATACCATGGACGATGTGTATCAGTTCCCTCCCAGCTACAGAGGAGCGCTTACCATATTAAAAAATGCCCATCCCAACTGGGTCTTCGTCCGTATGAACACCAATCTGAACTGGGACTATGTGGTGGAGAATGAAGCCTATCAGGACAGGAGCCTGGTGCCCTCCTCCTCCCCCGAGAGCTGGAAGCGCGGCCCTTCCGGACAGGCCAGATGGGCCATCGCATCCCACGAAATCATCAAATATTATCTGGACCCCAGGAACTTTCTGAAGGATCCCTTTATTTTCCAGTTTGAGCAGCTCACCTACAATTCCAGCTACCATACACAGGCTGCTGTACAGCAGCTGCTGAATGCAACCTTCATGAGGGGAGAGATTCCCGGGGAAGGCATCACCTATGCCAGGGCCTTCTACGATATCGGCCGTTCCAAGGGAGTCAGCCCCTTCCATCTGGCCTGCAGGGTCTACCAGGAGCAGGGACAGGGAACCTCCCCTCTTATCTCCGGAACCTATCCGGGCTATGAAGGAGTCTACAACTATTTCAATATCGGCGCCACCGGCAGCAGTGACTCCCAGGTGATCCAGAACGGCCTGGCCTATGCCCGCGACAAGGGCTGGACAAGCCGCTACGCCTCTCTGGCAGGCGGAGCTTCCCTCCTGGCACAGAACTATATCCTGCAGGGACAGGATACTCTCTATCTGCAGAAATTCGATGTGGACAACAGTGCCAACGGTATGTTCTGGCATCAGTACATGCAGAACATCTGTGCTCCTGCCAGTGAAAGCAGCAGTATCAGAAATGCCTACAGCAGCACCGGTGCCCTGGACAACACCTTTGTCTTTAAGATTCCGGTCTACAACAATATGCCTGACTCAGCCTGCCCTCTGCCCCAGGACTATGTCTTCTCAGACATAGCGGTAATAGCAGGCAACTGGAAATACGAAAGTGTGAACTTCGTCTATGAAAGGGGGCTGATGACGGGAATCTCCGGCACCACCCTTTTCAAGCCGGACGATCCCCTGACCAGGTCCATGTTCGCAACGATCCTCCACCGGGCCGCAGGCTCTCCCGGCATCACCTTTACCACACGCTTCACCGATGTTGCCAGCGGCCAGTGGTACAGCGATGCCGTCATCTGGGCCTATAACCAGGGTATCGTAGCGGGCTATAACGATGGCTCCGGACGTTTTGGTATCAACGACTATATCACCAGAGAGCAGATCGCCAAGATGCTGTATGAATACGCTGTGAAACGGGGCTATGCCACCACCCAGCGTCAGTCTTTGGACGGCTTCACCGACCGGAGCCGGGTCAGCGCTTGGGCCAATGAGTACATGAGCTGGGCCGTGGGAGCAGGCATCATCAGCGGCAAGCCCAACGGAGACGGAAGCTACCGGCTGGA
>JALESH010000026.1 GCA_022781985.1 Lachnospiraceae bacterium | reverse complement strand
TGCCACCACCCAGCGTCAGTCTTTGGACGGCTTCACCGACCGGAGCCGGGTCAGCGCTTGGGCCAATGAGTACATGAGCTGGGCCGTGGGAGCAGGCATCATCAGCGGCAAGCCCAACGGAGACGGAAGCTACCGGCTGGAACCCAGAGGACATGCCACCCGGGCGGAGTGTGCCGCTATGATCATGAGATTCCTTACCCAGTATACCGGCACATAAAACAGGATACTTTCTACAAATGAAGAACAGACAAACAGAGCATCAAATTACCATAGGAATCTGCTTTAGTACCATATAACAGTTGCAGCATATTTTCCCATACCTTGCCCCTGATGAAAAAGTGACAAGGGAGCAGCTGGCAGCCATGCTTTTCCGATTTGCAAAAAGCACCGGAAAAAATCTCAGCAGATTGGATCCATCGGAGATGGTGCAGGCACTGGGCAGCTACGAAGATGCCGGAGCAGTCAGCGACTGGGCAGAAGATGCCATGAAGTGGGCCACGGTAAATTCCCTGATCCAGGGGATGGCCGCAGAGAACAACAAGCGCCTCCTTAATCCGGAGGGAGATGCCACCAGGGCACAGGTGGCAGCCATACTGATGCGTTATATCCAGAATGTGGATAAAAAATAGAATAGACATTTATGACACAGGAAGGCTGTGGCTCATTGCGGGCCGCAGTCTTCCTGAAGTTTATCCACCAACCTCTTGTTCTCCTTCTCCCGCTGCTCCATCATGTGCTGCTGGCCAGCCAGCTGCTTCCTCAGGACAGCCTCATCCTGCAGCAGCAGCCCTATCTTCTCCTTCAGCTTATCTGCACTCAGCTCACTGATCCTCACGCTGTAGGCACTCAGGCCGTTCAGCCGGGCCATCCCCCCTACCTTAGAGGAATAATCAATGATGACGGAGGGAACCCCCGCCTTGATCGCATAGATGATGCTGTGCAGACGCATCCCTACCAGAAACCGGGCGCCTGCAATCTCATTCATCACCTCTCCCGGTGTAAGGTACTCCCCTGCTGTGAGCTTATTCTTAATTCCTTTTACCGGCTTTACCCGGGCCATCACATCCCTGGCCACCTTCTCATCTCTGCCATAATAGAAAGAAAGAAAATGTACCCCGCAGCCCAGCTCCCGGTTGATATACTCCGTACACTCCGCCATGGCCTGAACATATGCTTGGTATCTTCTGCGGTCCCCGGGCTTTCTGATATCATATTTACTGCAGATCCTGGCCGGGATAAAGGGTACCATATCAAACCAGTGGCGCAGGGCCATACAGACATACTCCTCTCCCCTCCCTGCCCTCTGGCCGGGCTGCCCCCGGTCCTCTCTCTCCCAACTCATGGAAAACACCGGGTCTGCCGTCACATATACCTTTTCCTTCCCGCCTATCCCTATTTCCTCCAGCAGCTTCGCTGAGTTCTCGTCCCGGAGGGTGATCAGATCCACGCCCTGCAGATGCTTCCTGATCAGGGCACGATTCCATCTGCTGTGCACCGGTCCTATGCTATTGGCATATATGCAGATTTTTTTTCCCCTTCTTCGGGCGTACCTTAAATACCTCAGCCAAACCGCCACGTTGAAGATGGTTGTCTCATCCTGCAGCAGACCGCCTCCTCCCAGCACAAACAGCTGGCATTGATCTATGGCATCCCTGCAGATTTTTTTTTCATCCGGAATTACCCGGATGCCCGGATGCATCTTTCTGGAATAATCTGCATCTTTTGAAATGGCAGTAATCTCATATTCCTCTCCAAGCTGCTCTGCAATCGTCTGTAAAATCGCTTCATCTCCCGAATTCTTCAGTCCGGTACAGCCATGTATCACGATTTTTTTTTTGTTCATAGCCTTCTCCTTGTGGAAACACTTTCTATCCCTCTTATGTCAAGTTTGTTACCATACCGCCTGCGGCGGCACAAATGATAATGAAAGTCTCAATTCCATATTTCCATATAAGTTAAATTGTTGTATTCTTATTTCTAGAGACGCCAGCATACTACAGAGCACGTTGTAACGCTTGGAGATCCAGAGCCCGAAAGTTTATCAGTTGCCGCCATCCTTCTTGCACAAATGATTGGTGCTTTTAAAGCCCGTATACTTATGAATAAGCCCGTCCTTAAAGGGTTCCCGCAGGGATAGCAGTCACTACGGCGTCTCTT
>JALESH010000025.1 GCA_022781985.1 Lachnospiraceae bacterium | reverse complement strand
AAGAGACGCCGTAGTGACTGCTATCCCTGCGGGAACCCTTTAAGGACGGGCTTATTCATAAGTATACGGGCTTTAAAAGCACCAATCATTTGTGCAAGAAGGATGGCGGCAACTGATAAACTTTCGGGCTCTGGATCTCCAGGCGTTACAACGTGCTCTGTAGTATGCTGGCGTCTCTAGAAATAAGAATACAACAATTTAACTTATATGGAAATATGGAATTGAGACTTTCATTATCATTTGTGCCGCCGCAGGCGGTATGGTAACAAACTTGATATCATCCCAAATGCCGCCGAAGATCTCCTTGATGCCCGTCCAGCACTGCTCCCAATTCCCTGTAAACAATCCAATAAATACATCCAGCAGTCCCGTGATTACATCTAACACCGTACCAAGCACCGTGGAAATCACGGAGAATGTCGCTTCAAATACCGGAACCAGAAGATTGCAGAAGCCGTCCCAGATCGTTTTCAGCACATCCACGAGGGATTCAAAGTCGAAGCCCTTCGCATTCAGCCGCTCGGTAATCCCTGCACAGAACTCCTGCACTTTGGAAACAATGCCATTCCAGATGTTCGTAATGGCTTCCCTGAATTCCTCGTTGGTATCCCACAGATGCTTAAACGCCGCCACCACAGCAAGAACAGGTCCCGCCATCGCTGCAATTGCACTACCCATGCTGGTAATGCTTCCGGTACCGCCCGCTACCTTCACGCCAAGCTGTGCGATTCCCTTTGCCAGATTGGAAAAACCCGTCATGGCAGAGCCGACCGTGGAGGTCAGCTTCCCGACAATGACCAGCATGGGACCCAGGGTAGCTATCAATGCCGCCACTCTTACGATGGTTTCCTTCTGCGAAGCCGAGAGGTTTTTCAGCCAGTCCACAAAGGACTGCACTCCGGCCACGGTCTTCTTGATCATAGGCAGGAGAATCTCACCAATGGAAATGGCAAGTCCCTCCAGAGCGAATTTCAAAATCGTAAGCTGCCTGGAGAGGTTGTCAAGCTGTGTGTCCGCCATTTGCTGTGCCGCGCCGGATGAATTGATAATGGAATCCTGCAGGGAATCCCATGTGTCACCTGTGTTGACAAGCAGGGCGTTGACAGAGGCAAGGTCGGTCTTATTGAAGATGGTGGAGATGATGTTATCCCGCTCTGCGGAAGTCATCCCATCCATGCTTGCGTTCAGGTCGCCTAAGATATCATTCAAGCTCCGCATCTCGCAGGAGGAATCGTAAACGGACACACCCAGGCTATCAGCAGTGACGTCGCCGTATCGGTCGGACTTTGCAGGGAGAGGATGACGTTTCTTAAATGCGTACCGCCCTCCGCACCCTTGATGCCGTTGTTGGCAAGGATACCGAGAGCGGTATTCAACTCCGCTGTGCCACCTTTAATAGATTTAGCGGTCGCACCGATTTTCAAAATACCTTCTCCAAGCTGCTTCACGGAGGTGTTGGTGGAGAATGCCTTCTTTGCCATCTGATCCACCATCGTGTCCGCCTGGGAGATTTCCATGCCCCGAGCGGACATGGCGTCCGTTACCATGTCGGAAGCGGTCGCAAGGTCAAATCCACCTGATGCCGCAAGGTTTAAGAGCGTCGGCAGCGTATTGCACATCTGCTGGGTATCATACCCGGCAAGAGCGAGGTAATTTAACGCCTCGGCACACTCCGTTGCGGAGAACGCTGTGGTCGCGCCCATCTCCTTCGCAAGGGTGGCATCGGTGGTCACCGCCTGTGTTTCTAAGGATTTTAGCTTCTCCTCGGTTTCCACGATTTCACGCTGGAGTGCATCATACTGCTCCTGGGAAATCTCCCCATTGGCAAGCTGCTGATTGGCGGACTCTGCCGCAGTCTTTAGGGTGTCCAGCTTTTCCACGTCCTTTAGCTGATACTGCGTATTTTTGATTTCTGTATTTACTTCTTTAAGGGCGGACTTCAAGTCCGTGGTCGAGCCGTCAATCTCAACTGTAATTCCCTTCAGCGACCTTGAAGCCCTGTGCAGCTACCTCCCTTAAAAATGAAAATCATTTGAATTCTGCTTGCAATTGCTTGCATTTGCCGACATCATCAGGTATAATAAAGAAAAAGGAGTGTGATACGCATGGCAAATACGTCCGCAGTTTACGCACGCATTGATACAAACTTAAAAGAAAACGCCGAGAGCATCCTCTCGCAACTTGGCATCTCCCCATCCAGTGCAATCCAGATGCTTTACAGCCAGATCGTCCTGACAAAAGGGCTGCCCCTCGACCTGCACCTTCCGCGCACCAAGCCGACAGCCATCGGCGGCATGAGCCGCACCGAACTGGATGCCGAACTGACAAAAGGTGTGGAATCCTTAAAATCCGGCAGGACCTATACGGCAGATGAGGTCGATGCCCAGCTTGCGAGGGAGTTTGGGATATGAGCGATTCCTATTCCGTTTCTTATTCCCCGGAAGCAATGGATGACTTGAGGGAAATCTATTCCTACATTGCTTTCACCCTTCTGGTTCCCGAAACTGCAGAAAAACAAGTTAACCGTATTCGGAAAGAAGTCCGTTCTTTGGACTTCATGCCGTCCCGGTATTCCCTTGTGGATTGGGAGCCGCGGAAAAGCATGGGGATGCACAAAGTCCCCGTAGACAACTTTGTCGTCTACTACACCGTGGACGATGACAGCCACACCATTACCGTGATCCGTATTTTCTACGGCGGGCGCGATGTGGCAAATATCATAAATACAGACAGCGAATAGCATGAAAAAAAAGAACGGCGTCCTCTACTGTTCCTTTTCTCATGCTAAAAATTATCAAATTATCACAACCTAATACAAATCAACACCTTTATTACAGATGCTGAATTAACGGGTTTTTTATTAAAAAAGGTGTTGATTTTGTTTCTGTATTTATCCGATTTTTATAAGGGAAAAAAGCTTGACACGCCGCACATTTTAGGTGACGTGTTAAGCTCTTTTTGATTTTTTTGTTAGTGGTAGAAAGAAGCAGTTTTCAAATTTTTCATATAAATCTGCTTAAGTAAATGACATTGCCTATGAATAGTTACTATTTTACACAACATTCTTGAGGTAGAACACCGCAAGCTGGGTTCGGTCCCTTAAGGATAGCTTCTCTAAGATAGTGCTGATATAATTTCTTACGGTTCCCTCTGACAAAAACAGGGTTTCTGCAATCTCTCTGTTGCTCTTTCCCAGGGCAACCTGCGCCATCACTTCCTGCTCCTTGGGTCCAATATCATAGGCGGAAAAATCAAACTCGTTCTTAGCAGCAAACAGTACCGGCATTTTGCTTACAATTTCGCCTCCAAACACACTCTGACCACAGTAAACCGCCTTCACCGCGGGAACAATACCATCAAAATCCTGCTTTAAAATGTACCCTTTCACTCCGATATCCAGCGCCTTCAAGATGTATTCATCATCGGAAAAGGTGGTCAGAAGCAAAATCGCAGCCTCAGGATATTTTTTCATAATCTCCTCCGCTGCATACAGACCGGTCACCTTCTTCATCTGAATATCCATCAGTAAAATATCCGGCTTTTCCTTCTCATATAATTCAATGGCCTCTTCCCCATCGTGCCCGCAGGCAACAACCTCTATCTCCTCGTCAGCCTCCAGAATGGTTTTCAAGGAAATAGCCACAATCTGATCATCATCCACGATTACTATTCTCATGCTTCACTCTCCTTAGGTTTTGGTATCGAAACAAGTATTCTAAACCCATTTTCATCCGAAATGGTGATATTTCCCATGAGACTTTCCACCCGGTCTCCTATGTTGGTTAATCCGATTCCGGCATGACTTATATCCATTTTTTCTTTTCCATTATCCTCAATTGCCAATTGATAAAAGCCCGGATGTTCCCTCATCCGAATGGTAATCATAGATGCACTGCTGTGCTTTACAATATTGGAGGTTGCCTCTTTTACAATGGAAATGAAGCAGTACTTGATATTCCTTGAAACCTGATTGGACATATCATAATCAAAATGGATACTGTAGTTCTCCCCCAGAGGTTTTAATATCTCCACAATGGACAGCTTTAAATCCACCGACTCATCATGAAGGTCGTGGACGCTTTCCCGGATATTGTTCATGGCCTCATTCAGGGAGGTATTGATACTTTGGATTTGTCCATACAACGGCTCCTCCTTGTAAACAGTCATCAAGGCTCCCGTCTGCAGAATCGTTCTCGAAAGCATATGCCCCACATTATCGTGAATCTCTCTGGCAATCCGGTTCCTCTCCTTTAAGGTGGCAATGGAAACACTTGCATCCTGACTCTCCAGCAATTCCCGGTTTTTCTGCTTCAGCCTGTTCTCCGATTCTGTGGAAGAATCTCTGGTTTCCATGTACTTTTTCCTGTATATTTTTGCCTGCGTATTTTCATAGGCCAGCAGGCCGGAAATCCCACATATTACAAGCTCCGCACATATCACAGGGACGGAATCCGTCTTCTCGTAAAGTGGAAAATACAGACACAGACAAAAAAAGCCATAGTAAAATCCCTCCTCCATGATGGCATAGACAACTACCGGAAGGAACAGAATAAACTGCCATTGCACCAGACAAACCACAAGAAAGAGGATAAATACCATAAGTTTTCCCTTTTTGGTTTTCACGTAAGTGCTTACTTCTGTGAATATCAAAGAGATGAGGAACATCCATACGGTGGGATCCATACCGGATTCCCTTCTTCTATATGAAATTAACAATACCATTAATGATGCTATCAAAATAGCATTCTTCTCGATTAACCCTAACATACCCATACTCTATCACAGTTTCAAGAATATGACAAATGTCATTTCCGCTTCTGACGAAAGGCACTGACATACGGCTTTGATTTGCTGTATGATGAATCCAACAAAAACAATACGAGAGAGGTATGGATATGAATGATTCAGCTGTAAAAGTAACAAATCTCGTAAAGAGATATAAAGAGTTGGTAGCCGTTGACCATCTCAATCTGGACATTAAAGAGGGGGAGGTTTTTGGTTTGCTTGGACCAAACGGTTCCGGTAAGACCACTACGATTAACTGTATTCTTTCTCTTTTGGCATATGATAAGGGTGAGATTGAGATTTTCGGGGAAAAAATGACTCCGGATAATTATAAAATCAAATCCCAGATTGGCGTCGTCATGCAAAATGTTGCTGTTTTTGAGGAATTGACCGTATATGAAAACATCAACTATTTCTGTGGTCTTTACATTTCGGATAAGGCCTTAAGAAAGCAGTATGTGGAAGAGGCCATCGAATTTACCGGACTCAATGATTTCAAGAAATTTTACCCAAAGAAATTGTCCGGCGGTTTGTTAAGACGACTTAATATTGCCTGTGGTATCGCCCATAAACCAAAGCTGATTATTCTGGATGAGCCTACGGTAGCAGTCGACCCACAGAGTAGAAATAAAATCCTTGAAGGCATTCTCGAACTGAACAAGGCCGGGGCAACCATTATTTACACCTCCCACTATATGGAAGAGGTGGAGCAAATCTGCTCTCGAATTGCCATCGTAGACAAGGGCAAAAACTTGGCCCTGGGCACAAAGGATGAGCTGAAAAAGTTAATTAAAAAACGTGAGATTATTACCATCGATATCCTTGATATCAATTCCTCCGATATTGCAGAAATCAAAAAGCTTCCTCATGTCTATGAGGTTTCCTTCGAAGAGCATCAGCTTTCGATTCTTTGTGACGGCGGAAAACACAATCTCATTCGTGTTCTTGATTTTCTTCAGCAGAAGGAATACTCCTTTGGTTATGTTCATTCCGAGCTTCCGACCTTAAATGATGTATTCCTTGAGATTACCGGAAAAGAATTAAGAGATTAGGAGGACACCATGGGAAATATAATTATTACGACCTGGAAAAGACTTCTTAGAAACAAATCCAATACCTTTTGGATTCTTTGTTTTCCAATTATCCTGGGTACACTTTTTAATGTGGCATTTTCAAATATGGCAGCCTCAGAAAATATGGAGGCCATCCCTGTAGCAGTGGTATGTGAAGACGACACCTACGGCGAAACCTTCAAACAGTCCGCCGAAGCACTTTCCGAAGGCGACGATGCCATGCTGAAAGCAACCTTCTGCGACGAAAAGAAGGCGATGGAATTGCTGAAGGAGAAGGAGGTAACCGGAATTATATACTCTGGAAAAACCGTAACCCTATCCATCTCCGCCAATATGTCCAATGAATCAATCAACCAGAGTATCCTGCAGGCCTTTGTAAATGAGTACAATATGGTTCAGGATACGCTGACCGGGATTATCGCGAATCATCCGGAAAAGATAGAAGCTGTTCTGAAGGAGTTGGACTCTGTTTCTGATTTCAACGACGAAGTATCCATCAGCCGCAAACCGGATGCAGATCCATTTTCCCAGTATTTTTATAACCTTCTGGCTATGGCCTGCCTCTATACATCCATGGGCGGTGTATTAGTCGCAACAGAGAATCAGGGCAATCTTTCCCAGCTTGGTATGAGAAAGTGTTTATCGCCCACCCACAAATTAAAATCCATCGTTGGCGAGCTTTTTGCCACCGCTACCTATGAGTTTGTTTTGAACTTCATCGGCTTTGTCTATGTGGCCTATGTACTAAAGGTTGATGTTGCCTCCAGACTTCCCCTTGCCATTTTTACCACCTTTATGGGATGTCTCACGGGAGTTGCCCTGGGCTTTTTCATTGGCTGTTTTGGCCAGAAAAGCCAGGATTTCAAACAGGGAATGGTATTTGCCATCACCATGCCTCTTTGCTTTTTAAGTGGACTTATGATGGGGACCATGAAAATTATCATCCAGAATCATTGTCCGGTTTTGAATAAAATCAACCCTGCCACTATTATTACCGACAGTTTTTACAGTTTAGCAATGTATGAATCCTATGACAGATTTATAGTCGATATTCTTTCGCTGTTTTCGTTTGTCATACTTTTCATCATGGCAGGATTTCTGATGACAAGGAGAAAAAAATATGCAAGTTTATAAAACGTTTTTTAAGGTAGCAAAAAATTATACCGGCGGATGCATCATTTACCTTACCGTTTTCCTAATCCTGATGATATGCATGAGTTTCCTAAGTTCATCCGATTCGGAAAACAAATTTTCCGCTTCCAGCGTTAAGTTTACGGTAATTGACGAGGATTGCTCCGATGCCAGCAGGGCGCTGATTGACTATCTTTCCGAAAAACATGAATTGGTGGAACTGGATTCCTATGACAATGAGATGCTCCAGGATAACCTGTATTATGTGCAGATTCGATACATTTTAAACATCCCAAGTGGATATGAGAAGAATTTAGAAAAAGGTGAGTTCGACCATCTGCTGTCCCATTCCATGCGGACGGATTCTGCTTCCGGATATTTTGTCAATCAGGATATCAGCTCCTATATCAACACTTTAAGAATGAATCTGAAGGGTGGATATGACTTAAAGGAAGCACTGGATAAGACAGCAAAGTCCATTGAAAGCACAAAATCCGAAGTGGAGACCATTGAATTTGAGAAAACGGCAAAGAATGAAAATAAAAATATTTTTTACTTCTTCCAGTATTTTGCCTACATTGCAATTTCCTTACTGATTGTGGGAATCTCACCTATCCTGATTTCCTTCCACAAGGAGGATCTGGCGGCCAGAGTTGCCTGCTCTTCTTACTCCGGGGTAAGACAATCCCTGGAAATCGGATTGGGCTGCATCACCTACGCCATTGGCATGTGGCTTTTCCTCATGATTTGCGCAGTGGTTGTATATGGTCCGGCTCAGGCATTTTCCTTCCATGGGCTCCTTTGCATGGCAAACAGCTTTGTATATACCATTGTGATTATCGCTATCACATTACTGGTTGGCTCCTTCAGCCTTGACTCTGCATCCTTAAGCCTGGTGTCCAATGTACTAAGCCTTGGCACAAGCTTCCTGTGTGGCGTATTTGTCCCTCTTTGGATGCTCTCAGATAATGTGTTGGCCTTTTCAAAGTTTCTGCCGGGATACTGGTATATCAAGAGCAACAACATGATTTCCGGCTTTACCGGCGAGGCAGTTTCCATGGATACTTACTTGAGGAACATCGGGATACAGCTTCTGTTTGCAGCGGCTATCTTTAGTGTTTATCTGGTGGTGAACATGAATAAGAAGAAGAGTACACATTGATTTGAAAATGGATAAATGTAAGTCACCATCCGAGAGTCCGGTATCCCGTCAGACACGCTACGTTTTCAACTCGGTTCGCGCGCCTATTTACCGGCACCCGGCCAAAACTCGCCCCTTAAGGGGACTCAGACCGTGGACCGGATGCCGGTAGCTAGCGCAAACCTCGTTTTGAAAGCCTCGCTATCGTGAATACAAGGGTTTAGCGTCAGTTCACTTAGGTAGAGTAGGTCTGGCGCTTTTCTTTTGCCCGAAACCGGGTGACGATCCGGAACAACAGTAACTATTCAGCACCCCATTTATGGTACATTGATTTTTTGGCAAAACGGAGAAAATTTCTGTTTTGCTATGGCTTTATTACGAAAAGTGGATAACTTTTCAATGTATCTGCCACGTGCTTTTTGTCAGTGGATAACGAAACTATAACTCCTCGATTACAGCCAGATAATGTTCTATTTTTGGATTTTATCCGAGTGTTATTGGCAGTTATTCTCTGATTTTTACTGTTTCTCCACCGTCATTTTGACAGTACACCAAAATCTTACGATTCGCTTTTTATCCCATTTTCTGTTACAATAGAAGTATCAAATTTTAACGGAAGAAGGTGGTCGTATTGACAAAAGATGAAATGATCAAGCAGTTATTACAGCAGGTTGATTCATTAACCTCAACTGTAGATTCCTTGAATGCTACAATCGATGCGCAAACACAGTTAATCGCTCAGTTCAATCAGACGATACAGAAACTGAAGGAACAGCTTAATAAGAACTCCCAAAACAGTTCCAAACCACCTTCAAGTGATGGCAATAAAAAACCTGCTCCTAAGAGCCTCCGCAAACCAGCAGCATGGTAAAAAGATGCGCTGACAGTCTGAGTGAAACAGTAGGTAAGATCAAGGATAAAATAATCAGTTCCGCACTTGGACATTTCGATGAAACCGGAACCAGAGTGGATAAAAAACTCTGGTGGGTTCATGATGCCTCAAACTGTGAATACACCTATCCTGATATCAGTCCCAAACGTGGAACTGCAGGCATGGAGCACTGCGGTGTTCTCCCAGAATTCAAAGGGATTGAAACCACGGAGAAAAACGTGGCCGGAAGAAAAAAGGAAAAATCTTTGCCCTTGTAGAACGCCTTGCGAATTACAAGGCCTCAGTCTGCCTTTTTATCAATAACTTTAATGTCCCGTTTGATAACAACCAAGCGGAACGTGATCTTCGGATGATAAAGGTCAAGAACAAAGTATCTGGATGCTTCCGAACTGAGGAAGGAGCCAGAGATTATCTGAAAATTATGTCCTACGTTGGTACGGCACATAAGCAGGGATACAATGCTTACAAAGCAATCAAAGATGCGATCTCAGGTCACCCTGATTCCATCTTTGAATAAGGGTGGTTGAGTTTGTAATGCTTTGTAATATCATTTTGAATATCAATAACTACTA
>JALESH010000088.1 GCA_022781985.1 Lachnospiraceae bacterium | reverse complement strand
CTACCACTCTCACCTCCCACACTCCTCTTCAAAACCTCCAAGGCCTTCCCGGCCCCATAGAAAGCTGCACTGGACAACCCGCCTAACAGCGCCCCCAGCGCCACTTCCTTAAAGAGCCTTCCAAAGCCATTGCTCCGACTCCGGCTTCCTGCCTGTCCTGTTCCATACTGATAGCCCTCAGCCTTCTGGCAGCCCAGACTGCCTGCCCAGGCACCGGGCACCATGCACCTGGTCCTTATATCCCTGTCCTTTATGTAAGGGGAAAAGACCGGGGCAGCTCCCTCTTTTAATGAGTAGCCCTCCAGACCCCAGCTGCCGGTTCCCAGTCCCGGCTTCTCCGGTTCGTGGTGGATCAGGGCGTAAACCGCACCTGCCCTGGCCCCGCGGAAAACGGCATTCCCAAGGCTTTTGATGGACCCCGATCCATAAGCCCACCCGCTCAATGCATTGCCTAGGCCGTCCACCAGGCTCTCTCCAAGGTCTGCCTTCCCGCCTCGGATCCACTGCCCCAGGGCGCTCCCTGCGGCGCCCCCCAGGAACTCTGCCCCCAGGCTGGGAACCAGCCCCACACCGGTGGAGAGCAGAGCCCCCTTCACGGCTCCCGTGACGGCCCCCTCTGCTGCGGAGCCCAGAGCCTCCCTCAAGCTGAATTTTTCCCCGGAGCTGACCTGGGAGATGAGGGAGCCCACAAACCCTGCTCCGCCACCCAGGAGCCCGCCTGCCAGGCCCCCTGCCAGAATGGAAATCTCTCCCGTGGGGTCTGTCCGGTTTACCGGGTCATCCCCACAGTAAAGGTAAGGGTTCAGTCCCTCCTTCACCGGGTCTCTGGATACCATCCTGCCTCTCTCCCCGTCGTAAAACCGGGCCTTGGCAAAGTGCTTCCTGACCACCGGGTCGTACTGGTAGCTGGTGAACCCCATGGCTTCCTCCATCCCCGGGATGTAGTCCCAGGCCCTGCCAGGATCTTCCAGCTCCCCCCAGGGGTCTCTTTCTCCGGTACCCAAGAGCCTGCCGCTGCTGTGCGCAGCCACCAGAGGGCTGCCCAGCCGGTCAGGGCCAAACCAGCCCTTGTCCGGCACGGCTCCCTGCAGGGATCCCAGTTCTGACACCTTCAGGCTGAGGCAGGCATAGCCTCTGCCATACAGCGCCCTTGTCCGGCACCGGCCCTGCTGGTCACTGTACAGATCCTCCGCTGTAGGGCTCAGCCAGTCCGGCACATACTCCTTATGCAGCGTCCGGCCGCCCCAGTTGTCCGGGCCTCCGCTGCCTCCCTGCCGAGTCAGCCAATGGTCCAGCCTCATGCCCAGGGCATTGTAACGGTAGCGGCTCTCCTCCCCGCTGACCTCCTCCCTGCCGGTCACCATCCGTCCGGCAGTGTCATAGGTATAGGCGCAGCGCCGGGATGTGCCCCTGCTTTCCTCCGTCAGGTTCCCCCTTCTGTCATAGGTGAAGCGGGTGG
>JALESH010000039.1 GCA_022781985.1 Lachnospiraceae bacterium | reverse complement strand
CGCGAGAAAACTAATTTGAAACCAAAAGAGGGTATTTGACGTCTAATAAATGTAAAACAAAATGAAGGACGCTTGTATTTGTTTTACAATCATATGCGCATAGGAGAAAGTTAGTGAAAAACATTGAAACAAAATTTTTGGTAAAAAAAGCGCAGAGGCATGATAAAGACGCATTTACCGAATTAATGCAACTATACATGAAAGATATGTATAGAACTGCCATTGCAATTCTAATGAATGAAGAAGATGCTGCAGATGCTCTTCAGGATACAATTCTCACTTGTTGGGAAAAATTGTATTCGCTTAAGAAGCCGGAGTACTTTAAGACATGGATGACAAGAATACTCATTAATCATTGCTATGACATAATAAGAAGTAATAAGGTTTGCGAGAGTATAGAATTTTATGAGGAACCGTCATATTGCGATGAATATAATATTGAATTGAAGGAGGCATATGCTTCTGTAGATGAACGGTATCGACTGCCTATGGAATTGTATTATAGTCAAGGGTTTAAGATAAGAGAAATTGCAGAAATATTGTCATTACCACAGAATACTGTTAAGACAAGGCTTTCAAGAGGAAGGAAACAACTAGAAGAGTATTATCGCGAGGAGGATAGGGATGTCAAATAAAAAAAATATATTTTCTAAAGAAATAGAATTGTCGGAAATTGTGTTGAATAAAACAAATCAGGCCTTTGAGATGATTAAACAGGAGGATACTGGCTATATGAAAAAAACAAATATGAGAGGCAAGAAATTATTTAAAACACAGACTGCGGCTATTGCAGGTATTTGCATATTAGGAGTTAGTAGTATAAGTGTTGTTGCTGCAATTCATCATTATTGGGGTAGAGGTATGAATGGAAATATTCAGGCATCGGATACTCAGCAGCAAGTGCTTACAGAAAATGGAATAGCAAAAGTGTATAGAGAAAATCCAGATTACGCATCGATGGCTGTGACAGATAATGGTATTACAATAACGCCTGATACGGTTGTGGTTGATGATAGATGTGCATATTTATCATTTTGTATTTCTAATTATAGTGTGGACGACGGGGTAGAACCGGGATTTGAAATGGTAGGAGTTTATCAAGGAGATAACCCAGAGGACGTTAATTCTTGGGTTAATATGTCCGGAAGAATGTATGATGGAATTATACCTGATGAAAATGGAACACCGGTTTACGAAGATGGATCTTCTTTGGAGGAATATGAAGATGGAAGTATTATTAGCCGCTATACTGATGATAATGGAAACATGGAATATATTATTCAGGCAAGTGTTGCTGATGAAAATGACTCATTGCTTGGAAAGACAATACATGTAAATTTCAAAAATCTAGGAACTCTTTCAAAGGCTGAATTCACCCCGGTTGTAGAGGGAGTTTGGAATTTTGAAATTAGTCTTTCTGATGTAAGTTCAACTCAGGAGATTGAAGTGGGGAAGAAGGTTGAAGGAACCAGTTTTAAGATTGAGAACATCGATATCTCACCTATTTCTATAAAAGTAAATTATTCTGTTACCGAAGCACCAGAGGAAAAGGAAGATGATTTTGGCATTCCTGCAGTAAGGGGAGTTGTACTAAAAGATGGAACTAAAATCCCATACCTAATTGATGGCAGTATGACTGGATATACAGACAGCACCAAAACGCATGCGTATCAAATAGCAGGTTTTGACCGAGTTATTGAGGTTGATGAGATTGCTGCATTAATAGTATTAACTTCGTATGAGAATGAAAAAGTAGATATACCCATTTCGCAATAAGATGATTGGTGGGGTAGTGTAATTTGCTGCTGTACCCATATGCCATCAGCAACTGGGAAAATAATTGGGAGGATGTGAGCAGCAAGTGTCTTTCCAAGTGATGCTTCCTTAAAAAAATGCTGTATTTGGCATCCAGAAATATCACTCAGAAATGGACACAAGGGTATGAAACTGTGATCAGGTATTAAGCCAGTTAATCATTCTTTATGATGAACGTCTGACACAGGTCGATTTTGTCGCACAGCGACAGGGTGAAAAACTGTATGTGCAGGTCACTCAGGAAATACGATCTGAGAAAACCGAGCGAAGAGAGTATAACCGTCTGCTGGAAATCAGAGATAACTATCAAAAGCATGCACGTTACGGATTTCCTTCTGAGTAAGGAATACCAGGCATGTGGATACTAAGCAATCCACAAAAGTGATTGATTAGGCAGACATTTGAATATTGTTTTTTATAGCCAGAACTCACTGAATATCAGCTCTCGCTTTTTCTGTATCAATATAAACATTAAAACAGATGACCCGAAAATCCACATACAATACTTGGGAATTGGGCAACGGAAACTGAATTCAGCAATTCGAAGTCGAGAGCAGCAGTGAGAAATTATGAAGCTGAATTAAGCTAATGAAGACCCAGCTCGGGATGCCAGTGCTGGAATGGTATTGGTTTCTCGAGCCGGGATTTTCTTTTTTGTTACCGACTACCTATGTGATTTGTGGTATACTATTACAAATGTACAAGGAGATGTTCTTGATGAAATATACAGTGGAAAGAATTGATGAGGATATGGACTTTGGATGCGAAGAACGTATCGAGGGTGCTCCGGTCATGGCAGTTGTTACGCTTATAGATGATGACGGTCAGGAGATAAAGTTACGTCAGCCGGATCAGA
>JALESH010000003.1 GCA_022781985.1 Lachnospiraceae bacterium | reverse complement strand
ATGTTGAAAAGTATCAAATGGCTGTTAATATGGCAAATGATAAGAGAGTAATATAAGAAGTTAAGCCATCAGAAAATAATCTGGTGGCTTTTGTTATAGAGAAAATAGAAAGGACGTGATATAATGTGTAGATGTAGGATGGGTAATCCGAAACGGAGTAGTCGGTTTATATGTTGTAAGTGCCTAAAGGAAAATCAAATTGGATCAGGCATACAACGAAGTAATCAAAGAAGTAAATACCATATTAAAGACCTAACATGTATAAATCCAGGTTGTAATGGAGATATAACTAAGAACAATGAAGTCAGGTATTGTGATAGCTTTGATGAAATGATGGATAAAGCGGAAGAATTACATAGAGAATATTATTCATAGAAGGATTATTTCATTGTGTAAAAAGTGTGTATAAAAACTATTGACATTACACAATTATTGTGTATAATATAAAGTGTAAGGAGGTACAATAGTTAGTGAAGAGAGCAGATTTGATAAAGAAACTTGAAGATGGTGGATTTGTATTCGATAGACATGGTAGCAGCCACGACATTTATGTTAGAGGGAATACAAAAGAAGCTATCCCAAGACACAGAGAAATTGATGAACGATTGGCAAAAGCAATTTTAAAGAGAAATGGGCTATTATAAACCAATTATCTCTTTTGTCAATGGAGAATAAATATATAGATTAAATAGGGAGGTAGATTAAATGAGAAATGTTTATCCAGTATTTTTTACTAAAACAAATGATAATGTATTAGTTGAAGTTCCTGATTTAGATATTTTAACAGAAGGAAAAGATATGAATGATGCGATTGATATGGCAAGAGATGCAATCGAATTGAAATGTGTATCAATGGAAGATGAAAAAGAAGACATTCCAAATCCATCTAATATTGGTGATTTGAATGTTAATAATGGAACTTTTGCCGAAGAAGGAGAAACAATTATTTCTTTTGTAGATATTGATTCAACAGAATACAGAAGAAAAATTGATACAAAAACGGTGAGAAGAAATGTCGCTTTGCCAAGTTGGTTAAATTATGAAGCGGATCAAGCAGGTGTTAATGTATCACGAATTTTACAGGAAGCATTAATGAGTACACTTAAACTGGAAAGAAGAATGTAGAAATAGTAAATGGGTTGGATATTTGTTCAACCCATTTGTAAATTGAATGATTGTTTTATGGAAAGGTGTGTAGAATGGAATTAGAAAGGTTAATGATAGGTATTGCATTGCTGTTGGTACAGCTTTTAATGCTGAAATAGGGGATTATGCAGACATAATTCTTAAGAATGAGGAAGTAATACCTGCAATTATATCAGATATAAAGTCTGACGAACATGCAAATAGTGACAATATAAAAAAGGGAAAAAAGAAGCTAAGAGTGGTGAGAAAAAAGTTTCAAATAAAAAGATAAATAAAGAGAAAGCTGCGGAAACAATAGCTCTGACAGCAGAACCAATAATTGAAAATGAAGACTATTTAACGGATGAAGATGCGACAGTGATACTGGAGAGACGTTATATGCTTGTTTTAAGAGATACAAAAGATCCTCAGAAAATTTTTAAATATCCGTTGGATGAGCCTATAACATTGGGACGAAATGTGGATAGGGTGAATATTGTGATAGATTATAACAGAACGATATCCGGAAAGCATTGTGATATTTATGCAAGAAACTGTCGTTTTTTTATCCGTGATCTAAATTCGGTAAATAAGACATATGTAAATGGGCAGATGGTACAGCAGGAAACAGAAATCCGTTCCAATTACATAATAGCATTAGGAGAAGTGGAATTGAGCGTTGAGATAATTCCATTATAAAGGGCACCTCTAAAAAACCGTTATTTCTTTGAAAATATGGTACGATGAATCCAGAATGTTTCGGGAGGTAATGGAGGATACAGTTGGGACTCTTTGATATGGAAAACAGGTTGGACAGGCTGAGTGAAATGAGCCATGCATTGGAACGCATCAACCCCATGATTGACTGGGAGATATTTCGCCCGATCATAGAATCTGGCCTTAAGGAAGCCAGAGGGAAAGCCAAGGGGGCTGGGGACAGACCGGCTTTTGACTGCATTCTCAAGATTCTCTTTCTTCAACTGCCGCGATGCCTTACTCTTGAAACCTCAAATATTGTTCGATTATAATAGACTCAAGCAGAATTTGGAAATTAATAGAATTTACTTTGGATTTTCAGATAGAAGCAAAGAAAAAAGTCGGAGGTTTGATATGGAACAGCTCAATTTGACAGCAACTAAGGACAATGAGAAGGTATACAAGATACTGGGTGACCTGATGAATATGGATAGAGAGTTCCAGATTATGATCACAGTGCCGTCCGGAGGCGGAAGCTCTTCCCAGGAGGGAGGGGATACAGTTGTTAAGGGTCTGAGCATAGTCAGAGATCTGGAAAAGGATGTAACGGATATGATACATGAAATCGGTGTTCCTGCCCATATCAAGGGCTATCAGTATCTGAGGGAGGCCATTATGATGTCCGTGGAGGATAACGAGATGCTGAATTCCATTACCAAGGTACTTTATCCCTCTATTGCAAAAAAGTATCAGACTACCTCCAGTCGTGTGGAGAGAGCCATACGGCATGCCATCGAGGTGGCCTGGAGCCGGGGAAAGATGGAGACTCTGGATGCGCTCTTTGGATACACCATCAATACCGGAAAGGGAAAGCCAACCAATTCGGAGTTCATAGCTCTGATCGCAGATAAAATAAGGCTGCAGTATAAAAATTAAATCTTTTAAACGTCTCCGATATGATGTATAATGTTTCTAACGATATTGGAGGTGCAGTTATGAAGAATATTCTTTTTGTTGCGTCAGAAGGCGTACCGTTTATCAAGACGGGTGGTCTGGCGGATGTTGTGGGTTCCCTGCCCAAATGCATCGACAAGGAATACTTTGATGTTCGCGTCATGATTCCCAAATATACATGCATGACACAGGAAATGAAGGATAAAATAACCTATAACACCCATTTTTACATGGATTTCAACTGGAAAAATGAATATGTGGGACTTTTGGAATCCGAGGTGGACGGAGTAAAATATTATTTTATAGACAATGAATCCATGTTCGGCGGTTATAAGCCCTACAGCGACAATGTGCTGAATGAGATTACAAAGTTTTCTTTTTTTTCAAAGGCAGCATTATCGGCTCTTCCTCTGCTGGGCTTCAGGCCGGATGTGATTCACTGCCATGACTGGCAGACGGGGCTTGTGCCTGTGTATCTCAAGGAGCGTTTCCAGGGAAATGATTTCTTCCGGGGCATTAAGACGGTTATGACCATTCATAACCTGAAATTCCAGGGTAAGTGGGATGTGAAATCTGTCAAATCCATCACCGGACTGCCGGATTATTTCTTCACTTCGGATAAGCTGGAGGCCTATAAGGATGCCAATCTGTTAAAGGGCGGACTGGTCTATGCGGATGCCATCACCACGGTGAGCAGTACTTATGCGGAGGAGATCAAGACTCCCTTCTTCGGAGAGGGGCTGGACGGCCTGCTCAGAGCCCGGAGCGGTGATTTGAGGGGAATCGTCAACGGCATCGACTACAATGCTTTCAATCCCGCAACTGATCCCTATATTGAGCACAATTATGATGCAGTCAGCTTCCGCAAGGAAAAGATTAAGAATAAGCGTGCGCTGCAGGCGGAGCTGGGGCTGGAACAGGATGAGAAAAAGATGCTGATCGGCATCGTTTCCCGTCTTACGGATCAAAAGGGTGTGGATCTGATCGACTATATGATGGATCAGATCTGCCAGGATGCGGTTCAGATCGTGGTTCTGGGGACGGGAGAGGAAAGATATGAAAATATGTTCCGTCACTTTGAATGGAAGTATCATAACAAGGTATCGGCCAATATTTTCTACTCTGAGGCACTGTCCCATAAGATTTATGCCTCCTGCGATGCTTTTCTGATGCCCTCCCTATTTGAACCCTGCGGACTCAGCCAGCTGATGGCACTAAGGTACGGTACCGTACCCATCGTAAGGGAAACCGGGGGATTGAAGGATACGGTGCAGCCTTATAATGAATATGAGAGCAGTGGTACAGGCTTCAGCTTCAGAAATTATAATGCCCATGAGATGCTGGAGGCCATCCGTTATGCCGAGCATATCTATTATGACAGGAAACGGGAATGGAACAAGATTGTGGACAGGGGGATGGCAGCTGATTTTTCATGGCAGATATCCGCAAATAAATATCAGGAAATGTATGACTGGCTGATAGGATAGAGGGCGGATATTGCTATGTCTGATATGATTCGTGGGTCCCATAATAAAAATAGCAGGAAGAATAAGAAAAACGACGGATTTATCATGCAGGCGGGTATTCTTGCAGCGGCGTCCATCATCTGCCGGATCATTGGATTGCTGTACAAGAGCCCGCTTACAGCTATTATAGGAGACGAAGGAAACGGCTATTATTCTACTGCTTATACCATCTATACCATCGTCCTTCTGGTATCCTCCTACAGTATCCCCTCCGCAATTGCCAAGGTGCTGGCGCAGAAGCTGGCATTGAAGGAGTACCGCAATGCCCAGAGGATTTTTTTGTGTGCCCTGATCTATGTGATGGCGGTGGGAGGAGCCGCCAGCCTTCTTCTCTATATAGGAGCTCCTCTGCTGGTTATGGGCAATTCGGTTCCGGTGCTCAGAGTCTTTGCTCCGACCATCTTTTTTTATGGAATACTGGGTGTGCTGAGGGGATATTTCCAGGCCCACAGAACCATGCTGCAGACCTCCGTGTCACAGATTCTGGAGCAGCTACTGAACGCGGCAGTCAGTATGGGAGCTGCCTATTTCATGATCAGGCTGGCGGCGGAGGCTCAGAAGGATGCCAGCACCCAGGCTATGTACGGTGCCATCGGGAGCGCACTTGGAACGGGCTCCGGCGTTCTGGCAGGGATGCTGTTCATGCTGGGGATCTATGTTCTCAACAGCAGGATGATAAAGGGCCGCATGGCTCATGACAGGACGGTGAAGGAAGCATCCTGGGGAGAGGTTTTCCGACTGATCATAGGGGTGGTGACACCTTTTATCCTCAGTACCTGTATCTACAATCTCACTACCTCCCTGAACCAGACCGTCTATCTGAAGATGATGGTGAATGTAAAGGGGATGGATGAGATCAGAGCCACTACGGAGTATGGAATCTTTGCCCAGAAGGCAGTGACGATTTCCAATATACCCATTGCCCTGGCCTCGGCCATGTCCTCGGCCATCGTGCCTGCCATAGCGGCTTCCTATGCCTGCGGCTCCGGGAAAGAAGCGAGAAAGCAGGTGGCAGCCTCCATCAAGGTGACCATGCTGATCTCCATACCGGCGGCAGTTGGCATCGGCTTTTTGGCCAGGCCGGTGGTGATGGCTCTGTTCCCCCAGAAGGAGTCCCTGGAGCTGGCCTCACGGCTGCTGATGGGCCTTTCGGCCACGGTAGTATTTTATGGATTGTCTACCCTGACAAATGCAGTGCTGCAGGGAATCGGAAGAGTGAATATCCCGGTAGTCAATGCTTTGATCTCTCTGGTGATCCAGACAGCAGTGCTGGTTCCGGCGCTGTATTACACCGATTGGGGGATTGCAGGAGTGATGCTTGCAACAGTTGTCTATTCTGTAATGATGTGCATTCTGAACAGCCTGTTCCTGAGGAAATATCTGAAGTACAGGCAGGAGCTGGACCGGACCTTCATCCGGCCCCTGTTTGCCTCTGCCCTGATGGGAGGGGCAGCCCTGGGTATCTGCAGCGGCCTGTCCCGGCTGCTTGGGAAAGTCATAGGCTCAGTGTACCTGGTCAATCTGGTGTCCCTGACAGCGGCAGCGGCAGCGGGGGGACTGCTGTATTTCGTTCTGGTGATCAAGCTAAGGGCTGTCAGGGAGGAGGATTTGAGAGAGCTGCCTAAGGGCCATCTGGTGATAAAGGCAGCAAAGAAGCTGAGGCTCTTATAAAATTTTCACAGCATTTCCTTATATTTGGCACCCAGCATCTCCAGTTCCTCTGGAAAGAGGCAGTGGTTTAGGGTGCCGTTTTTTAAGCCCTCCATACAGGCGGCATAATCCATCCAAAGGAGGGAAGCGATTTCCTCCTTCTGAAAATTCAATTGGGATATTTCTATATCCCTTTCCAGCAGATAGACCGCACTGTATTCCTGGTTATGAAAGGGCTTGCCATGGAAGCAGGAGTGGGAAACCCCTTCATGGAAGCCCACAAAAACCAGCTCCTGGGGGGAGACAGTGATACCCAGCTCTTCTTCCAGTTCTCTGAGAGCGGATTCTTGATAGCCCTTGCCCGCAGGGATATGGCCCGCGGAAGAGATGTCCAGGCAGCCGGGGAAGCTGTCCTTATCCCCGGCCCGCTCCTGCAGCAGCAGATCAAAGCTGCCGGCTGCTCCCGGACGGACGATCCAGACATGGGCAGTGCGGTGTCTGCTGCCGTAGCGGTGTACGAGAGAGCGCTCCCTTACTTTTCCCGTGGGATTTCCTTCCTGATCCACGATATCCAGCAGCTCCAGGGGCTGACCGTCCAGAACGGCTTCCCGGAGGACATCCTTTTCATAGCGCAGCTTCAGGGAAAAGAAGGGGACATCCTCCTCCAGAAGCTGAAAGAAAATCAGATCTCCTTCCCATAGATTCAGCTCCGGGATCCTGTCTTTTTTTACCCATTCCAGAGTGCCTTCCTCACATTCCTTCAGGGTGCCGGTATAGCTGTCTGCCGTATAGAGGCACATGTAGTAGTCGGTGAGGCTGTCACAGATAAAGGTGACGATGCCCCGGAAGCGGCAGGAGGTAAGCGTCAGTCCGGTTTCCTCCATGGCCTCACGCTGCAGGCATTCTTCCGGGCTTTCGCCTGACTCGAAGTGGCCGCCTATGCCGATCCATTTGTCCTGGTTGATATCATTTTTCTTTTTGATGCGGTGCAGCATCAGATAAGAGTCCTCATTTTCGATATAGCAGAGGGTAGTCAGTGTCATAGCGGTTTTTCCTTTCAAAAATAGCTTTTTATCCCAGTATAATGGAAAAATCACTTTTGTACAGACAAATTATGCATATTTTGAAAATAACCCCCATACAATACTGTAAGGCGGTGAGATTCCGGTAATAGCAGCATCATGCTTAAAATCTGATATTACCATAAGGAATGAGACTCATAGACAGCGGCGGATGCTTCCCCTGTCTGTGGGTCTTTTGCTGTAAAACAAAAGTATACGGGAAGAGGAGAGGAAGAGGATGGATGTTTTTACACTGCTTGCGCTGGCGGCAGGCTTGTCAATGGATGCATTTGCCGTGGCGGTCTGCAAGGGTCTTGCCCTGCGGGAGCTGACCATGGAGAAGGCAGTAAAGGTGGGGCTTTGGTTTGGATGCTTTCAGGCTCTGATGTCGGCTGTAGGATATGGGCTGGGGATCCGTTTCAGAGACAGCATGGCTGCCATAGACCACTGGATCGCGCTGGTGCTGCTTGGCCTGATCGGTATCAATATGATTAAGGAGGCATGCTGGGGAGAAGCTGAGGAAAGAAATGATTCCCTGGCAGTGAGGGAAATGCTTGCGCTGGCGGTGGCTACCAGTATAGATGCCCTAGCTGCAGGCATAAGCCTTGCCTTCCTTTCGGTAAATATCTTATGGGCAGTTGCTTTCATCGGAGTGACCACCTTCTTCCTCTCCATGGCGGGAGTAAAGGCGGGCAGCGTCTTTGGGACAAGGTATAAAGTGGGAGCTGAGCTGGTCGGAGGCATCCTGCTGATCGGGATGGGAGTGAAAATCTTTCTGCAGGATATGGGGATTCTGCGGTGAAAAGGATAAAAAAGGAAGGAGTATAAAAGCTGCTGTCCAGGAAATAATAAAAGGGCGGCGACCGGTCAGAGGTCTGGGGCTGCCGTTTTATATATTATTTTCAGGAGGTGCGGATATGGCTAATTTATCAGAGCTGGATTTACAGAATTTGCGTCATTTGATTGGCGGATATGACACTACCCATTGTAAAATGAAGGAATATGCGGAATGTGCTACGGATGCGGGCATTAAGCAGTTTTTTGAAAAAGGCGCCCGTTCGGCAATGGACAACAAGCAGCAGCTGATGAAGTTTTTGCAGTAAGGAGGAAAGCAATATGCAGGAAAAAACGATGGTAGCAGATACCTTGGCAGGAATCAACGGTGAACTGGTGCGTTATGGAGGCATGATTGCACAGACAGAAAATAAGGAACTGAAGCAGACCCTGAAGCAGATCCGTAATGCCTGTGAGCAGTCTCAGGAGGAATTGTATCAGCTTGCAAGGGAGAAATCCTACTATGTGCCGGCATCTAAGGCAACGCAGGAAGAAGTGGATCATGTGAAGTCCTTATTTACCAGCGGAACCTTATAGAGCAGGAATGGGGCAGGGGCAGTTGTGCAGAGGCGGGCTGCCCCCCTTTTTTGATATAAAGGCGTTGGGGGGAAATACAGGCGGTGCAGACAGGCACCGAGGGACAGTGCGCAAGGAGGAGTTGTGAAATGAAAAGGATCGTGAAGCTCTTGGCGGTAACGGCAGGCATGATATTGGCTCTGATGGGCTGCGGCAGGCAGGAGCCTGCCGGTGAAGAGAGGGTGATGGTGGCTGATCCGGCTGATCTTCTGAATAAGGTATGGGATAAATTTGGGGAAGAGGAAAGATTTCCGGCCATGGGCGGAGACCCTGGTAATCCGGTGGACAATGGGGCGGGAATTTTTAATATTGAAGACAAAGAGAGCCTTACTTATATGCTTTATCTTCCTGCAGAGCAGGCGGGAATGATCGATGAGGCAGCATCTCTGATCCATGCCATGAATGCCAATACCTTTACAGGAGCGGCCTTTCATCTGACCAAGGAAGCCGATGCAGAGGCTCTGGCAGAGGCCCTCAGGGAGAGCATTCTGAATACCCGTTGGATGTGCGGCTTTCCGGATGAAATGGCCATTTATGTAGTCAATGATGAATATGTGGTATCCGCCTTTGGGAAGGAGGAAATCATGAAACAATTTAAGGCCAGTCTTTCCCAAGTCTTTGGAAAGGGAGCCGTTCCTGCTGCTGAGGAGAAAATAGAATAACAGGAGCGAAGGATGCTGTTTTCAAGTATACCGTTTTTATATTATTTTCTGCCTGTTACGGCAGTACTGTACTTTGTGCTTCTCGGGATGCCTTCGGCCTCCATGGATCTGAAGAATGGCTGGCTTTTGGCGGCCAGTCTTTTCTTTTATGCATGGGGGGAACCCAGGCATGTGCTGCTGATGACGGCCTCCATCCTGCTGGGATACCTTTCCGGGATATGGATGGAGGCTGTCATCAGCAGAGCCGGAAAAGATACAGGAGGGTCAAAGGCGCGGGACAGGCAGGCAAAATGGACGCTGGTCCTGTGCATCCTAATGCAGCTTGGGCTGCTGGTTTATTTTAAATATGCAGATTTTTTTATTAGGAACCTGAATGGGCTGACAGGTTCTTCCCTTCCTTTATTGCGGCTGAAGCTTCCCATAGGGGTCAGCTTTTATACCTTTCAGATGTTGAGCTATCTGGCAGATGTCTATCGTGGAGAGGTGCCTGCTCAAAGAAGCCTGATACGGCTGGCCCTCTATATTTCCATGTTCCCTCAGCTGATTGCCGGTCCCATTGTCCGTTATTCGGAGATGGCAGGACAGCTGGAAAACAGAACCCACAGCCTGGATGATTTTGCATGGGGAATCCGCCGTTTTGTCTTGGGCCTGTCTAAAAAGGTACTGTTTGCCAATGTGCTGGGTGAGCTGTGTGAGGCTTTTAAGACATCCGGGGATAAAGCGGTATTGTTTTACTGGATCTATGCAGCCGCCCTGGCCTTGCATATTTATTTTGATTTTTCCGGCTACAGCGATATGGCCATCGGTCTGGGCAGGATCTTTGGCTTTCGTTTTCCTGAAAATTTCGACTATCCTTATATTGCCGGGAGTATAACCGGGTTCTGGAGGCGGTGGCACATTTCTCTGGGTGTCTGGTTTCGGGACTATGTATATATTCCCCTTGGCGGCAGCCGGGCGGGGAGGCTGAAGGGGATAATTAATATTTTGACGGTATGGATGCTGACCGGCTTCTGGCATGGCGCGGCCTGGAATTTCATCCTCTGGGGCTTGTTTTTTGCAGTGCTTCTGATACTGGAGAAAACAGGTCTCTTGAAATATCCGGGAAAGGGCAGGCTGCTTTCCCATGTATATGTCATAGCGGCTGTAATGATCAGTTTTGTTATTTTTGATGCCGCGGATCTGAAGGAGGCTGCTGCCTGTCTGGCAGGAATGTTCGGTGTGGGGGAGCTGCCGGCTGTTTCTATGGAATGCATATATTATCTGAAAAGCTACAGGGTCGTCCTGCTGGCGGCTGCTGTTGGGGCAACTCCTCTTTGCAGCAGGCTGACAGAAAGGATGAGGCGTTCTGCTGTGGGAGAGCGGCTCTTAAATCTGCTGGAGCCGGCGGTGCTGGCAGCTCTGCTGCTGCTTTCCACGGCATATCTGGTGGATGGCTCCTTCAATCCCTTTCTTTATTTCAGGTTTTAAGCTTTTTACATGTAAATCTGTGCCTGTACCCAGGTTTGCAGGCGGATCAGGAATGGAGGTTTTTTATGACGGCAGGGAGGGGAAGGGCAGCAGCCTGTGTGCTGGCTGCTTTCTTTTTGGGGCTGTCCCTGTTGGCCTGGCTGAAGGAGGCTGACAGAGAGTCGGAAAGTGAAAGGCGCAGGCTGGAGCAGTTTCCTGAGCTGTCAGCAGAGGCTGCTGTATCAGGGGAATTTATGGAAGCTTTTGAGAACTATGCCCTGGATCAGTTTCCCTGGAGGGACGCCTTCCGAAGCCTAAAGGCTTTTTTTGTCTTTTATGTATATGGACAGAAGGATAATCACGGGATATATGTGGAGGATGGCTATGCAGCCAGAATGGAATATCCCCTGAGGGAGGAGGCGGTATGCCGGGCTGCGGAACGGTTTAGCCATGTCTGCCGGACCTATATGGAGGATACGGAGGTGAGTCTGTATTTTTGTGTGATTCCCGATAAAAATTGTTTTTTGGCAGGGCAAGGCGGACATCTGTCCATGGACTATGATGCCTTTTATCAATTGATCAGAGAAAAAACCGGTTATATGCAATTCATTGATATTACAAGGCTACTGGCCCCAGAGGACTATTATAAAACGGATATTCACTGGAGGCAGGAAAGGCTGGTGGGGGTAGCAAGGGAAATCGCAGCAGGGATGGGAGTGAGATTGGAGGCTGAGTATGAGGCCAGAACCCTGGACAGGCCTTTTTATGGGGTATATTATGGCCAGTCAGCCCTGCCGCTGCAGGCCGAAAGGCTGCAGTATCTGACAAACAGGCTGCTGGAGCAATGTACCGTATATGATTTCCAGAATGGGAAATGGATGGCAGTCTACGATATGGAAAAGGCCTATGGGAGGGATCCCTATGAGATGTTTTTATCAGGCCCCCTGCCCCTGCTTCGGATAGAGAATCCGGCAGCCCCGGCGGATAAGGAATTGATTCTCTTCCGGGATTCCTTTGGCAGCAGCCTGGCTCCTCTTCTGGCAGAGGGATATGCCTCGGTGACGCTGGTGGATATCCGGTATATCCATCCGGATCTACTGGGAAGGTACCTGCAATTCCATGATCAGGATGTCCTGTTTCTGTATAGTGTACCGGTGCTGAACCAAGGAGAGGCTATGAAATAAAAAGGAAAAAAGTTGACAAAACAAAACCTTTGTATTAGAATGAAAACCAGAGTTAGAGGATTCTAACAAAAAAGAGTGGGCTATCAACTTCCGGCTGGCAGGGAAGGAGCCTTCCTGCCGGAGAATACCAAAGAAACAGAGGGAATATATGAATTTAATCGATGCGAATATTGGAGAAGAATATATTATTAAAGATATTGTCACGGATGATGAAGAACTGAATTCCTTTCTTTTTTCACTGGGGTGCTACAGCGGCGAACCTATTACGGTGATCTCCCACCGAAAGGGAGGGTGTGTAGTTTCGATCAAAGATGCCAGATATAATATTGATAATGAATTAGCGAAGGCTATTTCAATATAAAGAAAAAGGCCGGGAAGCAGGAGGTACAGCGGTGCGCCCCAAATCAAGCTGTGCTCGGTTTTCCGGCATAAGAGGGTGCAGGACACTCTTTTGTTTTCGCAAATAGTTAGTTGATACTAACAACATAAGACAATCTGTTAGGAAGAAAATGAGGAGGATGGATCATGAGAATTGCATTGACAGGAAATCCAAACAGCGGAAAGACCACCATGTACAATGCTTTGACGGGAAGGAATGAGCGGGTGGGCAACTGGGCAGGCGTCACAGTGGAAAAGAAGGAAAGTCCGATTAAAAAAACCTGCTATACGGGAACGGAGGAATTGGTTGCGGTGGATTTGCCGGGGGCCTATTCCATGTCTCCCTTCACATCCGAGGAAAGCATTACAAGCGCTTATGTAAAGAATGAGCATCCAGATGTGATCATTAATATTGTGGATGCCACCAATCTCAGCCGGAGCCTGTTTTTTACCACCCAGTTGCTGGAGCTGGGGATTCCTGTGGTGGTAGCCCTGAATAAAAGCGATATCAATGAGAAGAAGAGTACCCGGGTTGATGCGGCGCTTTTGTCTGAGAGGCTGGGCTGTCCGGTCATCGCCACGGTGGCAGCGTCTGCAAATAATAATGGATTGAAGGATCTCATCAGCACAGCGGTAGCCTTGAAGGGCTGCGGGCAGAAGGCTGCCTATGTACAGGAGGAGATCAACCTGCTGGATAAGGCTGAGGTGGAGGCAGCAGACAGAAAGCGTTTTGCCTTTGTAAACCAGATTGTAAGCCAGGTGGAGAAGCGCAGGATTCTCACAAAGGAAAAAAATAAGCAGGATAGGATCGATGCGGTGCTGACAAACAAATGGATCGGTATACCTTTTTTTGCGCTTGTAATGTGGGTGGTTTTCGATATTTCACAGTCTACGGTGGGCCCCTTGCTGGGAGATATACTGGTGGGCTGGATCGAAGACTTCCAGGGCTGGGTGGCAGGCCTGGTGGAAAATACATCCCCCTTCCTGCAGTCTCTGTTAGTGGAAGGCATCATAGGAGGTGTGGGCGCGGTAGTGGGCTTTCTTCCGCTGGTAATGGTAATGTATTTTCTGATCGCCCTGCTGGAGGACTGTGGTTATATGGCACGTGTAAGCGTGGTCATGGATCCTATCTTCAAAAGGGTGGGCCTTTCAGGAAAGTCTATTATCCCCATGGTAATCGGCACCGGATGTGCTATACCCGGTATCATGGCGTGCCGTACCATCCGTAATGAGAGAGAGCGCAGAGCTACGGCTATGCTGACTCCGTTTATGCCCTGCGGTGCAAAGCTGCCGGTTATCGCTCTTTTTGCGGGAGTGTTTTTTGCAGATGCCTCCTGGGTGGGTACCCTGATGTACTTTGCAGGCATCCTGCTGATCTTCCTGGGCGCACTGCTGGTGCTGAAAATCACCGGACACAAATACAGAAAATCCTTCTTTATTATTGAGCTTCCAGAATATAAGCTGCCCAGCCTTAAGAGGGCGGTGGTTTCCATGTTCTCCCGTGCGAAGGCCTACATTATCAAGGCAGGCACCATTATTCTGGTATGCAATGCTGCAGTCCAGATCATGCAGACCTTCAACTGGCAGCTGCAGGTTGTGGAGGAAGGCATGGAGCATACCTCTATCCTGGCGGGGATCGCCTCTCCCTTCGCGGTTCTGCTGATTCCTCTGGGCTTCGGGGTCTGGCAGCTGGCAGCAGCAGCGATTACAGGATTTATTGCAAAAGAGAATGTGGTTGGTACCCTGGCGGTGGTATATGGTCTCACCAGTTTTATAGATGTAGAAGAACTGGCTCTGATAGGCGGAGCCGGCGAGGTGGCTGTAGCCTTTGGGCTTACCCCTGTGGCAGCTCTTGCCTATCTGATGTTTAATCTGTTTACCCCACCCTGCTTTGCGGCAATCGGTGCAATGAACTCAGAAATGCAGGATAAAAAATGGCTCTGGGGCGGCATCGGACTGCAGCTTGGAACAGGCTACACAGTGGCATTTCTGGTTTACCAGATAGGTACGCTGATCACAACAGGCAGCCTGGGCAGTGCTTTTATTCCGGGTCTGATCGCAGTGATGGCCATGGCAGGCATCCTGGCTGCTCTGAGCCACAGGGCCAATAAAAAGTTCAGTGCGGAATATAAATTGACTTAAGTCTTGGTGTAAAGGGAGTGTGGTTATGGCAGATTTGATTGTCACAGGGATCCTGCTGGTCACAGTGGGGGCCTCAGTAATTTATATGGTCAGAGCCAAGAAAAGGGGAGTGAAATGTATTGGCTGTCCCTCCGGTTGCAAATGCTCCGGGAAGGGCGATGGCCAGTCTGCCTTGGGCTGTCCATCGGATACAAAGAAGCCGGGACAGACAAACTAAGCAGACAGCAGGTGCAGCTACTGCACCTGCTGTAATTTTCCGATATCCGAATCCATGACCATGGAATAGTTGGTATAGTATACCACGAAGCCCGGCTTGCCTCCGCTGGGCTTTTTTACGTTCTTTTTTTCCGTGTAATCGATTTCTACTCGCTCCTGCCCCCTTGCCTTGGAGTAGTAGGCTGCCAGCCTGGCGGCCTCCTCAAAGGTTCGGTCAGGCATCTCCTGCCCCTCTGATTTTACGATCACGTGGGAGCCTGGGATGCCCTTGGCATGGAACCACCAGTCATTGCCTGAGGCGAACTTAAAGGTCAGTTCCTCGTTCTGGTAGTTATTTTTCCCTACATAAATGTGATAGCCGTCACTGCTGATATAGTGGAAGGGGCGGCTGGTGATCTTTGTCTTCTTTGTCCCGCCCTTTCTCCGGATATAGCCGCTTTCCGTCAGCTCCTCCCTGATCTGAACCAGATCCTCCTCCGCTGCTGCGATATCCAAGGAGGCACTGATGGATTCCAGATGGGCGATCTCTGACTGAACCTCAAGTGTCAGCTCTGACAGGGCCTCATAGGTGCGTTTCAGCTTATTATATCGGGCAAAATATTTTTGGGCATTCTCCGATGGGGTAAGAGTGGGATCCAGAGGAACCGTGATTTCCTCATCGGTATAATAGTTGAGAGCCTTCATGGATTTGGCTCCCGACTCCACATGGTAGCCGTAGGTATTCAGGAGCTCCCCATAGATACGATATTTTTCCCTTTTTTCCGTGTCACGCATCTGGATAAGCTGCAGGTCATATTTTTTTACAGTTCTTTCCAGGGCGGTCTGCACGATCCTTCTGAGATCCGCTGATTTCTGGCGTATTCTGGTCAGGGTATTTCTTTGGGCATAGTAGGTTTCCAGAAGGCTGCTGATACTGCTGTATTCCTTTTTTTCCCCTGCTGCGTACATCGTCAGGGGCAGGGCGGAAAATTCCACCGGGATGTTCCGTTCATAGACGATATTGGGGAGGAAGCTGCCGGCCTGTATATCCCTGACCATGGCTGAAAAAGCTTCGGAAAGCCGGTGCATATCCTCATCGCTCAGGGATGCGGCGGAAACGTCTCCGTCGATTCCCCCGCGATAGCAGATCTCCTGGGCTGCCAGAGGGGAAAGACCAGTATAGCTTCCATATACAGCCTTAAATACAGGTATGCCTTTGGCACGGATCACTGTGCAGAATTCTCCGGCATCAGAAGACAGCGGATCCAGCTTTTCCCGAGTTTGTGGGATGAAATAGGGACGTCCGGGAAGAACCTCCCTAAAGCTGCTGACCATGCCGGAGATATGCTTGATGCTGTCGATGATGAGATTTTCCTCATCGGTGAAAATGATATTGCTGTGCTTTCCCATGATTTCTATAATGAGCTTTTTGGTACGAAGATCTCCCATCTCGTCCAGATGCTCTATATGGATTTCTACGATGCGTTCCAGTCCGGGTTGGGTTATTTGGAGGATCCTGCCGTTTTGCAGATGCTTTCTCAGCAGCATGCAGAAGCCGGGAGCCGTCATGGGGCTGGGCTTGGTGCCGGAGGTCAGATAGATCAGGGGCAGGGAAGCATCCGCAGAGATAAAAAGCCTCCTCTGGCAGCCATTTGCTTTGATGGTGAGCAGCAGCTCGTCACTTTCCGGCTGTGCGATTTTACAGATCCTGCCTCCCGGCAGGCTGTCATTCAATTCTTTTACTACACTGGCAACAGTGATGCCGTCAAATGCCATAGTCATTTCCTCGCTTGATAAGATTTGCGGTAACAGTCAGGGGATTGGACAGTTACACAGCTACAGAGATTTTATATTATTTTCCTCTGTTTTTCAATGGCAGAATCGGATTTTTACCCTATCATATCCTTGACGGAGATGGTCTGATATTTTATAATAATATGAAAAATGATTTGGGTTACACATAGTTGCGTTACGCATAGTTGCGTTACGTAAAGTCTCCGGACTGTGGAAGGAGCGTGGATAGAAAGATGATAAGAAGCATGACAGGCTTTGGCAGATACGAGGTGTTGGAGGCAGAGCGCAAGGTTACGGTAGAGATGAAGGCGGTCAATCATAGGTATTCTGATATCAATATCAAGCTGCCGAAGAAGCTTGGCTTTTTTGAATCGGCCATCCGGACGGAGATGAGGAATTATGTCCAGAGAGGAAAGGTGGATATCTTCATTACCTATGAGGATTTTACGGAGAGCAGTATCAGCATAAAATACAACAGGGATATCGCAGCCGGGTATATGGAGTATCTGAAGCAGATGGCAGAGGACTTTGGGCTGGATAATGATGTGCGGCTTTCCTCCCTGTCCAGGTATCCGGAGGTTTTTTCCATGGAGGAACAGGAGATTGACCAGGAGGGGATCTGGAGGGTATTATACCTTGCATTGCAGGGAGCTGCAGAGGCATTTGTGGAGACCAGGAACAGGGAAGGGGAGAACCTGAGGGCTGATCTGCTGGCCAAGCTGGAGGAGATGCTTGTGCATGTGGATTTTATTGAGACCCGTTCTCTCGGGCTGATTGAGGAATACAGGGCCAGGCTGAGGGAAAAGGTGCAGGAGCTTCTGGAGGATGCACAGGTGGATGAGAGCAGGCTGCTGATGGAGGTGGCTATTTTAGCTGACAAGGCCTGTGTGGATGAGGAGTTGGTGCGTCTAAGAAGTCATATTGAGACGATGAGGAAGGCTTTGGCAGCGGGGGGAAGCATCGGAAGGAAGCTGGATTTTATTGCCCAGGAGATGAACCGGGAGGCCAATACCATCCTTTCCAAGGCCAATGATCTGGAGATATCAGGCAGAGCCATTGAGCTGAAAACAGAGATTGAGAAGGTCAGGGAACAGATACAGAATATAGAGTAAGGCAGGGCATATGACAGGATTGATTCATATAGGTTTTGGTAACATTGTAAATACAGAGAAGATCGTAGCTATCGTAAGCCCTGATTCGGCACCTGTCAAGAGGCTGGTGCAGAGTGCTAAGGAGTCGGGAATGGCTATTGATGCCACCCAGGGCAGAAAGACGAAGGCAGTATTGGTAATGGAAAACAGCCAGTTGGTGCTGTCAGCTCTCCTGCCGGAGACGATTGCAGGCAGAGCACAGGCAGAAGGCCAGGATACAGATGAAGCGTAGAGGGATTTTGGCAGTGAGGAGCTTATAAAAGATATTGACCGAAAATATAGGACAGGGACTGAAGGTGCCTGTGAAAGGAGAAAAAAATGTTACATCCATCTTATTCAGATCTAATGAAGGTAGTCAACAGCGAGGTTGAGCCGGGAGAAGCGCCGGTGGTCAACAGCAGGTATTCCATTGTGATGGCCACCTCCAAGAGGGCGAGACAGATTATTGGAGGAGAGGAGGCACTGGTAAATGCGGCAGGCAAGAAGCCCCTGTCCGTTGCGGTGGAGGAATTGAATCAGGGAAAGATCAGGATTCTGAGTGAGGAGGAAGTACAGGAGGAATTAGAAAAGAAAACCACGGAGGAAGCAGAAGGAACAGAAGAAGCGGAGGAGACGGTCAGCTATATGACGGAGGAAACAAATCAGGAGCTTCCGGAGGAAGAAGCAGAAGAAGATGAGGCTGTGTCCCAAACAGTTTAATAAATTTTAGAATATGCCCGTATGGATTGCGGGCATATTGTTTTGAATATGAGTACGAAGGGTATGTTGAGGAAATGAAAATATTATTTGTATCGCTGGGATGCGACAAGAATCTGGTGGATTCGGAAGTGATGCTGGGCATGCTGGCAGAAAAAGGGTATGCTTTTACAGATGATGAGACAGAAGCAGAGGTCATTGTGGTCAACACCTGCTGCTTTATCAATGATGCCAAGGAAGAGAGTATCAATACCATTTTGGAAATGGCAGAGCTGAAAAAGAGCGGTCAGGTAAAGGCGCTGATTGTCACAGGCTGTCTGGCGCAGCGCTATAAAGAAGAGATACAGAAGGAAATCGAGGAGGTGGATGCCATACTGGGTACCTCTGCAATCGACAGCATCGTGGAGGCTGTAGAGGAAGCATTGGCAGGGAGGGGGGAGAGCTATATGGAGTCCCTGGATGCCAGGCCCATAGGAGACAGAAAGAGGCTGGTTACCACGGGAGGCCATTATGCGTATCTGAAAATCGCGGAGGGCTGTGACAAACACTGTACCTATTGCATTATTCCCAAGGTGAGGGGAGGGTACAGGAGTATACCCATGGAGCAGCTGGAGGCAGAGGCCCAAAAGCTGGCAGGGCAGGGGGTCAGGGAGCTGATTCTGGTGGCCCAGGAGACTACCCTCTACGGCAGCGACATCTATGGGGAGAAGAAGCTGCCTGAGCTGCTGAGGAGACTGGCCAGGATAGAAGGGCTTCAATGGATTCGGCTTCTCTACTGCTATCCGGAGGAAATTACAGATGAACTGATTCAGACTATCCGGGAGGAAGAAAAAATATGCCATTACCTGGATATACCCATACAGCACGCCTCTGACAGGGTTCTGAAACGGATGGGAAGAAGGACTGACAGCAGTGAAATCCGGGCCACAGTGCAGAGGCTCAGGGCTGCCATACCGGACATCTGCCTGAGAACCACACTGATCACAGGATTTCCAGGTGAGACAGAGGAAGACCATGATAAGGTGATGGAATTTGTGGATGAGATGGAATTTGACCGTCTGGGAGTTTTTACCTACTCTCCGGAGGAGGATACACCGGCTGCTGCCATGCCGGATCAGCTGGAGGAGACTGTGAAAGAGAAAAGAAGGGGACAGATCATGGAGCTGCAACAGGAGATTGCCTATGAAGCGGCAGAAAGGATGGTAGGCAGACAGTTATATGCCATGGTGGAGGGGAGGGTGGCCGATGAGGATGCCTATGTAGCCAGAACCTACAAGGATGCCCCCAATGTGGATGGTTATCTTTTTATCCATACTGCCAGGCAGCTGATCAGCGGGGACTTTGTAAAGGTTCAGATAACCGGTTCCCTGGAATATGATTTGATAGGAAATTTGATAGGAGAAAAGTGTGATGAATTTGCCCAATAAACTGACAGTTCTGAGAGTGTGCATGATTCCGTTCTTTGTAGTGTTCATGCTGGTGCCGCTTACCGGAAAGTGGGATAAGTGGATAGCCCTTGCCCTGTTTGTGGCAGCCAGCCTGACAGATATGCTGGATGGCAGGATTGCAAGAAAGTATAATTTAGTGACTAATTTTGGCAAGTTTATGGATCCTCTGGCGGATAAGCTGCTGGTCTGCTCGGCCCTGATCTGTCTGGTGGATATGGGAAGGATTCCTTCCTGGATTGTCATCATCATCATAGCCAGGGAGTTTATCATCAGCGGCTTCCGGCTGATCGCGTCTGACAATGGTGTAGTGATTGCGGCCAGCTACTGGGGAAAATTCAAAACAGTTTCCCATATGCTCATGATCTGCCTCATGATCTGTGATCTGCAGGCTTTGGCCCCGGTGACGGATATCGTTATGTGGGCGGCGCTGATACTGACAGTGGTTTCGCTGGCAGACTATCTGATGAAAAACAAGGATATAATCAAGGAGACAAAATAATGGGGGAAATATTATGAAGCATGCTGTGATAGTGGAAATCATATCAGTAGGAACAGAGCTCCTGCTGGGCAATATTGTGAATACCAATGCGGCCTGGCTGTCCGAGCAGTGTGCGGCTTTGGGACTGTCCTGCTTTTATCAGACTGTAGTAGGGGACAATGAAGAGAGGCTTGGCAGGGCGCTTGAGACGGCACTGGAGCGTTCCGATGTGGTGATCCTGTCGGGGGGCCTGGGACCAACAGCAGATGATCTGACAAAGGAAACAGCGGCCGGTGTCATGGGCAGGAGGCTTTATATGCATGAGCCATCCAGAAAGCATATTGAGGAATATTTCAGAAAAAAACAGGCCGGGATCCCGGACAGTAACTGGAAACAGGCCATGCTGCCTGAAAAGGCTGTGGCAGTAGAAAACGAAAACGGTACGGCTCCGGGAGTTATTATAGAGGAAGAGGGAAAGACTGTTATCCTGCTTCCAGGTCCGCCTGGAGAGCTGATTCCCATGTTTCAGAAGAGTATTTTCTCCTATCTTTCCGACAGGGTAGGGGGAACCATTCACTCCAGAACGGTGAAAATATGCGGGATAGGAGAAAGTAAGGCAGAAGCCATGGTCAGGGATATGATCGATGCCCAGACCAATCCCACCATAGCTCCCTATGCCAAGAGCTGCGAGGTTCATCTGCGGATAACAGCCAGGGCAGAGAGCCGGGAAAGGGCAAAGGAATTGATTTCCCCTTTGCTGGATGAGCTGTATCGGCGGTTTGGAGAAAGTATCTATACCACAGAGGAGGGGGTCACCCTGGAAAGGGCTGTGTATGAGCTGCTTAGGGAGAGAGGACTGACGCTGTGCACCGCAGAATCCTGTACAGGCGGGAGGCTCTCAGCCAGAATGATCAATGTCCCCGGGGTTTCAGAGGTATTTCAGTCGGGCTATGTTACCTACTCTGACCAGGCGAAGGAAAAAATCCTGGGAGTGAGTGGAAGATTGCTGGAGGAATATGGGGCTGTCAGTGAGCAGACAGCTGAGGCCATGGCTCTGGGGGCAGCAGCGGCTGCCGGAGCAGATGTAGCGGCAGCGGTGACAGGAATCGCAGGCCCCGGCGGGGGCACAGCAGAAAAGCCGGTGGGACTGGTATATATTGCCTGCAGTGTCCGGGGCAGGGTGAGGACAGAAAGATACCATTTTCAGGGTGACAGGGAAAAAATAAGAGAAACTGCAGTATCCTCTGCCCTGATCCTGATACGTCAGTGTATCCTGGACAGCCATGGGCGGTAGCAATAAACGGCTTGACGCAGGAGGAAAGCTGTGTTACAGTGAGTGAAAGTATCCGTGAACCTGTAGTATTTTCATTTAGTCAGTTCCATTCCGGTCATTCCGGCATTTCCGGCAGTTCGCCCATGATTTCAGCGTAGAAGCATTGATAAGGAGAAGATTGATTTTGAAAGGAGTATGGTTATCAAGATGGAAAAAGAAGAAAAGCAGAAGGCACTGGAAGCAGCGCTCGCACACATAGAGAAGCAGTTTGGAAAAGGGGCTGTGATGAAGCTGGGCGATCCCCATGCCCAGATGAATGTGGAGACGATTCCCACCGGCTCCCTGAGTCTGGATATCGCTTTGGGGCTGGGGGGGATTCCAAAAGGAAGGATTGTGGAGATATATGGGCCGGAGTCCAGCGGTAAGACCACAGTCACTCTGCATATGATAGCAAAGGTGCAGCAGATGGGCGGCATTGCAGGATTTATTGATGCAGAGCATGCACTGGATCCGGTCTATGCAAAGAATATAGGGGTGGATGTGGATAATCTGTACATATCCCAGCCGGATAACGGAGAACAGGCTCTGGAGATTACTGAGACCATGGTACGGTCCGGGGCAGTGGATATTGTGGTTGTGGACTCTGTGGCAGCCCTGGTTCCCAAGGCGGAGATTGAGGGTGAAATGGGAGACAGCCACGTAGGGCTTCAGGCCCGTCTGATGTCCCAGGCACTCCGTAAACTCACAGCCATCATCAGTAAGTCCAACTGTACCGTTATTTTTATCAATCAGCTTCGTGAGAAGGTGGGTGTCATGTTCGGAAGTCCGGAGACCACTACGGGAGGCCGTGCCCTGAAATTCTATTCCTCTGTGCGTCTGGATGTGAGAAGGGTGGAGGCTCTGAAGCAGAGCGGTGAGATTCTCGGAAACCGTACCAGGGTGAAGGTAGTGAAGAACAAGATTGCGCCGCCTTTTAAGGAGGCAGAGTTTGATATCATGTTCGGAGAGGGGATCTCCCAGGTGGGGGATATTCTGGACCTGGCTGCCCGCAATAATATCGTGAATAAAAGCGGAGCCTGGTATGCCTATGAAGGGAACAAAATCGGGCAGGGCCGCGAAAATGCAAAACAGTACCTGAGGGATAATCCGGAAATATGCAGGGAGATCGAAGTGAAGGTCCGTGCCCATTTCGGCCTTGATAAGGAGGGAGCCGGACAGGCAGAAGCCGGAGCCGGAGCTGCAGGTACAAAAGAGCTGAAAGAGGAAAAGAAGACGAAGGCGGTTAAGACAGAGGATGACAGTAACGGGGATTGAGGAAGCCGGCAAGAAAAAGGTCAGGATATTTATCGATGATGAATTTGCCTTTGTGCTGTACAAGGGCGAGCTGCGCCGATACCGGATATCGGAAGGCAGTGAGATAGGAGAAGGGGAATACTCGGAGATCATGCAGGAGGTGCTTCCCAGGCGGGCAAAGCTGCGGAGCATGAATCTTTTAAAGGCCAGACCCTATACGGAAAAGCAGCTGAGGGACAAGCTCCGTCAGGGAGAGTATGCAGACAGTCTTATTGAGGAGGCAATAGAATATGTAAAGTCCTATGGATACATAGATGACAGAAGGTATGCAGAGGACTATATATCATATTATGCGCAGTACAGAAGCAGGAGGCGGATAGAACAGGAGCTTCTGTATAAGGGAATTGAAAGGGACATAACACAGGAAATCTTTGAACAGAGGGAGGAGGAAGGAGAGGGGCCAGATGAACTGGCTATGGCAAAGAAGCTGCTCAGGAAAAAAAATTATGACCCTCATACGGCGCAGATCAGGGAGAAACAAAAGCTTTCAGCATTTTTATATCGAAAAGGATTTACATCTGATACAATTAGAAGAGCACTTTCACTTGACATAACACCAGATTAAGTTTAAAATTGAACTGTTGTAGAATCGCTTGGTAGAATGTTTCACCCGAATCAAAAAATATCCCTTAAAGTTTTTTGGTTCCTGCATTCTATAGATAATGGTACAATGAAAATTTAATAAGGAGGTGCTCCTGTACATGGATGTTGTGATAGCAGTATTCGTAACATTGGTGATTGCAGTGCCTGCATCAGCTGCAGCAGCTATGTCTTACCGTAAAAAGGTAGTAGAGACTAAGCTGGGCAACGCAGAGGACAAGGCCAGGGAAATTATTGATGCTGCTCTTAAGACTGCTGAGACAAAAAAGCGAGAGTCCCTGCTCGAAGTCAAGGAAGAATCCATTCGGACAAAAAATGAATTGGATAAGGAGATCAAAGAGCGGAGGGCAGAAGCACAGCGTTATGAGCGCAGAGTTCAGCAGAAGGAAGAGAACATCGACAAGAAAGCGGATGCCATTGAGAAGAAGGAAGCGAGTCTGGCCGTAAAGGAAGAGAAGCTGGCCAGAGACCGTGAAGAGGTTACGAAGCTCAACGAACAAAGATTACAGGAACTGGAGCGAATCTCAGGTTTGACCTCCGACCAGGCAAAAGATTATTTGTTAAAGATTGTGGAAGATGAAGTAAAGCATGAAACTGCTGTCATGATCAAGGAGATGGAGAGCAGAGCCAAGGAAGAGGCTGACAAGAAAGCGAAGGAGTATGTGGTTACTGCTATTCAGAGATGTGCAGCGGATCATGTATCTGAGACTACAATTTCTGTGGTACAGCTTCCCAATGATGAGATGAAGGGCAGGATTATCGGCAGAGAGGGAAGGAATATCCGTACCCTTGAGACCATGACCGGTGTAGATCTGATTATTGACGACACACCGGAGGCAGTCATTTTATCCGGCTTTGATCCAATCCGAAGGGAAGTGGCCAGAATTGCTCTCGAAAAATTGATTGTGGACGGTCGTATTCATCCGGCTAGAATCGAAGAGATGGTAGAGAAGGCACAGCGGGAAGTAGAAGTGATGATCAAGGAGGAGGGAGAAGCTGCCGTACTTGAGGTGGGAGTACACGGCATTCATCCCGAGCTGGTAAGGCTGCTGGGCAAGATGAAATTCAGGTTCAGCTATGGCCAGAATGCATTGAAGCATTCCATTGAGGTAGCTCAGCTTTCCGGGCTGCTGGCAGCTGAGATGGGACTGGATGTGAGACTGGCGAAGAGAGCAGGCTTACTGCATGATATCGGTAAGGCTGTAGATCATGAGATGGAAGGCTCCCATATTCAGCTGGGCGTGGAGCTCTGCAAGAAGTTTAAGGAGTCGGCCACTGTCATCAATGCAGTGGAATCACACCACGGCGATGTGGAACCTCAGTTTCTGATTTCCTGCCTGGTTCAGGCTGCAGATACCATATCCGCGGCAAGGCCGGGGGCCAGAAGAGAGACATTAGAAACATATACAAGCAGATTGAAGCAATTAGAAGATATTACAAATAATTTTAAGGGTGTTGACAAATCTTTTGCCATACAGGCGGGCAGAGAGGTTCGTGTAATGGTAGTTCCGGAGCAGATTACTGATGCGGACATGGTATTGCTGGCGAGGAACATTTCAAAGCAGATAGAGGCTGAATTGGAATACCCGGGCCAGATCAAGGTGAATCTGATCAGGGAATCTCGTGTCATAGATTATGCGAAGTAGTAATCTGTTTTATTTTTGAAACAAAGAAAGGAAAAATAGAGTACAACAAGTAAGCAGTGTCTAAGGTGCAAAGTCTTCATGGAATGATGAAGGCTTTGCTTTTTTTTCGTGCTTTTATTTATAAAGGAAGAGGGAAAAAGTAAAAAAATCTTGTGTAAATGCATACCATGTAGTACAATAGGTGAGATGTATGATTGTATACGATTATCCAATGATAATTCTTTGGCGATGGGATATACAATGATAATATGGTTAAGTTAAGAGGATGGTGGAAAATGAAATCGTACAGAGATTTAAGCAGAGAGGAGCTGCAGCAGCTTCACACACAGCTGGAGCAGGAATATAAGGAGGCACGGGAGAAGGGATTCAGACTGGATATGTCCAGGGGAAAGCCGGCAGCCTCCCAGCTGGATATGCAGATGGATATTATGGATGTGCTGAGTTCCTCTTCGGACTATAAGACGGAGGATGGCACGGATTGCAGAAACTATGGCGTCTTGGATGGCATACCGGAGGCAAAGAAGCTGATGGCTGATATGATGGGAGTGGAGAGGCCTGATAATGTGGTTGTATGCGGGAACGCAAGTCTGACAATCATGTATGATACAGTTTCACGCTGTATGACCCATGGAGTCCTGGGCAGTACGCCATGGTGCAGGTTGGATAAAGTAAAGTTTTTGTGTCCGGCGCCGGGATATGACAGACATTTTGCAATTACACAGCATTTTGGCATAGAGATGATCACAGTTCCCATGACACCGGAGGGGCCTGACATGGATGCGGTGGAACGGCTGGTAAGCAGTGACCAGTCGATCAAGGGAATCTGGTGTGTGCCGAAGTATTCCAATCCCCAGGGATATACGTATTCTGACCGGACGGTAAAGAGGTTTGCGGCCCTAAAGCCGGCAGCAAAGGATTTCAGAATATTCTGGGATAATGCCTATGTGATTCATCACCTGTATGAGGAGGATCAGGCAGAGCTTCTGGATATTGTGGGTGAATGTGAGAAAGCAGGCAATCCGGATCTGGTATTTGAATTTTCCTCAACCTCTAAGGTAAGCTTTCCCGGAGGCGGTATTGCTGCAATGGCAGCCTCAAAGGCGAACCTGGATGAGATGAGAAAGAGCCTGACCATTCAGACCATAGGACCGGATAAGCTCAATCAGCTGCGTCATGTCAGATATTTCAAAAACCTGGAGGGGTTGAACCGGCATATGCGCAGGCATGCGCAGATCATGCGTCCCAAGTTTGAGGCAGTGCTGAGGGTATTGGAGGAGGAGCTTGGAGGAGCAGGCATCGCTCAGTGGACAGAGCCTAAGGGGGGATATTTTATCTCCTTTGAGGCCATGGAGGGATGTGCGAAAAAGATTGTGGACAAATGCAGAGAAGCCGGGGTGGTACTGACGGGTGCCGGCGCCACCTTCCCTTACGGCATGGATCCTCAGGACACCAACATACGTCTTGCCCCCACCCTGCCTTCCCCGGAGGAGCTGGCTGCTGCTACGGATCTCTTTGTGCTCTGCGTCAAGCTGGTGAGCACAGAGGCCCTGCTGGAGGAAAAGGCATAATACTTTGGCATAAAAGCTTTGGTTGGGATTTTGAGAGGAGTATGCATGGACATGGAAGAGAAATTTCAGAGGCTGGACCGGGAGCTGGTGTATAAGGGTACTGTTGTGGATTTTTACAAGGACACGGTACAGACTCCTGCCGGCCATATCGTAAAATGGGATTTTATCGGGCACAGAGGAGCGGCGGCAGTAGTGCCGGTCAGAGAGGACGGGAAATTGCTGATGGTCCGGCAGTACCGCAATGCACTTGACCGCTATACGCTGGAGATACCTGCAGGCGGTCTGAATGAAGAGGGGGATGAGCCTTCCAGGCTGGCGGCGGCCAGAGAGCTGGAGGAGGAGACCGGATATCGCTCCGATGATCTGGAGCTGCTGCTTACAATCCATACCACGGTAGCCTTCTGCAATGAGAGGATCGACATCTATCTGGCAAGGAATCTGGTGAAGAGTGAGCAGCATCTGGATGAGGATGAATTCATCAAGGTGGAGGCTTATTCCCCGGAGGAGCTGGCACAGATGATCCTGGAGGGAAGGATCCAGGACTCCAAGACCATTTCCGCAGTACTGGCCTATAAGGAGAAATATTTACGGGAACTGTAAGACAGACAAGTATGTATTCTGGCTTCTGCACATATATTGTATCAATCAGTAACTGTGAGGGTGTTGAACAGTTATGGGAAATCATATAACGGCAGGAGATCGGGATGCTTAAAATACGCGGAGCATACAGCCGGCATGTGAGTTGGCTGTATCTTTTTCTGGGAGGATTTTTGATAGGAACATTTGCCGTCAATATCTGGGGGGATTTTTTCCTGGAGGGTTCAGATCTGCTGAGTGCGGCCTCCTTAAGCCGGCTGAGATATCTGGATATAGACGGAAATGCTTTTTTGCTGTTTGTTCTGAAGGAGCGGCTGGGCATGGTTCTGATGCTGTGTCTGCTGGCCACTACTTATGCCGGCATACTGGCTGTTTCGGGATATGCGCTGTGTATGGGAACGATGGCCGGAATTTTCCTTTCGGCAGCCTCCATCCGATATGGGCTGAAGGGAATCCTGCTGGTACTGGCGGGCATCCTTCCTCAATACCTCCTTCTGGCCCCGGCCTTCCTCATGCTGATGAACTGGTGCTGGCGTGTTTGTACCGCTCTTCACTATCCCCACAGGTCGGGGGAGATGGTCTATGGAGGAGGAAAACAGTACCTGCTGCGGAAGCTTCCCCAGCTGGTTGTCATCATCGGTATCATTTTCATAGGCAGTGTGCTGGAGAGTTATGTCAACCCGGTGCTGCTGTCTAATTTCCTGAAGATATTTTAGAAGCTTATTAATAAAAAACAGGCGGCAGTATGGGGATCTCCCATGCTGCCGCCTGTTTTTCAAAGAGGAAGCCAGAGTTGGATAAAAGCTTTTATTCATATTCTGCCAGATCATAGATCAGCCTTTCGGAAGCTTCCCAGCTCAGGCAGGGATCCGTAATAGACTTTCCATAGATACCTTCTCCGATTTTCTGGCAGCCGCCTTCAATATAGCTTTCGATCATCAGACCCTTTACCAGGCAGCGGATGTCAGGATTCAGCTTCCTGTTGTGCATGACCTCCTTGGCGATGCGTACCTGCTGCTCATACTGCTTGTTGGAATTGCTGTGGTTGGTGTCGATGATGCAGGCGGGATTCTGCAGATTTCTTTCTCCATAAAGCTGAATGAGGGTATTCAGATCCTCATAATGGTAGTTGGGGAGACTGCGTCCATATTTGTTGACTGCACCTCTCAGTATGGTATGGGCCAGCTCATTGCCTGTGGTGTTCACCTCCCAGCCCCTGTAGATAAAGGAGTGGGGGTGCTGTGCCGCATAGACAGAGTTCAGCATAACGGAAAAGTCTCCGCTGGTAGGATTCTTCATGCCCGCAGGAACGTCGAAGCCGCTGACGGTAAGGCGGTGCTGCTGATCCTCCACGGAGCGGGCGCCGATGGCAACATAGGAGAGGATATCCGATAAATATCTCCAGTTTTCGGGATAGAGCATCTCATCAGCAGCGGTCAGCCCGGATTCCTCAATGGCACGAATGTGCATTTTCCTCATAGCAATGAGGCCGGCGAGAAAATCCGGCTTTTTCTCCGGGTCAGGCTGATGGATGATTCCCTTGTAGCCTTCTCCCGTGGTGCGAGGCTTATTGGTATAGATCCTGGGGATCAGTATCAGCTTATCCTTTACCTTTTCATTCACCCTGGCCAGGCGGCTGATGTAGTCGCAGACTGCCTCCTCATTGTCTGCAGAGCAGGGACCGATGATCACCAGAAATTTATGGCTTTTGCCGGTGATGACATCTTTGATCTCTGCATCCCTTTGCTGCTTCAGCTCCCTCAATGCGGGGGGAAGGGGAAATTCCTCCCTGATCTCGTCAGGTGTAGGCAGCTTTTTTATAAATTCGAATGCCATTTTTGTACCTCCATATGTATCAGCTATACCTGCTGTTTTAGACCATAGCCATTATAATATACCCGAAAAGGTTGTGCAATAGACTATTTCAGATATTTTCTGACAGCAAATACACATAAAAGGGTCTGCATAAGCTGGCTTGCCAGCAGCCCCCAGAGATATCCCCGGATGCCGAAAACGGGTATGGCAAGGATGACGAACAGCAGCCTCAGAAGCAGGCTGGCCATACAGAAGGCGAAGGTCTGCAGGGTTTTGCCCAGACCGTTCAAAATGCTGTTCAGGGTACTGGCTATGTATAAAAAGGGGCAGATAAAGCTCAAAGTAATAATGAAGCTGCCAGCCAGGGGGCTGTTGTACAGGAGTTCTCCCGCCCAACGCCCCAGCAGCAGGAAGGCTGCGGTGCACAGGAAGCCCAGGAGGAAACAGTACCGGATGGATTTTCTCACTACTTTTCTGATGGATCCCTGGTTATTGTTGGAGTCAGCCTCTGACACGATGGGAAGGAGCAGGACAGAAACGGAGTTGGTGATGGCTGAGGGGAAAAGAATGAGAGGCAGAGCCATTCCTGTCAGCACTCCGTATACGCTCAACGCCTTGGCATTGTCATAGCCATACCGCTGCAGGTACTGGGGGATGCAGATGGCTTCTATACTTTGCAGAAAATTGATCAGGGTACGGTTGAGGGAGAGGGGCACGGCCAGGGAAAGCAGCTGTCCGGCATCCCTCAGGTAGACGGAAGGGGGCTGTTTTATTCTGGGGAGCAGGGAGCGGGATTTTGTCAAGGTGCAAAAGCGGCAGTAGATGGCAGCCAGGGAAACCGCCATGGATGCGGCTTCTCCGATAATGAGCCCTACCACTGCAAAGCTTATGGTGGGTGTAAGCCCCTTTTTTGCGCTGAAATGATAAATCAGGTAGACACTGCCTACCCGAACCAGCTGTTCGGCAAGCTGGGTCAGGGAGGGAACGGAGGTTTTGCGTATGCCGTAGAAGTAGCCGTTGATACAGGAGTGCACCGTGGCCATGGGAATAGAGAGAGAGATGATGCGCAGCAGGGGGGCCGTCCTCGGCTCGAACAGCATCCGGGAGGCGATCATATCCGAAAAAAGATAGATATAAGCGGTGCATCCCAGAGAGATTGACATGGCAATACAAAAGCCTACTAGCAGCTTTCTGAAAGAGGTGTTATAATCACGGTTAGAGGCTTCGCCGGCAACGAATTTGGAGATGGCGGTCTGCATGCCGGATACAGTCACGGAGAAGGTGAGAGCCAGTACCGGAGAGGTGAGCTGATACAGCCCCATTCCTTCTGCTCCAAATACACGGGAGAGGAAGATGCGGTAGAAGAAGCCTATGAAACGGCTGACAAATCCTGTAATCGTCAGAATCATAGTGCCTATAATAAGGGGGTGGGTCTTTTTCATGTCAATAACCATGCTCCTTTCAAGGGCTGGAGAAATTTTGTTTATAAATATATGCACGTGCCTTTATTGACAGAACAAACACCCCATGATATAGTGAAAATACCCAATCCGTAGAAGCTTACTAGGAATTAAGTTTAGGAAAGGACTGAATGAGAAATGAAAGAGTTAATATATTTAGATAATGCGGCTACCACAAGGACAGCCCCTGAGGCAGTGGAGGCCATGCTTCCGTATTTTACAGAAAGTTACGGAAATCCCAGCAGTATTTACTCAGCAGGTGAATCGGCCAGGGAGGCAGTAAGCAGTGCCAGAGAGCTCATTGCCTCCACGCTGGGAGCAAAAAGCAACGAGATCTATTTTACAGGAGGCGGCTCCGAGGCAGATAACTGGGCGCTTATTGCTACAGCTGAGGCCTATGCCTGCAAGGGAAAGCATATCATTACATCTGCCATAGAGCACCATGCCGTACTGCACACCTGTCAGTACCTGGAAAAAAAGGGATATGAGGTCACCTATATCGGCGTGGATGAGAATGGGATCATAAAGCTGGAGGAGCTGGAAAAGGCCATCCGTCCGGATACGATCCTGATCTCGGTGATGTTTGCAAACAATGAAATAGGAACCATCCAGCCCATCCGGGAAATCGGCGCCCTTGCAAAGGCCCATGGCGTGCTTTTTCACACGGATGCAGTTCAGGCATATGCCCATATGCCCATCCGGGTGGATGAGATGAACATCAGCATGCTCAGTGCCAGCGGACATAAGTTCAACGGCCCTAAGGGAATCGGATTCCTCTATATCCGCACCGGCATCAGGATCAGATCCTTTATCCACGGCGGCCAGCAGGAAAGAGGCAGGCGCGCAGGTACGGAGAATGTAACCGGTATCGTAGGCATGGCCAGGGCCGCACAGCTGGCTTTTGACCGGCTGGAGGAGAGGGAGAGAAAAGAAAAGGAATTGAGGGATTATCTGATCAGGAGAATCAGTGAGGAGGTTCCCTATTGCAGGCTGAACGGTGACCGGGAAAAAAGGCTTTCCAACAACGTGAATTTCAGTTTCCGGTTCATAGAGGGAGAGTCTCTGCTGATCATGCTGGATATGAAGGGAATCTGCGCCTCAAGCGGCTCTGCCTGCACCTCGGGCTCGCTGGATCCCTCCCATGTGCTTCTGGCGATCGGCCTGCCTCATGAGATAGCCCACGGCTCCCTGAGGCTTACGGTAAGCGAGGAGAATACCTTGGAAGAAATGGAGAAAACAGCAGAGTCGGTAAAGGAGATCGTAGAGAAGCTGAGATCCATGTCTCCGCTGTATGAGGATTTTGTCAGGGAGCAGGGAAGAGGCATATAGATCATGAGTAGATGAAGCAGGAGGAAAAATTATGTATACAGAAAAAGTAATGGATCATTTTCAGAATCCGAGAAATGTGGGAGAGATAGAGGATGCCAGCGGGGTAGGCACCGTGGGCAATGCCAAATGCGGCGATATCATGCGTATGTATCTGGATATTGATGAGGACGGTGTCATAAGGGACTGTAAATTCAAGACCTTCGGCTGCGGCGCTGCAGTGGCAACCAGCAGCATGGCTACGGAGCTGGTGATAGGAAAGACCATTCAGGAGGCAATGCAGGTGACAAACAAGGCGGTGATGGAGGCCTTGGACGGACTGCCGCCGGTAAAGGTGCACTGCTCCCTGCTGGCAGAGGAGGCCATCCATGCGGCGCTCTGGGATTATGCCCAGAAGAAGGGCATCAGCATAGAGGGGCTGGAAAAGCCCAAGTCGGATATTCATGAGGATGAGGAACAGGAAGAGGAATACTAGGAAAAGGGTAATGATCAGATGGAAACCTATTGTGCGCCGGTGGAGCACACCTTTGCTCCTGTCTGTGACAGGGCTTCCCGCATATTGATACTGGGCACCTTTCCCTCCGTGAAATCCTGGGAAAACGCCTTTTATTACGGCCATCCCCAAAATCGCTTCTGGAAGGTGATGGCCGGAGTGACAGGGGAGGCGGTGCCGGATACCATAGAAGAAAAGACCGCCCTGCTGCTGAGTCATGGGATTGCTTTATGGGATGTGATCCGCTCC